>DGYJ01000026.1:525-4858 GCA_002396665.1 Bdellovibrionaceae bacterium UBA5009
ATCAATTACCTTCTTTTAACACGGGAAAGAATTGGACAGAAAGCGAATACAACTTATCAGGTGATGCCGACTTATCGGCAAGAATTTTCCCTAGTTTTTTACGAAATTGATTAATTTCTTTAACTGCGAATTCAATTTGTTGCTCTGAAATTGTCGTCAACATGACAGAAAAGTGCCGAAGTTCTTTCTGCAACAAAAGGCTGGCCTCTGCCTTATGCAGATATTCCTTATAGTATTCCATAAGATCCGAACTGGAATTTTTAGCAACATAGGAAAAGTGGGAACTGTTTTTGGTGTATGAACCATCGTTTTTTTGAATCAATAATCCTGCCTGTACAAGATCAGATATGGCTTTTTTAATTTTAGTCACCTGAATATCCAATTTTTTGGCAATCAATGCAGATTGTCTTAAGTCAAAATTCATTTCTAGCATCAACAAAATTGGAAGGTAATACCATTCGGAAGTAATTCTAAAACCATCATCCGAGATCTTAAGACCTTCATCAGCATCAACATGTTCCAAAAGTTTTTTTTGAGCAATTTGTCTTGCGGTTTGACTGCGGTGGTGCTTGCTTTCAACAAGCAGAATAAATCTTTCTTTTTCGAAATCAGAAATTTTTAGTTTACTGACCAAAAGCTGGGCTGCTCGACTTGATAAGCCGGACTTGCCGTTGATCACGAGATGCAATTTTTGCGGAGACATTTCAAGATCTCTAGCAAAAGCCCTCATTGAATAAGAGCTGTTTTTCGAAAGTCGACGGTGAAACTCGTCGACTAAATAATCTTTAATTTCCATCTTGTGAAACGCTAACATAATATGGGGTTCACTATCAGCTAGGAATAGTATATTTTGTCAAGTGGAATAAAGTTATCCCCTATTCCGAAAACATTTTGGGCTGAATCAGCCACAGAAGCTGAGCCTGGGAAGTCTCAATTTCCTCCCATGAAGAGATTTCGATGCCCACAGCTCCGGATTTTTTCAACTCGACAAATGATTGATTTTTAGCAGCCAAAAGATAAGAAATAAAAACACTCAATTGGGGTTCGTGACCGACGGCCATGATCGTTTTTAATGCCGCGGGCTGAAGCCTTAACCATCGAATAAAGGCCTGTGGCGGACTATGGGGAACCAGCTCTGAAGCCACAGCCATTTTTACCTTTGGATAATTCTTTCTTAAAATTTCTGCAGTTTGTACAGCCCGCGTGTAGGGGCTTGTCACGATCAGGTCGACACTGGGGACCCAGTCTTTCATTTCTGCGGCAACCTTTTCCATTCGTTTACGGCCTTTGACAGTCAGTGGCCTTAAGCTGTCCTCTTTATTTTTCAAAAGAAATTCTTCCCTGTCTTCAGCAATGGCATGTCGAACTAAGATCAAACTCATGTGTCTTTGGCCTCAACGGATTCTTCAGTGAATGGCACTCTTTGTTTAGATAAATTCATCAGCTGCTGATGGACGCCAACATCATTTGATTTTCTTTGCACATACTGGCCGTTGGAATTCATATCCCAAGTTTGGCGCTGATCTTTAAGGCAGACTTGCAAAATCTCCCAACACTTTTCGCGTAAAGATCTATCTAGAATTGGCGTGATAGCTTCCACCCGCGCATGAAGATTTCGGTACATCCAATCCGCAGAGCCAATATAAAATTCTCCGTCCACCGGGTCCAAGGCCCCATTTCGAAAATAAAATAATCGCGAGTGCTCAAGAAAGCGACCAATCACTGAAATCACTCGCAAGCGTTCAGACAAGCCAGGAACTCCAGGTCTTAATGAACAAAAACCGCGAACAATCAGATCCACATCACAGCCTTTTTGCGAAGCCTGGTACAGGACCATGCCTATTTCATTTTCTTCCATGTTGTTGAACTTAGCAATCACATGGGCGGGCCTTCCGGCCTTGGCATGCTCAGCCTCACGCTCAATAAATGATTTGAATTTCGTAAACATATTGACCGGAGCAATCAGCAAATTTTTATAATCATTCTTAAGTGATCGACCAGTGAGGTAGTGGAAAAAATCAACCACATCATTAGTGATTTCTTCTTTTGAAGTCAGCAGTCCCAAATCGGTGTAAAAGCGCGACGTCGTGACATTGTAATTTCCAGTTCCGATGTGGGCATAACAACGAAGCTCTCCAGATTCTTGACGAACAACCAAAGAAGTTTTTGCATGGGTTTTTAATCCCACAACTCCATACACCACATGGACACCGGCATTTTCCAAAGCCTGGGCCCAAAAAATATTTCGTTCTTCATCAAAGCGGGCCTTAAGTTCAATCAAACAGACAACTTGCTTTCCCTGTTCTGCTGCACGGATCAAGGATTTAATAAATGGGCTATTGTCGCCAGTGCGATACAAAGTCATTTTGATAGCAAGGACTTTTGGATCCATGGAAGCTTCACGGATAAATCTTTCCACGGTGGACTTAAAACTTTCAAAGGGATGGTGAAGTAAATAATCCTGCTTCCGAAGCAAATCAAAAATCGAAACGTTTTCATCTAAGAATGCTGATGGAACTCCGGGCACATAATTTTCATATTTCAACTGAGGCACTGACAAATCGGCTATCAAATTCAGATCGGTGTAATCCAATTCACCCTGCAGTTCGTAGACATCTTGATCTGAAAGCTCTAACTCATCAGTCAAAAACTTCAACATCCAAGGATCTGGGTTGGGACCATGCTCTAGCCTGACGACTTCGGCAAAGCGACGCTGACGAAGTTCTTCTTCAATCAATTCCAATAAATCTTCGGCATCTTCTTCGTCACGATCAACGTCAGCATTTCTAGTCAATCGAAAGGCCATGGTTTGCATCACTTGCATCGAAGGAAATAAGTCACCAATATTTTGCTCGATCACATCCAACAAACTCAGAAATCGAAAATTACCTTCACTGGTACTTGAAAGACGAATCCACTGCGGTAGGACCTTGGGAATCTTCACCCGCGCAAAAAGTCTTTCCTCTTGCCCTGGCTGCTTCAAAGTCACACCAAGAGACGTAGATAAGTTCGAGATAAGCGGAAAGGGATGGCCCGGATCAACCGACAATGGAGTCAACACCGGAAAAACATTTTTATTGTAGTATTTTTTAATTTCAGATTTTTCAGATTCATTTAATTCAGACCATTTCAATAAAACAATATTTTCATGTTTCAAAAGTGACCTGATGTTTTTATAGGCCAAGGCCATCTGCTGCATCATTGGGATCACATATTCACGAATGGCCTTCAACTGCTCGGTTGGGGTTTTTCCGTCCGCAGAGCGTGGGGCAAATCCGTAGGCAATATTTCTTTTTAGTCGTCCTACCCGTTTCATAAAAAATTCGTCTAAGTTCGAGCTGCAAATAGAAAGAAAGCGAACCCTCTCTAACAGCGGAGTCCTTGGGTCCGTGGCCTCGTTTAGGACGCGGCGATTGAATTCCAGCCAACCTATTTCACGATTGGTAAATTCATGTTCAGAAACCCTGGCATGCTCGATGGGTTTTGACTTTTTTCTAGACTTTCGTGGGGTTTTAGAGCGGCTGGTAGAAGACATAGGGCCATTCGACAATAAGTTTATCATTTTGTCACGTTTTGGTTTTCTCAAGATAAGACAGTTATTTTAAAAAAAATTCACTAAGACCACGGACCACTTCAGCCGATAGTAGAGGTATGACTCAAGGCCTTGCCAGATATCATTCCAGAGCTCCACGATACATACTTGATACCGATGATAATTACCTTATCCGCGTAGCAGGGCCCCACCAAACCCCTTGGGAAGAGGGCACAGAAATCAAGAACGTCTCTTTGACTGGGCTTATCTTTACAGCACCAGAGGACCTCTGCCCGATATTGGGCGAAGTCATTAAAATCCAGTTCCAAGTTCCTAGCAGTAAATCCATGGCCTGTTACGCCATTGTGACCCGTGTCGAAATCGATGCTGCTCACCAGTGCACCGTTGCTGTTCATTTCTACAAATTAGAAATGGCCCATAGGGTTGTCCTTGCCCAGGGTCTTATGCAAAAACTCAAAACAAAAAATCATGAAGCTGAAGATCTAATCGAGGATCCCCATAATTTTATTGTGCAAGCATTCCATACTCTTTCTTTAAGTTTTCTGATGGGGCTGTGGAGCTGGCTGATGGTTCTTTGGATCAACACCCACGACCCAAGCTTTCAAAGCTTGATCGAACCCTGGATGAAGAGAATTTTTAATCTTCCTTAGAGCCCGCAATTTGGCAGGCTAGGTATCCATAAAAAAATCAATTTTTTGATTTCGAATCGATTCAAAAATATTTTCACATGATTTTTCAGAGTAAACTTTTGTTTTCCAAGACTGAAAATGGACCTGATGA
>DGYJ01000026.1:5003-15547 GCA_002396665.1 Bdellovibrionaceae bacterium UBA5009
TGGTGAAAATCACTATTCGCAATAATGGGTAACTTTGAGTTCAATACATCAGAATAGACTTTTTGCCTTGAATTCATTTCCCAAGCATCGATCAAGTGGCCGATCTCGTGGCGACGCCCCCACAAATGGTAGGTTTGAAATTCAAACTCTCCGGTGCTGAGGGGATGGGCCGCAATCGTCAGCCCACCTTGCCGCTTTGCCCAAACTAGAATTTCTTCGACATCTAACTCTGGATCAATCCATTCTTCACCGCCAAGGACTAAAATATGGGCCGAGCGATGATTGACGAAAGAATTTTTTGTAATTTCAAATCCCGGGATCACCAACATTTTGTACTGTTCCCATGCGCGTAGGGCTTCGTGTTTGATTTCTTGAATATAGGTCGAAAAATTTTCCTTCGATAAACTGTAATTCAAACTGTGACTGACCCGACCGATAATATTTCGCTCTTCACAAATATGGTCCGTTATGGCGATGGCCCCAAAACCTTTACTGCCATACAAGTCAACAACCTGCTGAATGGTCAATCGACCATCACTGTACTGAGTATGAATATGAAAATCACATTTTAAAGACTCTTTCATATAAACTCATTTCCGGCCTTGCAACTGGGAACACCCATTCCCAATGCAAGTCATATGATGATTTAAACCAAATCAGAGCCCTTTCGCATGTTAGATTTTTGTCAGGGACTAAAGACAGAATCATGACACGACAAATTGATTTATTTTCGTCAGCCTTAAGACATGAATCAAGCCTTCAATTTTTTAGGTCTTAAAATCGAGTCTGGGCAAGCTAAAAATGGGCCAGGCCATGCAGACCAAGAAATCCGAAACTTTCTAAAAATATTAAATTCTGAATTTTCATATATTGACCATGGAAGCATCCCCCGCCAGGTCGAAAACTCAAACCGTTTTCAAATCAAACACAATGAAGATTTAAAAAAAATTCAATGGCAAGACTATGAAGTGGCCTTTCATAAGATCCAATCACTCCTTGCCACAGATCAACTTCTAGTCAATTGGGGCGGTGACCACAGTGTCGGGATCTCGACGGTTGGGGCTTTTTGCAATAGCTATCAGGACGGGTATGTTCTTTGGGTAGATGCCCATGCTGACATTAATCTGCCTCAGCACTCGCCCACAGGAAATTTACACGGAATGCCCTTGGCCTTACTGCTGAATTTACAAAACTCTGGATCTGAAAACTTACCGTGGATGAAAAATTTTCTTTCGCCTGATAAACTTATTTATCTAGGGCTTCGTGACATTGACCCCTTTGAAAAGCAAATTTTAGACGATTTAAAAATAAAATATTTTACAAGTGAAACCCTTCATCAGCATGGAATTGAAAAGGCAATTAAAAAAATTCTTTCACTGACCGCTGAACATCCATTGCATATCAGCTTTGACATTGACTGCATGAGCCCCTCAGAGGCCCCCTCTACAGGTCTGCATGTCCCAGAAGGGCTATCCAATTCGCAGATGACAATCCTTGCAGATTTTTTAAGCCTTCACCCAAACTTAAAATCCCTTGATATGACAGAAATCAATCCATTGATTGGATCTTCTGAAGATGTTTTACAAACAAACTTGATCGCGCTGCAATTTTTAAAAACGATTTTAGGCAAAAATAAACTTCAACTGAGGAGGGTCCATGATGACACTGGTCGGGCAAATCAAAGAAACAACTCGTTTGCGATGGAATCGTGTTCATAAGTTCAAACCAAAAATAAAACTTTTTCTTGAAGTAGGCCCCTACCTTATCAAAACAGCCGAAAGCACAGATGAGCTGATTGAAAGTTTTCGACTGCGCGATCAAGTCTTCAATCAAGAATTTCGTGGCATCAAAAAACAAAGTCTGGATTTTGATAAGTATGACTACTACTTTGACCACCTGATCATCGTCCACAAAGAGACTCAAAAAATTATTGGCACCTATCGTTTGAATTGTTCATCAAAAATTAAAAACTCTTACACGGCCAACGAATTTGATCTTTCCATGTTGCAACTTCAGCAAGGACCTTACTTAGAACTTGGTCGCGCCTGCATCCAACAAGAATACCGAAAGGGTTCTGTGATTTCAATCCTTTGGAGGGGCATCGCAGAGTATATGAAACTGTCAGATGCGAATATTCTTTATGGGTGCTCAAGTGCAAAGATCAATAACCCACGGGACGCGGCCCTTGTACATAAATATCTTTTTGATCACGGGCATCTCACTCTTGAATACTTTTGCAAGCCAACAAAACTTTTCCAAATGAAAGATTTCGAAACTTGGTATACTTTTTTCAAAAACGGACTGAATGAAAATCAAATCACTGAGGCCGAAAATTTAATCCCCTCACTTCTAAAGTCCTATATCAAAATTGGTGCAAAAATTGCCTGCGAACCTGCCTTTGATAAGGATTTTGACTGCATCGACTTTTTAACAATTTTGAAAAAAGAAAATTTAGCGAATTCGCTTGCACAAAAGTTACAAATACAGAGATCCTAGATGGCATGATTGGCGAACTTCAAAAAATATTTGATCTTATCAACAAAGAAGACAGATTAAAATCTTTGGTTCGCCCATCCATTGAAACTGAAATCAAATATAAAAATAAAAACTACCCAATCTATTCGTTTTCGATTGGATCGGAATCCCCAACCGCTCCAACTTTATTTATCACTGGCGGAGTCCACGGACTCGAACGAGTCGGTGCGCAGCTGGCCTGGAGCCTCTTGAAAACAACAATTGATACATTACTTTGGGATCGCTCTCGAAAAGAACTTTTTCAACATGTGCGACTGGTTTTCGCTCCACTTCTAAATCCCGTGGGCTATCTGCATTTTAAGCGCAGCAATGGCAACAACGTGGATTTGATGCGAAACTCTCCGATCATCTCTGAAGAAAAAACTCCCTTTCTTGTTGGTGGACAGCGGATTTCAGACAAAATCCCTTGGTATCAAGGACAAGAAGGAATTCTTGAGCCCGAAAGCCAAGCCCTTGTCCAGCTCTTCAAGAAAGAAGCACTACAAAGTTCCTGTGTGATTGCGGTGGATTTTCACTCTGGCTTTGGGATGAAGGATCGCCTTTGGTTTCCATTTTCACACACGCGAAAAATCTTCGATAACCTGGCCGAAATGCATTCCCTCACCCATTTATTTGAAGACACCCACCCATACCATATTTACCAAATAGAGCCCCAATCGGATGCTTACTTACTGCACGGAGATTTATGGGATTTTCTTTATCTAGATTACAAAGAAAAAAACCGCAGCGGCATTTTTCTACCACTGACACTAGAGATGGGCTCCTGGACGTGGGTTAAAAAAAATCCTCTGCAAATTTTTTCAAAGCATGGAGCTTTTAACCCAATTAAAGAACATCGCCTCAAAAGAACCTATCGGCGTCATCATTTGCTTTTCGATTTTCTTTTGAAGGCCCTTTACTCAAATCAGATCTGGAGTCATCTTGAAGCAGGCTTTAAACACAAGCACCATCAGCTGGGCTTAGAGAAATGGTACAAATCCTAACACATTTCTAAAAAAACAAATTTTAATCCAACAAATAAAAGAAACTCCTAACAAGCCATTTCAACAACTTCTTTATATAAGGTCTCAACTTGAACAATAACTGCTTCAAGCCAAAACACAAAGGAGTATTAAATGAAGAAAATGATATTAATTCTTGCATGTACTTTATCTAGCGCGATGGCAATTGCTGATACAATCAGAGAGCTCAACGTATTCCAAAATCAATTTGTCTTGGATAGTGACATTAAAGACCTTAAAATTGAGCGCATTCGCATAGTAAATGTGCCAAGTGCAATGAAGGATCTTGATGTTTGTATTCCTTCAAGTATGCCAGAGTCTGATTTGGAAACCTGCTCTGTTGTGGCTGAAAAAACCAAAGTGGCCCAAGTTGTTCTTTCTTATACGCAAGGAAATATGGAAGACAATTCCTATGACATCACTGTCAATTTCCCCATCGAAAAACTTTCTGCAGAACAAATTTCAAAAATCGAAGCCACAACAAAGGGCTTTTTTGATTTTATGGGAAAAAAATCAAGCTTAAATCGCAAACTAGCTAACGAGTATGTGCAATTACAAACGACACGGTTTCAATCCCCTGGAAGCTACAAAACTTGCCAGTACGAAACTTGCAATGAATCAGACTATTACGAAGTTCATTACATCGGAAGCTACCAAAAATTGACTGTTCATTTAAAGTAAATTCAAAATCAAAAATTCAATTTACTCTTTGGCCGCTCAAGAAATTGCAGCGGCCTCGATTTCTTCAAAAGCTTTTTTCGTTTCCTGTTCTTTTTGCTCTTTGCTACGAAATTTTTCCATCAGCAAAGATCCTACAGGCACAACAAACAATGTCAGCACCGTTGAAACTAAAACACCACCGATGATTGTGATCGCCATGGGACGAAAAGCTTCAGACCCTTCTCCTAAGGCCAATGCAGAAGGAATAGCCCCTGCCACCGTTGCCAGCGAAGTCATTAAAATGGGTCGCAGTCGAATTGGGCCAGCCTTCAGTAACGCATCCTTTGCATTTAGTTTTTCACTTTCACGTAATTGATTCGCAAATTCGATCAACAAGATGGCGTTCTTCTTTACGATCCCCATCAATAGCAAAATTCCGATCATGCTGTATAAATTTAAACTTTGCCCAGTCACTAGCAAGGCCATGAATGCACCAGAAATACTGTAAGGCATAGATAGTAAAATCGAAATTGGATCAATGAATGAATTAAACTGCGTCGCCAATACCATGTAAGCCACCAGAATTCCTAAGCCCAAGGCCATTGCCAATTGAGTAAAAAATTCCCCGAAGGCCTTCGAGTTCCCGCTTTGATTGATCACATAGCCTGGCTTTAAAATTTCTTTTGATTTCTGATCAATAAAGGCCTGGGCCTGGGGCAATGTAAACCCTTTGTTCAAATTCGCAGATACTGTTATTGTCCTTTGACGATTCACCCGCGAAATTTGTTGCAAGCTAGGCTCTGTGGTCTGCTGAACAAGTTTGTTCAGCGAAATTAAATTCCCTCTGTTATTTCCTACCAAAAGTTGATTGATTTCATCCTTAGCAATTTTGTAAGGTCGGGCATTCTTATCCCCATCGTCTTTTAAACTTCCAGATTGATTATCAACCTCTGGCTTTCGCAAAATTTGCAAACGAATATCATCACGTCTTCCATCCTTTGAATACTGTCCAACGCGGACTCCGCCAATCAAAGAATTAATTGTTTGCGCAATATTAGAAACTGTCACACCACGATTATTGGCTTGTTCACGATCAGGGCGAATTTGAATTTCCGGCATTCCCAAAAGATAATTCGAATCCACATCCACCATCATTCCGCTTTTTTCCATCTCGTCCATCAACTTTTTAGTCGAACTCCAAAGCTCATCCCAGTCTCCACCTTGAACCATAAACTCAACTTGGAATCCCCGCCCTGAAGAAAATCCCCTGGCCGACAAATCTTGAATATTCACTTTCAAATCTGGGACATCCTTAAACTGGGCTCTGGTTTTGGTCATGAAATCTTGCTGTGAAATTTTTCGATCAGCCTTAGGAACCAGGGACACAAAAATCATCCCCGTATTTGAATCTGAAGATCCTCCACCAAATCCACCGGCACTGGCAAAAATCTGTTTCACTTCTTTTTGCTCTTGCAACCATTTTTCCACCAACTGGGATTTTTCATTGGTTTGTTGCAAAGAACTGCCTACAGGCAATTGCAGTCTAGCAATAAATAAACTTTGATCTTGAGTTGGTGTAAATTCTTTTGGAATTTTTTTGACCAACAAAAAAGAAGCGATCAAAAAAACAAGGGAAGCGATCAAAACCTTCCATGGATTATTTAAAGTGGGTTTCAACCATTTCGCATAGTTGCTGGTCAGCTGATCCAATGCCTTGTCCATGGCTTTACCAATTCGAGTGGTGCGATGCCCTTCGGAAATAAACGAAGCACATCGCATGGGCGTAATTGTCAAAGACTCCACTAAAGATAAAAACACAGCCAAGGAAATGGTCACCCCAAACTGCATAAAGTAAACGCCGATCACACCTTTCATAAAGGCCACGGGTAGAAAAATTGCAATCACGGCAGCCGTTGCCGCTAACGCAGCAAAAGCAATTTCACGAGACCCTAAAATTGCTGATTTAATTTTTGAATGTCCGAGTTCTTTAAAACGAAAAATATTTTCAAGAACCATAATGGCATCATCAACCACGATTCCAATGGCTAAAGTCAAACCCAACAATGTGAAGGTATTCAAAGTGAATCCAAAAAAATAAAGTCCTATGAAAGCACCAAGTATTGACGTTGGTATGGCCAACAAAACATTGAATGTCGCCGACCAACTTCCTAAAAACATCCAGCAGACTAAAGACGTTAAGAGTGCCGCCAAAAATAAATGACTCTTCAATTCGTGGACCGAGGCCTCGATAAATCTGGTGCTGTCAAAATTCACGTTCAACTCGACCCCTGGTGGAAGATCTTTTTGAACATCGACAAGTCTGTCTTTAATCCCCCGAGCCACAGCCACAGCATTTGACCCCCGCTGTTTTCGTATTCCTAAACCCAGGGCCATTTCCCCATTGAAGCGCGCGATCCTGCGAATCTCGTCAAGGCCTTCTTCGATGTTTGCAACATCTTTAAGACGTACGGGTTGGCTTTGATCAGAGACCTGGGCCCCCGCACGACGGCTAATAATAATATTATCAAATTCAGCTTTATTTTTTGCCTCACCCAAAGTGCGCACATTGATGACTCGGGTGTTGGTTTCAATTTGCCCACCCGGCAATTCAACGTGTTCTGTTTTTAAAGCATCAATGACGTCATTGACGGTCATATTGTATTTCGATAAGGCCTCTGGCTTCACCCAAACACGCAGGGCTGGCGCTGTGTAACCGCCAAGAAAAATTTCTCCGATTCCGGGAACTGATGAAAAGCGATCTTTAACTTGATCCCTGGCAATACGATTCAAAGTTTTCAAATCAATATTTTTTCCAGTCAAAGCCAACCAAATGATGGGCTGATCATCTGGATTTGATTTACTAATCACTGGCGTTTCCATGTCTGTAGGTAAACGTCTTTGTGCTTGTGCAAGTTTCGCCTGCACATCTTGCAAGGCCACATCAATATTTTTTCCAAGGTCAAATTCCAAGGAAATGTTGGCACTTCCAGTTTTCGCACTGGATGAAATCGTGGTCACTCCTTCAATGGAAGTCATGGCTTCTTCAAGGGGATCAACGATGGTATTTTCGATGACCTCTGGGGCGGCCCCAGACAATGTTGCGCTGATGTTCAGCACAGGGAAATCTGCATCAGGAAGTTGGCTGACACCAAGCCGGGATAGACATATCACGCCAAAGATCATTAAGGCGGACATTAACATCCAAGCAAACACCGGGTTACGTATTGACAGGTCTGATATTTTCATATTGACTTCATAGTACTTGAGAAGAATCGAGATGAGAAATGCTAAATAAGAAATTTCTTCCTACACTCATTGCTCTACTGATGACTCTAATTCAGCCCACTCTGGCACTGTCACAAACGGTTCGTCCTGATGAAAAATTCCTGGTGCGACAATTGATTTTAAATTCTTCCACCTGGAAAGTTCTTAAAAACAAACTGATTCAAAATAAAAATTCTGACTATTTGACACAGGCCCTGTATGATTGGCAGTTGGGACTTAGCTCTGGATACGAAACCAATCAAAATCAATCCTACACTTCGTCGACCTTGGTCACTTCTGACACGAATCGATACCTGACTGATCTTTCCCTTTCAAAATCATTTTCAACGGGGACGGATCTCAGTTTTACTTTGTCAAATTACAGCATTAATTTTAATTCTTTGGGAACGAAAACAAATTACAACGCCCTTGGTTTGCAATTAAAACAATCTCTTTGGTCAAATTTCTTTGGCGAAGCCCGACGAGACCAATTAAAAGCAGCAGAACAAAGCATCCAACAGCAAGATTTAAGTCTGATCGAGCAAGGCGAATCTGAATTGATGACAGCCCTGGCACTTTACTACAAAACATTTGCCAGCCAACAAAGTTTAGCAGAGAGCGAACAAATTTTTAAACGCTACGAAGACCTCGCAAGTAAAATTCGCAAAAAACAACAGTACGGAAATGCCACGCCTGGCGAGGCCTCTCAAATTCAAGCCGAGCTCGAGGCCCAGCGACAAAATTTGAATTTACAAAAACAAGATCTGAACGCCAACATTGCTGATCTTAAGGCGCTCCTGAATATTGAAAACCTGCCCACTCCACTGCAAGCCCAAACAACTCCAGAAAAAATGAATCCACCTACCCCAAAGGCTTCCATCAATGATTATCGCACTTTAAAAATTCAGGCCTTAAAAAAATCTTCAAGTGAATTGTCCTACAATCAAACTTTGTCTGAAAACAGACCCCAACTAGATCTTGTCCTTCAACACAATTCGACTTCTGCAGATGATTCGCAAAGCAATTCCTTCAACAATGTGGTCAAAGGACTTTATCCTAAAAACTATATTGGCCTGCAGTTGACTTACACTTTTGGCAATGACACCCGCGACAAAAAAGTTTTACAAAAAAAATTAGATAGCCAAAACGAAAACCTGCTTGAAGAAAATGTGCGCCTGCAATTTATTGCTGATCAACAAAAAATCCATGATAAAGTCCAAACCCTTAAAGCAAATTTTTTAAATCTTAAAAATCAATTAAAGTTTCGCCAACAGGCCGCAGACGAATTGCAAAGATCCTATAACCAGGGGCGAACTGATATCAGTGTTTTAATTCAAGCCCTCAACAAAGCCTCGCAAAATCAAATCGAACTTTATCAAGCACAAAGTAATTTAATTGCCGCAAGCTACTCTGAACTAGAACTCCATGATCAATTGCTTGGCGAATTTAATTTGGACCCCGCTACGGGAATAGAATAAAAGATCCTTAGCCCTGGGCCCTCTTGACCATTTTAAAATACTCTTCGCGCGACACTTCGACGCCGCCCAGGGACGCAAGCAATGGAGTCACCATTTGTGTGTCCATCCATTCCAAGCCTAAAGATTTTAATTTCTCAACCCCTGCCCATAGGGCCAACTTCGAGACATCATCTTCATGATGAAACAAACTTTCGCCACTAAAAACACCCTGCACCAGCACACCATACATTCCACCCACCAAGCGATCCCCACGCCAAACTTCGACAGAATGGGCAAAGCCTTCACGATGAAAAGCCAAATAGGCTTTTTTCATTTCTTCATTGATCCAAGTCCCATCCTGCCCTTTTCGTTTTTGTTTTTGACAGCAATCCATGACCTCAGCGAAGGCCTCATTGTATGAAATTCGAAATTGCGGAAACCATGTCTTCCACTTTTTTTTGATTTTTGAAGAAAAATGAAAATCTTTAAAAAATAAAACCCCGCGCGGATCGGGCGAAAACCATAGCAAAGGATGATCTTCATGGGGCCAGGGGAAAATTCCATGTCCATAGGCCTGAAATAAAGTCCCCACAGTCAATTTTCCACCAACAGCAACAATTCCATGTTGAAATTCCGACACCATCGACCAATCGATGTCGTCAAAATTCAAACTCGATTTATATTTTTTGGGATCGACAAACGTCACAGCGTCCACAGTCCTCACCTTGATGTCCAAAATATTTATATATCGTCACCATTCTACAATCTTCCGTGTTTTTTGCATATCGAAGTAACTCGAGCAGTTTCATGTTTTGAGCCTTCATTTGCAAATCACCTTTTTCTTCTTTAAACATTTCATCCGTGGGATCTTGGGACAGAGTCCAATAGGAAAAGTCCTCTGACTTAACCAGACATCCCCAACGCTCAAGAATATTCACCGCTGATTCAACCCGAAAATCTTTTTTATTTTTAAAACTTATTTGTTCACGCAAATAATCAAATCCTTGCTGACGAAATCTCTCGGGATCATCCGCAATCATTTTATAAATTTGTCGAATATAACTTTCCTCCGGAAAAGACCATTTGACGAATTCCATTTGAATCGTGGTGTCTTCTTCATCAAATAAAAAATGAGCTTCAGACAACAAACCATCTCGTCCTGCGCGACCGATTTGTTGATAGTAGTCTTCGATGGACCCCGGAATTTCAAAATTAAAAACCTGTCGAATATTCGGCTTATCAATTCCCAAGCCAAAGGCCGGTGTTGCCACCATCACGGGATTTTGCATTCGCATAAATTCTGATAAATTTTTTCGTCGCTGCGATGGCGTCAAATCTCCATGGTAAATTAAATTTTCAATTTTTTTTGAACTTAAAAATTTCGAAATTTTGTAAACCGTATCAATCAATGTCGTGTAAACTAAAACAGCTCCTCGATTTGACTGAAGCAACTCGTGCATGCGATTTAATTTTTCTTCTGTTCCGAAAAGATCATGGACATTTAAACATAGATTTTTGCGTTCGATCCCGCCAGAATCGACATAAAAATTTTCATTTTCAAATTTCAGACTTTCACAAATATCCTTTTGCACCTGCGGAGTCGCCGTCGCTGTCAGTGCTAGAACTG
>DGYJ01000026.1:15780-17098 GCA_002396665.1 Bdellovibrionaceae bacterium UBA5009
GAACTGGAGGACGGCCTAAAAACTCGCGAACTTGTCTTAGCTTGGCGTAATCAGGCCTAAAATCATGGCCCCACAAAGACACACAGTGGGCCTCGTCCACGGCCAGCAAGGCCACCTTGCGATCCTTTATACTATCGCGAAATTCTGATTTCGAAAATCTTTCGGGTGTACAAAATAATAAACTGTAGCGCCCCTGCTGAATTTTTTTCATCCGCGACTGGCGATCATCCTGGGACAAGTTCGAGTGAAGCTCGACAGCATCTATCCCCAACCCAACCGCTTTTGCGCACTGATCCTGCATCAGCGCAATCAGCGGCGAAATCACAATCACCAAGCTGGGCTTTGCGGAATTGGCTTCTTGCTCGAACCTGGCCCAGTATTGATAACAAAGACTCTTCCCTGTTCCCGTGGGCATCAAAGCCAAACCGCTCAAGCCCTCGGAGGTCTTTTGCAGAACCGATTTTTGCACTGATCTGTAATCGGAATGCCCAAACCATTTTTGCAAATTTTCCTGAAGCTGCTTTTCCTTTTTTACACTATGCACAAAAAGTCCTGTCCTTGGTGATATTCTTCTTTGATCCTAAGTGATTTTAATGATAACTCCAATCCTTCATCAAAAATAAATCAAGCGACGAAAAAGGTGAGAATATGGCAAAAAATTGGGATATCAACATGGTGCGAAATATCGGTATTTCGGCACATATCGACTCTGGAAAGACAACTCTTTCTGAGCGTATTTTGTTTTACGGCGGTAAAATCCACGCCATCCATGAAGTAAAAGGTAAAGATGGCGTCGGCGCCACAATGGATTCCATGGATCTAGAGCGGGAAAAAGGGATTACAATCCAATCTGCAGCCACTCAGGTGCAATGGAAAGACTATACCGTCAATCTAATCGATACACCGGGGCACGTGGACTTCACAATTGAAGTGGAACGTTCACTTCGCGTCCTTGATGGAGCCATCCTTGTTCTTTGCGGCGTTGCCGGGGTTCAATCACAGTCGATCACGGTTGACCGTCAGATGAAACGTTACGGAGTTCCTCGTTTGGCCTTCGTCAACAAACTAGATCGTCAAGGTGCAAACCCATTCCGCGTCTGCGAAGCTTTAGTTGATAAACTTCGTTTGAACGCTGTGATGGCACAAATTCCAATCGGTTTGGAAGATGCCCATAAAGGTGTCGTTGATCTTGTGACAATGAAAGCCTTCATCAATGAAGGCGCCAATGGCGAAACAGTTAAAGAATCAGAAATTCCAGCAGAGCTTGTTGATCAAGCAAAAGAATACCGCCACATCTTGATTGGTAAATTGGCTGATA
>DGYJ01000026.1:17272-19209 GCA_002396665.1 Bdellovibrionaceae bacterium UBA5009
TCTTGGTAAATTGGCTGATATCGACGATACCATTGGTGAAAAATTCTTAATGGAAGAAGAGCCAACTGTTGAAGAAATGCGCGCGGCAATTCGTAAAGGTGTGATCAGTTTGAAACTTTGCCCAGTATTTTGTGGATCTGCTTTCAAAAATAAAGGCGTTCAAGTTCTTTTGGATGCAGTGACTTACTACTTGCCTACTCCAGACGAGAAAAAAGAACATGCTTTGAATTTGGATAAAAACGAAGAAAAAGTTGATCTTTTCCCAGACAATACAAAACCATTGGTGGCTTTGGCATTTAAACTTCAACAAACCCAATTCGGTCAGTTGACTTACATGCGCGTTTACCAAGGTAAATTGACGTCTGGCGAGTTCATCACAAATACAACAGATAAAAAACGTGTGAAAGTTCCACGTCTTGTGCGTATGCATTCAGACAAAATGGAAGACATTGATGTGTCTTACGCTGGTGATATCGTTGCCGTGTTCGGTATCGATTGCGCATCCGGTGACACTTTCGTTGACGACCGTGTGAATGTATCTATGCAATCCATGCACGTTCCTGATGCCGTGATCAGTTTGGCTATTGCTCCAAAAGACAAGCAAGGCGCGAACAACTTCTCTAAAGCTTTACAAAAATTTAGAAAAGAAGATCCAACTTTCCGCGTTCACCGTTATGAAGAGTCTGCAGAGACTATCATTTCTGGTATGGGCGAATTGCATCTTGAAATCTACGTTGAGCGTATGAAACGTGAATTCAACTGTGAAGTTGTTGTGGGTCAACCTCAGGTGGCTTACCGTGAAACCATCGGCCAAGCTGCTGACTACGACTACACTCATAAAAAACAAACGGGTGGTTCGGGTCAGTTCGCCAAAGTTGTTGGTAAAATTGAACCGCTTCAACCAGATCCAGAAAATCCAGATGACAAGTCGACTTTCCGTTTCGAAAATCGCGTTGTCGGTGGACGTATTCCTCGTGAATTCATCCCTGCTGTTGAAGAGGGATTCCAAGAGCAATGCGCGAAGGGCCCTTTGATAGGCTTCCCTATCGTTGGCGTTCAAGTTTACTTGGATGACGGTGCTTACCATGACGTGGATTCAAGCTATATGGCGTTTAAAATCGCTTCTATGGCAGCTATGCGTGAAGTCTACATGAAAGCAAAACCCACAGTTCTTGAGCCTATCATGAAGCTTGAAACAACTGTTCCTGAAGAATACCAAGGTCCTGCGACTGGCCAAATCAATCAACGTCGTGGTGTGATCATGGGAACAACTTCATTCGAAGGAAGCGTTGTGATCGAAGCCGAAGTGCCATTGACAGAAATGTTTGGTTATTCGACAGACCTTCGTTCTGCAACAAAAGGTAAGGGCGAATTCTCTATGGAATTTGCTAAATACTCTGCAGCACCAAGAATGATCCAAGATGAACTTGTTAAAAAGTATCAGCAAAAACGTGCTGACGAACAAAAGAAATAATCTGAATATTCTAAAAATGGCGACCTGATGGGCCGCTGTTCATAGAAATAAAAAAGGGAGACATTGTCTCCCTTTTTTATTTCCCAACAGTCTCCATGTCAGGAAATCCATCCTGGTCAAGCCTTGCTATGCCGCCAAGCTCACCTCGAAATAAATTCCTAGAGCCACCACAAGTAATATGCAAATCCCAAATAGAACTGCTTTGAAATCCATTGACGTACCACCTTTATTCAGACGTATTAATTGATCTTGACTATAAGATCGGCAGTTTCGGGCAAAACTTGAGGCTACAAATTGAATTTTGCGGCCCCAAATTAATTTTTTGAAACCAAGTCACATTGTTGACTCATTCAGAGACAACAATGTGACTCGAACTGAAACACAAAGTTTTAAAATTACTCGGCAGAGCCCCAAGAGTATTCTTGAATCATAAATTCAGTTTTGGTTTGGGCATCCTGAACTA
>DGYJ01000035.1:0-2238 GCA_002396665.1 Bdellovibrionaceae bacterium UBA5009
GTTCAGATCATTGATACATTGATGGATTATTTTTCGTTCCGCCAGCTGAAAGAGTCTAATCCACAGCTTTATGCAGAAGCCAGAAGCAACACAATTAAAGAACGATTTCAAATTCCAGAAAAGGCCAATTTTTCATTTTATGATCGTGGCTTGCGCGCCCAATCACCTCACCTTGGAGTTAATACATTCAACGTAAAACTGACCCAAGGCCAAAGTTATTTCAACGGAGCCTTTCAAGAGATCAATCTTCGTCAAGCACTGTATGACGAATTAAATCCCTCTGTGGGCCGCCCTGACAACACCAGCCTAGTTGTTTTTGATACTCGTCTTCAAGTCTCAGCCCGAGAGATTGAACTTCGACAACTGGATATCTTTCGCATCAGTAATCTGAGCGTTCCCGAAACAGATTTGCCTGGTGAAAGCAAAATGTCCTGGAAAGCTCAGCTTGGTATCAAATCGCAGTCACTCTTATGCCACCAATGCCAAGTGGGCTTTTTCACTGGCGGCGTCGGACATACATTGGCAGCAACAAAAAATATAAGCATCTATGCCTTGGGAAAAATAAATTTTCAAACAGAGCTGAATAGTTTTGGAACGCTCTCTGTTGGACCAGAGATTGGTAGCTTTTTAGAGCTTTTTCCAATTTGGAAAATATCTGCAAGCTATGAACAAGAACTTTTTCAAAATGGACAAAAATCTAGATTTGATGTTTGGAAAGTCGAACACAGATTTGGTAACAGTCCATTTTGGGATATACGATTGCAATATCTTAAACACGAAGACGAACAGTACCGCGCAAGCTTTGGCTGGTATTTATAGTCTTGTCGGAGTTCTAAACAAGTTGATGGCATCAACATAGGCGCGCGGTGAATAGGCTTGTAGATCTTTTTTCCATTCCAATTGCTGCCAACCAAAGACTGTTGAAATTGAATCCTGACTGCCTTGGCTCTGCCGACGGCCAAGCAATTCAAACACATCTTGCTTGGCATCCACTTTGTCTTTTTTCATCATCAATGAAGGCAAATGGAAGTGAACAAAGGCTAAGCTTGTATTCTGAATGGCAAAGCCTTCAGGTCCTTTTTTAAGGAACTGCGCTAATTGTGGAATAACTGCACTGTCACAATTTTTGATCAAAAGAAATCGATCACTGACCACTGCGAATTGCTGGATTTGAGCCATATTCAATGGTCTGCAAGTTTGAAAAACCATTTGCTTGGATTTGACCCAACGCAAGCTTTCGCGAGGCAAAGAAAGTCCCGAGGGGAAAAACCAAACTTTTTTCTGATCCAGCATGGCTATCTTTTCGTTGGGATTCTTTCTTGAAAGCTCCATCATCGATAGATACAAGGTGCTGTCTTTAGAAAGCTGCTCTTCGACAAAATACACCAGGCTCAAGGTTGAATCTTCAACAATATCCTGAAGACCCTCTTTTTGAAAGATCGAGCCCAGGCGAACTAGAAATTTTTGAAACAAAACATCATCTGTGCCTGGATTAGATTGGGCCAAAACATTGATCAGTAATTTTAAATTGTTATGTGCCAATTCTTCAGGGGACAAATCAGCTTTTTGCAGATCAAGATCAAGAGTGCCCTCTTTCAATGGATCAATATTCACACGCTTAACGATTTTGATAAGCTCTTTCAGAAAAGGAATCTTTTCATTCCAAGGCAAGCTTTTAAAAACAGACATCCACGATTGAACAGCAAATCTTTGCGTGTCCATCCAAAGAGGACGACTGCCATCAAGACACAGGTTAAACTTATCAGTCAGTCTTTGCTTTTTAAGACAATTTTCATCGCCAACAGAAGCCATTTGTAAAAACCAATTGCGACTTTGGCTTTTCTCGGTCCTGATTTTTTCAAAAGATTTTTCGCCGTAGGCAGAGTAAAGAAAATTTTCAGTCAGTGCTTCGACAAGCAAAGAGTTCTTTTCAAAAAACAGTGGATTCATTTCGCGAAGCCAACCTTGCACAATCAAAGACTCAAAAAGACCATCTTTTTGAAGCAAATTTTCTGAAATGTAGATTGTTCGCCCTTGTAAAATTTGAATGTTTTCTTTTTCTTTAAATAAAACAACCTGCAAGCCGCGCTCTGGATTAGAAAAAAGACTTAAGGCAGATTCCAGTCGTTGCAAACGTAAATTCAATGGCAATAGGTTTTCACGCCAAAAAATATTGTAGGTGACTGTGCGATTCGTTTCACATTTAAAAATTTGTTCGCGGGATTGGCCACCCACACG
>DGYJ01000035.1:2342-2921 GCA_002396665.1 Bdellovibrionaceae bacterium UBA5009
CGGGATTGGCCACCCACACGATCAATTTTTTCAATAAGACGAGTGTTTAAACAAAGTGGTTTTCGAGAATAAAATAAAAGACTTAAACTGAGAAAGGCAAAACTAACCAGGGCTGCGATGGTCCAAACTTTTTCGCTTTGCAAATTCAATTTAGACATTCCAACCCACTCTTTATCTAGTCACCGGGCCTGTTGCTTTTAAGGGCCCAACCTTGCCTACTTTTGAAGGCAATTCTTTATTCATCTTGTGACTGAGCCATTTATTCAGAGTGACCAATTTTGGCAAGTCAAAACCCGTTTCGACACCAAGACCGTGAAATAGATACACAACATCTTCAGTGGAAACATTTCCTGCGGAACCAGGGGCATAGGGGCATCCGCCCAAGCCACCGACACTGGTATCAAACACACGCACACCAAGTTCGTAGGATTTAAGAATATTCACAAGGGCCGTCCCCCTTGTGTCGTGGAAGTGACCCGCTATTTTTTTAAGATTGACCTTTTTCTGCAATTTTTTCAAAAGGCTTTGGACTTGTCCTGGGGTTGCGACTCCGATGGTGTCCCCTAAGGACACTTCATG
>DGYJ01000035.1:3093-3404 GCA_002396665.1 Bdellovibrionaceae bacterium UBA5009
ACCTAAGGACACTTCATGAACTCCCAACTTCAGCATTCTTTCCGTCAATTCGATGACTTTTTTTTCGGGCACTTGGCCTTCGAATGGACAGCCAAAACACACGCTCAAGTAACCACGTACTTTGATTTTATTTTTTTTCGCCAAAACCATGACAGGTTTAAAGCGCTCAAAACTTTCTTCGATAGAGCAGTTTAAATTCTTGATCGAAAAAGATTCTGAACAAGAAGCGAAAATTGCAACTTCTGGAATGCCCGACTGAAGAGCCTCTTGCATGCCCCGTTCATTTGGAACCAAGGCGGAAAACTGAACTG
>DGYJ01000035.1:3552-6822 GCA_002396665.1 Bdellovibrionaceae bacterium UBA5009
TTGAAAATTTTTTATTTTTTTTAAGCGTCAAACACTCTTCAATAATTTGCTTAGAACCCGACATCTGCGGAACCCAATCAGGTCTGACAAATGCACCAAGTTCGATTCTTTCAGCCCCGGCCTGGTTCAATTGCAAAGCCAGTTCGACACGGCTAGAGTGATCTAAAATCACGCTTTCATTTTGCAATCCATCGCGAAGTCCAACTTCGACCAATTGAACTTTTTTAGCCACGTTCGCCCCCTTGGCTTTGTGCAGGGGACTCTTCTTCGAAATCAATCAGCACCTGACCCAAGGCCACCTGATCACCAACCTTCGCATGAATTTTCTTCACACGACGGACTGATGGGCTTTTTAAGGTGTACTCCATTTTCATGGCTTCCATCACAATAAGACTTTGCCCAGGCTCTGCAGGACCAGCCTCCACGGTTAACACCTTGGTGATTTTACCAGGCATTGGCGCCAAAATTTGAAAGCTATTGGAATCTGCAGATTTTCTTTTTTTGCGAGAAGCAAATGCCCCTTCAACTTCAACAGATGAAATACCTTTTTCAGTCTGATACCAAATATGTGAACCAATTTTTTGCGCCAACACTTCCACTGAGCGACCAGAGATCATGATTTTAATTTTTTTAGGTTCTTGAGTTTTATTGATCATTGAAAACTCCTCCAGGACACATCCCAAGGAGATGCCATTTGTGAAGCTAAGAAAGCCGAATCACTTCCAGAAGCAGGGATAGAATTTTGAGAATTTGAATTTTTAAATTGCTCCATCACTTTTTGTTGAATTAATTTTTCAGACTCGGTGAGCTCTGGGGCCGTTAAAGCATTGGCAAAATACGTTTCTATAAAACGAGTTGTCATCGTCCCATTGACAAATTCTTTATGGGATAAAATTTCGATCAAGTACGGAATATTTGTTTTAACTCCGAACAATGTGCTTGTTCTTAAGACATGAATCATTTTTTCAATGGCTCGGGATCGATTTTCATCCCAAACAATGACCTTAGCTATCATGGGGTCATAAAATGGTGTGATTTCATCACCGGATTCAAAACCATATTCAAATCTTCGACCTGGCCCCTCTGGAAAATGAACATGTCCTAACAAACCCGTGCTTGGCATTCCGCCTTGATAGGGATCTTCGGCATACACGCGGCATTCAATTGAATGCCCGCGGGGCGAACGAATTTGATGGGATGAAAACACATAATTATTTTCTGCAGTCAAAATTTGAGCTTTCACCAAATCAATTCCCATCACCATTTCGGTCACGGGATGTTCGACCTGCAATCGCGTATTCACTTCTAATAAATAAAACTGACCATCTTGCAATAAAAACTCGACAGTGCCGGCCCCTTTGTATTTTCCCAAGGTTCCAATGGCCACAGCAGCTTCGCCCATGCGACGACGAAGATCTTCGTTCAGCGACGGTGACAGCGCTTCTTCAATGATTTTTTGATGCCGTCGTTGGACCGAGCACTCACGATCAAACAAATGAATAACTTGCCCGCTAGAATCACCAAAAATTTGAAACTCGATATGTTTTGCACGGTCTAAGTATTTTTCTAAAAAAACTTTGGGCGACCCAAAGGCCGATTGGGCTTCGCGCTGGGCCGATTCAATTTGCTCCTGTGCTTCTTCAGCCTTACGAATCAACTTCATTCCGCGACCACCGCCCCCAGCAGCAGCTTTCACGATGACTGGATAACCAATTTCGGCCGCCTTATTCACTAGCGAAGAAACAGATTGGTCTTCGCCCTGATAGCCTGGCACTAAGGGAAGGCCAGCCTTAATGGCTAATTCTTTACAGCGAACCTTGTCACCCAACTGGCGAATAGATTCTGGACTAGGGCCCACAAAAATTAATCCAGCTTTTTGAACAGCCTCTGCAAAATCAGCATTTTCAGATAGAAAACCAAATCCGGGATGAATCGCGTCGGCCCCTCCGGCCAAAGCGCCTTGAACATTCGCCTCAATACTTAAATAGCTTTCTGCAGATGGCGCAGGACCAATACATATTTTTTTTGTCGCCAATCTTGCGGCCCGCGAATTTTGATCAGGCTCGGAATGCAGAAGAACGGTTTCAATCCCCATCTCTTCACAGGCCTTAATAATTCGAACAGCAACTTCACCACGATTGGCAATGGCCAATCTTTTTATTTTCTTAGACATTATCAAGTCTCCAGCTGGGCTCGCGCTTATCGAGGAAACTTTGCAAGCCCTCTTGTCCTTCGCGACTGACTCGTCGTTCAGCAATCACTTTGGTCGTTTTTTCTTTTTGCCCGTCGGCATCCAACCAAAGAATTTCATTTAATAATTTTTTAGTTTCACGCATGGCCTCGGGCCCACCAACCATGTATTCATTTAAATATTTTTGAATGGCGTGATGGGATTCTCCGTCCTCTACGATGGCGTGAATTAAACCTAACTTTTCAGCTTCGTTCACATCAAAAACGCGTCCAGAAATCATCAGTGGACGCAATCGTCCACGGTTGCATTTTGGTGTTACAAATCGACTGATCACCGCAGGAACAATTCCTAGTTTCACTTCGCTAAAACAAAACTGAGTGCTTCTTTCCGCAATGACTTCGTCACAAACTGCCAACAATCCCAAGGCCCCACCAATGGCTGCCCCGTGAACTCGTCCCAGAACTGGAAGCGAACATTTTTCGATTGTTTCAAAAAGTGAAAATAAATTTTCTGCGTCTTTTTTGTTTTGCTCAAGATTGTAGTGAATCATGGATTGCATCCACTGCAAATCGGCACCAGCACAAAAAGCCTTTCCTTCGCCAAATAATACAATGGCTCGCAAATCTTTTCGCGTCTCAAATGAACGAAAAAGGGCTGTCAGTTGGTTAATCATTTCCGGAGAAAATGCATTTCGAATTTCTGGTCGGTTCAACTTCACATAAGCGACATGATTCATTTCAGAGACTACAACTTCAGACATTTTTAATTCCTTAACTTCGTTGTTGAAAATTACATTCTGAAAACGCCTTGGCGTTTTTGTTCCCACTCGCGATTTAATGAAGCACTAATTCCCAAAGCCAAGACTTGGCGGGTATCTGCTGGATCAATTAAACCGTCATCCCATAGTCTAGACGTCGAGTAATAGGCCGAACTTTCTGTATTGTATTTATCTAAGATTGGTTTTTTAAATTCAGCCTGTTCTGAATCAGACATTTTTTGTCCTTTGGCTGCCATTTGTTCCATTTTCACAGTCAGCAAAACATTGGCGGCTTGCTCGCCACCCATCACACTGATCTTGG
>DGYJ01000035.1:6995-19165 GCA_002396665.1 Bdellovibrionaceae bacterium UBA5009
CCCATCACACTGATCTTGGCATTGGGCCACATCCACAATTGCCTTGGTTGGTAGGCGCGTCCGCACATGCCGTAATTTCCTGCTCCGTAGGATCCGCCAATCACAACTGTAAATTTCGGAACATGGGCATTGCTGACAGCCATCACCATTTTGGCTCCGTGTTTAGCAATGCCTTCATTTTCATATTTTTTACCAACCATAAAGCCAGTGATATTTTGCAAAAACACCAAAGGAATATCCCTTTGCTCGCAAAGCTCAATAAAGTGGGCGGCCTTCTGGGCACTTTCGCTAAACAAAACTCCGTTGTTAGCAATAATCCCAACAGGGTAACCCCAAATGTGAGCAAAACCAGTCACTAAGGTTTTTCCGAACAAAGGTTTGAATTCATGCAAACGACTTCCATCAACAATCCGTGCAATCACTTCGCGCACATCATAGGGTTGCTTAGGATCTGCAGGAATAATTCCGTAAAGCTCTTCGGCTTTGTACAAAGGCTCTTCAACAGGCAATCTTTGCAAATTCATTTTTTTGCGATGATGAAGATTTGCAACAATTGATTTTGTGATTTCCAATGCGTGCTCGTCATCTTCTGCAAAATGATCCGTGACACCACTGACTTCGCAGTGAACCTGGGCCCCACCCAATTCTTGCGCCGTCACTTCTTCACCAGTGGCGGCCTTCACAAGCGGAGGTCCACCTAGGAAAATTGTCCCACTTCCTTTGACAATAACAGTTTCGTCACTCATGGCAGGGACATAGGCGCCGCCCGCGGTGCAAGATCCCATGACCACAGCAATTTGTGGAATTCCAAGGGCAGACATTCTAGCTTGATTATAAAAAATACGACCGAAGTGATCCCGGTCAGGAAAAACTTCTGACTGCATAGGTAAAAAGGCGCCACCACTATCCACTAGATAAATACATGGCAGACCGTTTTCTTGTGCAATCTCTTGAGCGCGTAAATGCTTTTTCACGCTCAGTGGAAAGTATGTGCCACCTTTCACAGTGGCATCGTTGGCAACGATCATGCACTCCACACCTTGAACGCGACCAATTCCAGTCACAGCCCCTGCGCCAGGGGCCTGATTATCATACTGCTCGATGGCTGCCAGTTGTGAAAATTCTAAAAAAGATGAACCCGAATCTATAAGCCCATCTATACGCTCGCGGGCTGTGAGTTTTCCACGGGACTTGTGCTTTTTGATTGCATCGTCACCGCCACCTTTTCGCGCCCACTCGATTTTTTGACGAAGCTCATTAACGACGGACTTCATTTGATTCGCATTTTGAATGTATTGGGTGTCAGAGGTACGAATTTGGCTTTCGATAGGAAACATATTTTAAGTCCTTGAAGTTTCAAGTGTCGGTTGATGATGCAAACGAACTTTCATTTGCAATTCGGAAGTCAGTTGATCATTTTCATCATAAAAGTGAAGATAGGCGTCCACATCTTCTTGAGAATTCAATCTTAAATTCGACAAAACAACTTCGCGCTGATCTGCATCGACTTCGTAGCGAACTTTTTGAAGTGTTTGTGTTTTTTTCATTTTGTTCCAACGAATATCTAAAACATCAAGATGGAACTGTCCCAACATAGATTGCTTGGACCACAGCCATCGAACAGCTTCGACTCCTGCAGAAAGCAAAATGCCTTCATGAATTTCACCCGCATCGTTTAAACTTTTTCGGCGATGGGGAATCACAATTTCGATTTGTGTTTGTGATAATTTTGAGATTCGAAAACCTAGACCCATCAAAAATGGTTTCGTCACATCCAAAACATAGCTAAGTGCTTCTTGGGAGGCCTTGGGTGTCCACTTTTCCACAAACTCGGCCACGTCAGTCGGTTGAAGTTTTACTCCACGTTCGGCGAGCTGTTTTTCAAGCCAAGTTTCGAGCTCTTGTTTTTTCGATATAAAAGTTGTCATCCATGCAGAATTCATGAGATATTTCGTACCATAAACTAGAGGTTTTAATCTATGAAGAAAATTATCAGTTTGGTGATCTTTACCGCAGCGTTAGTATGGACTTGGAATATTATCCACAGCTCGAATGCCATTGGCTTCGAGACGCACTCCGGCATCCAGCAAAAATTCGCCGATATGATCAAAAACACGATCCAAAATAAAAAACCAGAGGCCACTGATGTCAAAATCATCAAATTGTGGACTGAAAATGCTGGCGAAAGAAAAGTAAAAGCTGTTTTTTCTTACAGCTACACTGAGCCAGCAAGTGCCACAAATAAAGAAAAAACTGTAAGAACCATCGAGGGCGAAGCCTTTTTATATCGTGATCTATCCGACAGCCCCTCTGTGGATAAATGGACTTTGCAAAGCATGAAAACCCTTGGCGACAATGTTCAATACTCAGATGGTTCTTTAATCACTCCAGACAATGCCGCAGATGATGAAAAAGAACCCGCTACCACAAATTGAAAATTTTCTGACCCTTGACGAGCACGGAACTTTTTTTTTAGACGAAAAAAAAGTGACCTCTCAAGATATGGGTCAGCACTTTCTTGAAAACCTCACTTACTCTGAAAATGGCTCCTTTGTCACATCTCTTGAAGATGAACATTATTACGTCGAAGTCTTTGACGAGCCCCTTTTGATTCAAAAAATCGTACCAGGTAAACGCACCTGGGGATTTGTGGCCAATTACGAATTCGAAGGGGAATTCGAATTAAAATCACTTCGTCTTGACGAGTGGGATCGCTTCCATGGCCGAACAATGAACGGACTCCCCTTCGTGTTTTCTGCCAAAGCTCAAAATGATTTTTTTAATTTGGTTGATGACTATGACGATGAATCGGTCACATGGCAGGGCCAAACCATTCAAACCCCCACTCTATGGAGCGAGTCCCCCCACTTGAATGGCCCCACGTGGTGGTCGGATATTTACAAATCAGAACCTAATCCCCGCTGGAATTTAGACGAACCTGCCGAAGCCCTGAAGGATATGCTTCCCCGAGTGAAGTTGGCGAAATCGCGGGTTTTGGTTTTAGGCTGCGGAGAAGGACATGATGCGGCCTTGTTTGCGAAAGAAGGTCACAGTGTTGTGGCCGTTGATATTTCGGCAGAGGCCATTGAAAAGGCCCAGAAAAAATATTCCGATATTGGCCAAATTCAATTTCTTCAAAAAGATCTTTTTGAAATGGAAGCAAATCAAAACTTTGATGTGGTCTTTGAACACACCTGCTATTGCGCCATAGACCCCCAACGCCGCGCCGAGCTGGCAAAAATCTGGAATCGACACCTCATGCCAGGTGGTTTTTTAATGGGAGTTTTCTTTACATTTGATAAATATGAAGGACCCCCATTTGGCGCCACAGAGTGGGAAATCCGACAACGACTTCAAAAAGATTATCATTTTCTTTTTTGGGGCCGCTGGAGAAAATCTTTGCCCCGTCGGCAAGGACGAGAACTTTACGTTTTGGCCCAAAAGAAAAGAAAATCATGAGTCCTGAAATTTCAAGCGATCTTGTTTTTACTTCAGCTGGCGAAGCTGATCTTGCTTCCCTTAGCGTATTGGTCAACTCGGCCTACCGGGGCGACAGCTCGAAGGCTGGATGGACCACCGAGGCCGATTTGCTTGGGGGGCAGCGCACAGATATTGAAGGCCTGCGCGAGCAAATCAACACCCCCCATGCGGAAATTTTGATGGCACGGCCACAAAATGAATCGAGCATTTTAGGTTGCGTTTATCTTAAAAAAATTTCTGAAGACACTTCCTATTTAGGAATGCTGACAGTGAACCCAACACTTCAAGGTTCTGGACTGGGTAAAAAATTGCTCATAGCCGGCGAAAAGTGGGCGGCAAAAAAAGGGACAGCTTGGATTCGCATGACTGTCATCGCACAAAGACCGGAACTGATCGCCTGGTACGAAAAACAGGGCTATACAAAAACAGAAGAAACTGAAACATTTCCCTATGGGGACGAACGCTTTGGAATTCCTCAGCGCTCGGATTTGTATTTTTGTGTTTTAAAAAAAAGGATTTCAAATTGAATTACGTCATAGAAACAAAAGATCTCGGGCGATCCTACGAGACCTATAAAAAGCCCGAAGGCTTGATGAATTCCATTAAAGGATTTTGGAATCGCCAAACCATTCGCAAGTCAGCACTGAAGGGTGTGAACTTACAAATCCGCCCAGGGCAAATTGTTGGCCTTGTTGGCGCCAATGGCGCAGGCAAAACGACTTTGCTGAAAATACTTTCTGGCTTAATTATGCCAACTGAAGGCAGCGCCCATGTTTTAGGGACTGTTCCCTCTGAAAGGGATTATCATTTTTTAAGTCGCATCAGCATCTTGCTTGGACAAAAAAATCAATTGTGGTGGGATATTTCTCCGATTGATAGTTACGCTTTGCTTGCGAAAATCTATAATTTAGATCCAGATAAGGCCCGCGCCAGAGTTTATGAGCTTGCTAAAAAATTGCAATGCGACCATGTGCTTGAAACCCAGTTGCGCAGGCTCAGTCTTGGCGAGCGCATGAAAATGGAAATTATTGGGGCCCTCTTGCATGAACCAGAAGTTATGTTTCTAGACGAGCCCACAATAGGATTAGACATAGTTGCCCAGTCGACAATTCGTGAATTTTTAGCTGACTATGTGAAAAACAAAGGACCCACAATTATTCTGACCAGTCATTACATGGATGACATCGCAAAGTTAGCTGATCAATTGCTTTTGATCAGCCATGGCGAAATTGTTTATAACGGAACGGTGAATGCCTTTTCACAAAAAGCTTCACAGGTTCAAACTTTACAATTTCGTTTAGATAAAAATTTAGAAAAGGCGATTCCACTTAAGTCAGGACAACAAATTGAAGCCGGTCACCGCGAATATCAAGTTCAAGTGGTGAACGAAGAAGTCCCCTGGCTGATTGCCGAACTGACCAAAGAATCCCAACTGCAAGATTTAAAATTAATCGAGGCTGATTTTGAAGATGTTATACGCCAATTTTTGGAGAAGGAATCTCGGGTTCGCTAAACTCGCGATTGCCTCCAATATTGAATACAGATTAAATTTTTTAGTGGATGCCCTGGTGCAGCCTTGCCTGTCCTCTGTGGTTGAAGTTGTTCTTTGGATTTCAATCTTTGCCGGTGCGGGCATGACTTTGATTGGGGGATTTCCGGTCGAGTCCTATATTTCCTATGCCTTGTGGGCAACATTCATGGGACGAATCAGTAGCAGCTGGATGTATGAATTCCGCATGATCGAAGAAATTGATTCTGGATCAATCAATAGTCTGATCGTTCGACCCATGAGTTTTTACGAATATTATCTAAGCCAATTGATGGGTTATAAATTCATTACCACCGCAGTTTCATTGGTTGTTCCCTTAGTGCTATTTCAAATTTTTAATTTGCCATTTCATCTGGACAGATTGCCAATTTGTTTAATCTTAGTTTTTTATTATTTAATTTTAGTTCATTCGCTCAGTTTTATTGTGGCCTCCTTGGCTTTTTATCTGAACCGCGCCCATTCCTTTACAGCGGCAAAAAATTTAGGATTATGGCTACTTTCAGGCGAACTTTTTCCATTGGATCTTTTGCCAGAACCTTTTAAAACTCTGTTTTCCTATTTACCCTTCAGTAGCGGAGTCTATGTCCCCACCGCCTATATCACAGGACGTATCGGCCAAGAGGCCGTGATCCAAGGTTTTATTTCTGTGACTGGGGGATTGATTGTTGCCAATCTGATTGGTTGGGCCCTTTGGAAACAAGCCATGAAAAATTATTCTGGGACTGGGGCTTAGCATGAGTCAGCAAAGCACTTTGAAAAAGTATGCATCACTTTACTACGCCTTTTTTCGCGCCAGCCTGCAGGCTGATCTTGAATACAGGGCCAATTTCACTTTGCGAATTGTGACTGATGTTTTTTGGTATGCGGCTCAAATTTTTACATTTGAAGTTTTGTATCGTCATACAAAATTTATTGGCCATTGGAATTTAGATCAAACACGGGTCTTTTTAGGAATTCTTTTTGTCGTCGATGCCATTTATATGATTTTACTACACGACAACCTGGAACGTTTTAGTGACAAAGTTCGTAAAGGTGATTTGGATTTACTTTTAGTCAAGCCCGTACGATCGCAGTTTATGATTAGCTTTCAGCGTGTCGGAACTGCCAACTTTGCAAATTTAATTATGGCTGTGGCGTGGCTGTGGTGGAGTCTTTCACGGTTGCCTGATTTTAATTTGATCAAACTGCTGTGGTTATTGATCGTCATCCCCAATGGATTTATGTTTTTATATGCCTTTCGTTTTTGCTTTGCCTGCACGGCTGTGATTTTTACCAGATCCGAAAATTTGCAATTTATTTGGTACAACATTTACAAATTAGGAACACGACCGGATTCAATTTATGCACCCTGGATGAAATATATTTTAATGACGGTGGTCCCGGTGGCTTTGATCGCCAGCGTCCCAGCCCGAGTGATTATTGACGAACCCTCTTGGCCACTGATGATTTGGAGCTTCTTGCTTGGTCCAACAATGATTTATGGCACTACTTTATTTTGGAAATTTTGCTTGAAGCACTACAGCTCGGCCAGTAGCTAAGGCTGTAGTTTTTACTTAATCTTTTCAGTTTTCATATAAAAATGAACACCTCTAGGTCACAATTCCTCAGATTTAATGTCTGCGCTTGTCGTCGGGGCGCAAATCGAATAACTTCCGGCCACTGGAGTTTTTATGAAAATAGTTGCTATTGTATTCAGCCTTTTTCAGTTTTCATTTTCGTCACAATCCATCGCCATGCCTTCAAGTACTTCAATTGTTACAGCCATGTCTTGTGGGATCAACTTTAGCCCTACAATGTCTTACAAAACTGTTTCAAGTTTTTGCACAGCCCAGGTTGCAGGATCAAAGCTTGATTTCATCGTCATACAATTTTCGAATATGAATGCAAACCAAGTTTATGTTGTAACTAATAAAAAACAAACTGCGCAGGGATACCTATTAACTTTTAAGAGCGTTGGAATACTTCAAGGAAATAAATTAATACAATCTATCTCTTCTAAACCAGAGTTAGGGAAAGTTTTTGTCTTCAATAACTATGGCAAATATGCAGTTCGCGGATCTGTTCAAGGATCTGATATTTTCGTTAGAAGCTTGAACCCGTCAACCAGCCTTCCTTTAAATATTCGCACACAGAATCAGATATCCACTGCACAGCCTCGTCGAGTGAACTATAGCTGTGTACGATCAGATCGACAAAATGATGAGACAATGAATATTCTAATCTCGAATGACAAGTCCACCGCTTCAGCAGAAGTGCTTATTGGTAGACAATGGGTCACATTTCAATTTGTAAAACGAAATGGATATCAATTCATATTCTCAAACGCTGCACTTAGAATTGGTTTTGTTGTTTCAGACAATGGTCAAACAGGGCAAGCCGCCCTTTACTCAACAAACTCTAGCCAAGACACACAATTCACCTGCCAACGTGGCTTTTAAAAAAGAAGGGGCCTTGATTCATCATCAAAGCCCCACAAAATGGGAGATCTGGTTTCACTGTAAGCCGGATTCTGTTCAAAAGACCAAGTCCCAAAAACGCCTCGATCTTCTTTGACGACCATTTCTCTGGGATCGAAGTTACCTTCAACCTCTAGCGAACTGACCCGGAAGTTATGTGCGAGCCACACACTCCCCTATTTGTTCTTGCTTCACGCAGAGTTTGGCTGTTTTCACTCCATCACTCCCCTTTGGGCTCCCGTTCCCACCCGAAGGATCATTGCTTTGGACATTCTCTCTGTTCCACTGTTCCTCACCTTACGGTGGAGGGGCGTTACCCCTTGCGCTGCTCAGCGAAGTCCGGACTTTCCTCTTCTGATTTTGAGTTGCCCCAAATTCAAAAGCAGTCGTCCATAAAACCATGGGCCAGAAGTAACACATGGCTCCCTAAGACACAAGATGACGTTCCTGGTATTTTTTTATAAGCTTCTGGTTCAAACTAAAATATTCATTCATATCAATTGAAGGAGTCCACTATGAAAATTTTCATCGGTTTTATCGTTTTTGTCAGCGCCCTGGCGTTAAGCTCTACTAGCTTTGCAGAAAATCAAGAACACGGAACCCCAGTCAAAGAACAGGCAGCAGGCGCACATCAAGCAGCCCAAGAGCATGGCTCGGCGGCGAAAGCTGAGCGCGACAATACGGCCTTATTTCCTGCCAAACAAGCTAACAAAGACCTGTCCACTCCACCTGCCGCCCCTGAACTTGTGGGCCCAGCCTTCATGAAGGCCATCAAAGAAAGCAGCATCACTTTGGAATGGAAACCAGTTGAAGGCGTTGAAGTTTACAATGTGCAAGTGGCCACAGATCCAAATTTTAAATGGCTTAAGTTAGAGCAAAATCTATACAAAGGCACAAGCCTTCAAGTTTCTGAACTCGAAGCAGGGAAACAATACTACTGGAGAGTCGCTGCCGTGAAACCTGACAACATGGCCACATTCACAAAAAGTCTTTTCACTAAATCCATGTTTAAAACTTCAGAGGTAAAATAATGAACAACGAAACGATTCTTAAACAATTGAACTGGCGCTACGCTGTTAAAAAAATGGACAGCAGCAAAAAAATCAGTGCAACAGACTGGAACACATTATCCGAAAGTCTTCGTTTAGCTCCTTCATCTTTTGGTTTGCAACCATGGAAATTCCTTGTGGTGCAAAACCCAGCCATTCGTAAACAACTTTTTGAAGTCTCCTGGAAGCAAAGCCAAGTTGAAGAGTGTTCACATTATGTGGTTATCGCAACCCGCACTGACATGAAAGAATCTGATATTCAAAAATTTATCGATCAAACAGCGAAAGTGCGTGGCATCCCCGCTGAAAGTTTAGATGGTTATAAAAACATGATGATTGGTGATTTAGTCAAAGGGCCACGAAATCAGGTCATTAAATGGTGGGCGCAAAGACAAGCTTACATTGCCATGGGCTTTTTAATGGAAACTGCGGCTTTGCTAAGCATCGATACTTGTCCCCTAGAAGGTCTTGATCCGGCAGAATATGATCGCATTCTTAAGCTCGAAAACACAGGCTATGCCACCGTGGCAGCTGTGGCCTGTGGCTATCGTCATCCAGAGGATAAATATCAATCTGCAAAAAAAGTTCGTTTTGATTCAAAAGACGTTATTGAAATCATAAGCTAAGCCTTTCATGCAGGACTTGCTTCATCGTATTCAAAAAAATGAAAAAAAATTAAAGTCGTGGGCCGAAAAACATAAAATCGAGGCCTACCGACTTTACGACCGCGACATCCCCCAATATCCTGTCATTATTGATCGCTATAAAAATTTCTTTCTTATCTACGACAAAACCGATGCTGTTATTGATAAAGATAAAAACCAAGTTGAAAAAGCCAAGCAGGCTTTAACAGAAATTTTCAATCCTCAAGAAAATGAAATTATTGTTAAGAAAAGAATGCGCCAAGAGGGAACTCAACAGTACGAAAAACTAGATGATCAAAAACAAAGATTTTCTGTCTTTGAAACGCAGGCGCAGTTTTGGATTAATCTTTATGATTACCTTGATACTGGATTGTTTTTAGATCACCGTCCATTACGTCAGAAGGTTTTCAAAAACAATCAAGGCAAACGTTTTTTAAATTTATTTTGCTACACCGGATCCGTCAGTGTCTTCGCTGCCTTGGGCGGCGCAAAGACCACCAATGTTGATATGTCCAAAACCTATATCCAGTGGTCCAAGGACAACTTTGTCTTAAACAATCTGAAGATCGAAAATCATCAATTCATTGAAGAAAATGCCCTTGAATTTTTAGAAAATGAATCCGCAAAGCAAGGGTCTGACAAGACTTTATACGACACGATCTACTTAGATCCCCCAACATTTTCAAATTCAAAAAAAATGACCAATTCCTTTGAGGTCGAAAAAGATCAGGATTTTTTGATCACCAAGACCATGTCGCTTTTAAAACAAGATGGCATTCTGTTCTTTTCGACAAACAAAAGAACATTTAAACTTTCAGAAAAGATTTTATCTTCGTATCAAGTCAAGAACACCACAGAATCATCAATTCCCATTGATTTTCACGACAAAAAGATCCACCAGCTCTTCGAAATAAAACATATTTACAAGAGTTAAAAAACGACCTAAAAAGTTATAATGAAAGCACTCGGACGCCATATTTTGGCTGAATTCGTCAATTGCCAATCTGAAATCTTAAATGATGTCAGTGGGATTGAAAAATCAATGCTTGAGGCTGCCAAGGCTGCGGGTGCAACTGTTATCAGTTCTAATTTTCACCACTTTTCCCCTTTTGGGGTCTCTGGCGTTGTGGTGATTCAAGAAAGCCACTTGGCCATTCACACCTGGCCCGAATATCAATACGCTGCAGTGGATGTCTTCACCTGTGGCGAAACTGTCGACCCTTGGATCAGTTTTGAATTTTTAAAGAAAGTTTTTGGGGCCGAATACACAGCCCAAGAAATTCAAAGAGGTCTTCCTGACAAAATCCAAAAGTCTACCAGCTATCGCCCACCACTTAGGGAAGAAAGAATTGGAATTCAAGGTCCACCCCAAGTTCTAAGAAATGTTTGGTTCACCGATAAGTCAGACACTTTGGCTTTGTCTCTTCGATACGATGGCGAAGTTCTTTACAATAAAACAACGGTCTACCAACAAGTTCGAGTTTTGAATACTTTGGCCTATGGCAAGCTGCTTGCGATCAACAATATGATCATGTGTACCGAGCGCGATGAAGCCCACTACCACGAAATGATGGTTCACCCAGCTATGCAATTGCATAAGAAAGTGAAAAACGTTCTTGTGATTGGCGGCGGTGATGGGGGATCTGTACGTGAACTTGTTAAATATAAATCCATCGAAAAGATCACACTGGTAGAAATTGATGAGGCTGTGATTGAAGCCTCAAAACTTCACCTTCCGGCTCTGGCAAAGGATCTTACCCACCCTAAAGTTCAAATAATTATTGCTGATGGCATCGACTTTATCAAAAAAGCAAAACCCAAAAGTTTTGACTTAGTTATTGTGGATGGGTCTGACCCTGTCGGGCCTGCTGAAGGCTTGTTCACCGAAGACTTTTACAAAGATATTAAAAGTGCACTGTCAGACGACGGAATTTTAATGACCCAGGGCGAATCCCCCATGTTTCACGAGTCCACATTTGTGGCCCTGAACCAATCCTTAAAATCCATCTTTGGCCAAGACAAAGTCCACACATTGCTTTTTCATGCGACAACATATCCTTCGGGCATGTGGAGCTTGATGATGGCCACAAAATCTACTTTGAACCCCAAAAAAGACATCAATACAAATGACATCCAAGCCTTCGTTAAGACGAATAAACTTCGTTATTATAATGACGAACTCCATGTCTCATCCTTCAGTTTGCCTAATTTCGTGCAGGACATGTTAAAAAATCGTTAGGACACAAAATTCTAGATGGACAGCTCTAAACCACCATGTTAGCTGTCATTTCGTTCCTTTGTATAAATTGGTAATTTGGTCCAACGTTTCTACCAGACCCCATAAGGTCTGACTACAAGGTGGTAAAAGTGAAAAGAATCCTTTTCTCGTTCGTTATAGCAGCATCATTATTAACTTCTTCAATGTCTTTCGCCCTTGGCGATATCAGACCCTATTTTGCTTACTTGCAAGATTCAGGCGTTGATTATGTCGTCGTTGGTGCAGTTTGTGAGCAAGTGACAAAAGTATTAATGCAAAAACAATATCCCTACCCAACATTTTCTGTTTACACCGGAGTAGAATATTCTAGACCAGGTGGTTCAACAATTGGCGAACTTGACGTGGTTGTTGTGCGCAATGCAGACCAAAAAGCCTTGCTTGTTGGCGAAGTAAAATGCTGGAAAGATCTTAGCGCTGCTCATAAAAAAGCCATGGATCAGCGTCAACGAATTATGGCCAACCTTAAAAAAGGTGGAAACATTCGTTTGCGCTGCTTAGATAACACCTGCAACTACAACACAAGCAACTTTGACCAAGTTCAAAGATTTATTTCAATCTCTCAAGACGGCGGTCGCCAACACGGTTTTGATATCGATCTTCCGCACTCTTTGGAACAATTGATGGGTCTTCGTGATGCATTGATGAAGTGCCAAGCCCATGGTCCTTGCAAAAAACCGACGAAATAATTTAAAAACTGCCCCCTTTTATTGTGCA
>DGYJ01000007.1:0-1603 GCA_002396665.1 Bdellovibrionaceae bacterium UBA5009
AAGAAGCGGCTCGGTGGTTGAAAGAATTAAAGCCTTAGCTTAACACCTAATGCTTCGCCACCAGATCAATTTGAATCCTTATTTGATCTTCGATTAAATCCTGGCCTAGCTGGGCCATGGAATTAAACTTTGCCGAGTTGAATTTCAAATCAAACATTGTACGGTCTTTGATTTCAACATCAGCTGTGGTCGAATAACTTTCACCTTTTTTAATAATTTCTGCTTCGAAATTAAACTTTTGCTGAACATCACGTACCTGCAATTCGCCTTCAATCATAAACATATTCTTATTCTTTTTGTTTTTGAGTGACCGCACATGATTAATTTTATAAATGGCTTCAGAATACTTAGATGTTTCGAAAAAATCTTCGGACTTTAAAAATTTCACCACTGCTGAATCCTTGTGGTGAATGCTATTCATATCTAATGCAAAAAAACCACTTTGAATCTGGTCATTTGAAACTATAAGCTCGGCTTTTTTTAAAGCGACACCACCAGTTAATGTCTTACCAAGACCATAACCAGTCCAAACAATATTTCCAGAGATATTTTTATAGGTTTTCGACGCCGAAACATTTGAGATCTTGTTTTTAGCTTGGGAATCATTGACCCCAAATAAAAAAATGAATTGAGCAAAAGCAAAAATAAAAATAAATTTATACATAAACAGCCATCTTTGTCTTAAAAAAATCATATTGCAATTAAGCCCTGAACAAGGGCCCCATACAAGCTATTTTTTCTTGGACTCGATGTACTCTTCGTAGGTCACAGACTGATCGTCTTTTAAAACGACATCAAACTCGATAATTCGATTGGCCACGGTTTGAATAAATTCATGATCATGGGAAGTAAACAAAACCGAACCTTTATACTTTTTAGTTCCTTCATTCACTGCCGTGATGCTTTCCAAATCCAAATGATTGGTCGGACCATCCATTAACAAAACATTCGCCCCCGACAACATCATCTTTGAAAGCATACAACGAACCTTCTCGCCACCCGATAGGACATTTGGCTTCTTCAAAGCTTCTGAACCGCTAAAGAGCATTTTACCTAGAAATCCACGCAGAAAAGATTCATCCTTATCTTCTGAATATTGGCGCAACCAATCCACAAGGCTTTGAATTTCGTTGTCTTTAAAATATTTTGAATTGTCCGTCGGCAAATAAGAACGACTTGTTGTGATTCCCCATGTGTAGGAACCAGAGTCTGGCTCGACTTCACCGGCCAAGATATCGAACAATACTGTTTTCGCTAGGTCATTGGGACCAAGAAAAGCAATCTTATCCCCTGTGTTTACAGTAAAACTTAAATCTTTAAATAAAAGTTCACCGTTAATTGTTTTTGTCAGATTTTTTACCGTCAGGACATCTTTACCAAGCTCACGCTTTACATCAAAGCCAACAAATGGGTACTTACGGGTCGACACAGGCAACTCGGTGATATCCAATTTCTCAAGTTGTTTTTGTCTCGAAGACGCCTGTCTGGATTTTGAAGCGTTAGCACTAAATCGACGAATAAAACTTTTTAACTCTTCAGCCTTGTCAGAGTTCTTTTTATTTTGATCCGACAAAAGTCTTTGATTCAATTCACTGGCTTGCCG
>DGYJ01000007.1:1764-3014 GCA_002396665.1 Bdellovibrionaceae bacterium UBA5009
GCCAGTGTAGGTCGTCACCTTTGAAAAATCGATATCAGCAATATGGGAACAGACCTTGTTTAAAAAATATCTATCATGGGAAACCACGATCACAGTATTTTCAAAACCATCAAGAAAACGCTCTAGCCATTGTATGGCATAGATGTCTAAGTGATTCGTGGGCTCATCCAGAAGCAAAATATCTGGCTGACCAAATAAGGCCTGGGCTAAAAGAACCTTCACTTTATCCCCACCTGTTAAATCCCCCATCAACTTCTGATGAAGATCTTCGCTGATTCCAAGACCTGCCAACATTGTTCCAGCTTCAGATTCCGCTTCCCAACCATTCATTTCAGCAAATTGCATCTCAAGCTCTGAAGCTTTGATCCCGTCCTCTTCAGAAAAATCAGGCTTCGCATAAAGACGATCTTTTTCGTCCATGATGCGATAAAGCTTCTGATTTCCCATCAAAACAGTTTTTAAAACCGTGTGTTGATCGAAGGCATAATGATCTTGCTTCAGCACTGACAGGCGTAAATCACCTGGAATAATTACTTCACCAGTATTGGGCTCTAATTCTTTTGATAAAACCTTAAGAAAGGTAGTTTTACCTGCCCCGTTCGCACCAATCAAACCATAGCAGTTTCCTGGGGTGAATTTAACATTGACGTCTTCAAATAATTTTTTGCCACCGAAACGGAGGCTGACATTGGATGTGCTAATCATGGTCCAGTGTTTAGCTGAACTCGGTCAAAAGATCAATGTACGATGTTACTGATTTTCGCTTTCAGAGCCTGATCCTGTATTTGTTTCAGAACTTTTGTCCTCATTTTCAGAGGGAACTGTCTTTTCAACCTCTACAGATTCCTTGGTATCAGATTGAGTTTCACTATTGGCCGGGACACGTGCCATGGCATGGGACAAATAAAAACGTTTTTCAAAACGTCTGAAAGCTTCAAGTTTAACCTGCGATCCAAGTATGTCCTTAATTTTAGCCGTGCTCTCGGCCTCTAGATCATTCATTTTCTTTAAGCCTTCTTGGATAAAATCAGGGTGAATGGCCTGTTTTTTCTCGTCCAAAGATTTAATCATTGTATTAACAGCTGATAAAATGCTGATCGTTTTTTCTTCTTCAATTCTCCACTGCTTTAACAAATAATCAGAGGCCGCCTTGAGCCATTCATGCTGAAATTTTTCATCCAAATAATTTTGTACAAAATTGGATGTGTAAATGACCGAATCTGCATAGGTCTCGCGCAACTCATCATCCT
>DGYJ01000007.1:3146-5335 GCA_002396665.1 Bdellovibrionaceae bacterium UBA5009
GATTGAACTTTCTTTTTTCTAAATCAGCGGCTCGGGCCTGGGCATCTTCCAATGCCGCAGACTTCATGGGGTCCTGATACTTTTGAAACTGCTCATATCCGGCCTGACCAATGAATAATAAAGCCAGGGCTGCAGCTGCCCCCATGGTCATCCACTTTGTTTTTTCGCGGGACTGTTTTTGTTGTAAACTTGTTTTTTTAGAATCTAGACTTTGCGCTTCTGTCGACAATGTCGTTGTTTTTTCTTCAAGACAAGTCAAAACAGTCTGACTTAAATTGTTAAATTCAGCATTCCAGAAATGCGGGTCCACTTTTCCGCTCATCTTTTTTTCAAGAGAACTTAGAATGTTTTTTGCAATAGAATCTTTTTCTTTAAAAAGATCTTCAATCATTCTGTCGCGGATTTTTTTCACTTCAGACATCTCGACCAACTTCAATTGATCAAGTTGGGACTCTTGATCACGACGAAATTTTTCATACTCATTTGTCAATTTCGTTTTATAGGCAGCCGTTTGAGCCTCGTAATCTTTTTTAATTTGCGCTGTCTTTTCAATCAAGGCTTCCATTTGAATACCCAGCTGGCCTTGTCTATTTTCTAGGTCCTTGATTTCGTTATGCCGAATAGATTTGCTTGAATTAAAATCAGACAGCTCTCTCTGCATTTGGTTGTATTGATTTTTTGTTTTCTCAAGCGCTGTCACGTTCTGCATAAGTTCTGATTTTGTATCTGTCAAAGTTTTTGCAATAGTTCGTGACTCTTCTTCTAAACGTTTTCGCTCGCTCGCAAGGGAAATATTATGTTGCTCTTGTGAAGCTTTTTTCTTAGTTAAATCTTCAATTTCAGCTTCGTACCTCTGCTTAGATTTTTCAAATTCTAAGCGACGCGATTGAATTTGAAGCTCGACCTCTTCAAGTTTTCTTTGTCTTTCAAGATCAGCTTCACGGCTTCGCTGTTCGGCAAGAACTTGAATTTCTTTTTTCTTCTCGTCCTGGAATTTAATAATTTCAGCCTCTGCCTGTTGCTTTCTAAATTCAATTTCTTGTTCAGAAATTTCACGGCGCTGCTGAATTAATTTTTGTTGTTCAACAATTTCTTTTTTAAGAACAGAAATTTCTTCTTTCGACGACAACAGTTCTAGCCGGGTGCTCTCTTTTTCTTGTTCAACCTCTAGACGTCCAGCCTGCAGTATAATCTCTTTTTCCGCCAAGGCTTGCTGTTGTATTTCTTTTAACACTTCTGCAGCTTTTTGCTCTGTTTCAGATTGAACTTGCTCTTGAAATTTTAATTCAAATTCAGAATTTCTTTGCTGAGCTTCTTCTGTCCAAATTTGAATTTGCCTTTCAATCTCGGAATTTTTTCTTTCACACTCGGCAATTGCCTCGTCAAGTCTTTGTCTAGACTCTTGTTCTAGCTTAAAGATCAATTCTTTCTTTTCTTCGTGGGCTTGCTCTGTCAACTCTTCGGACAACCGTGCATAGTTTTGCTTGGCCTGCTCTTCGGCCTGTTGTAAAATCACACGGGCCTGATCTTTTGCATTCGATAATGTTTCTTCTTGGCGCGCAAGCATACTGGTTTCGATGGACTGGGCTTTTGCATCAGCGTTTTTTGTTACTTTTTCTTGATACTCTTGGGCTAGCAAAACTAACCTTTGAGCTTCTGAATGGGCCCCATTAATAAGAGCCATCAAGGATTCGCGATCTTCTTTTGGCAGAATGGGATTTTTTAGTTCATCTTTTCTAAAAACTTTTTCGATCACATCTAGTTTTATTTGAATCTGAGAAGTTCCCAACTTAATAACATCTGTGGGCTCGATGGGAGTCATTTTCTCTGGCAGAATCTTTTCACCATTAACAAATGTTCCATTGGCTGACTTTTGATCTTCAATCCACATTCTTTCGTGCTTAAAATAGACGATAATATGAACTCGACTGATGTTTGGATCACTAAATGCAAGTGTGGCCTCTAAAGAACGACCGATCGTGAATGTTTTTTCATCCACGATACGGAGACTTATTCCTTGCGGTGTCTGAATTGTAGCTATAAAACAATTCAGTGGCTTAGCCATACTTATTTCCTATCCTTTATTTACAAGTCAAAAAACGATGACCAAATCAAGAACCTGTTTTTAACGGTCTCACTTCAGCAATTTCACGTGTACGACTGGCTTTAGAAACTTCCATATTCAATGA
>DGYJ01000007.1:5528-8396 GCA_002396665.1 Bdellovibrionaceae bacterium UBA5009
ATTCAATGACTCTTCAGCCAATGCTTCAACTGGATCTTTATGTTCGTCGAATGGTTTTTCATTCGAAGGATAATTATTGTTATCACTGCGATACCATAACAAATCTAATGATGTTTCAAAACGGTCCACCATTGAAACGTAAGCTCTTTCTGGCGAAAACACAGTATTGTAAATATGAAGCGTCAACGAAAACGCAATCCCAACAATTGATGAGGCCATGGCAAATGCGATTTCATGTAGAAAAGAATCCATGATGTTCTTCGTCGTCTCTAGATCTGACAAATTCATACCACCTAAAGAAACGAGACCTCCCTTGATCCCCATGAACGTCCCCAAGATACCTGCAACAACAAAAAGACCTGGCAAAATATTCAACACATCATTCAAACCAGTCATTGGAATCACACCAAATACTCGATTAAAACATGGGTTGTGATGAAAAGTGGCTCTTGTGATTTGCAATAACTTTGGTGTCTCGTTTGTCCATTTTAAAAATTTCAATTGTTTCAAAATATCTTTTACCAACCAAGCACAACCCTGTTTCACTAAGAAGAATCTATCACTTGTCGCCATCACGCGGTCTGGCTTACGTCTTTGCATGCGATCACGAACTTCAAACGTTTCGTAATATGTTCTTTCAAGCATTTTTTTAGACAATTGATAAAAAGAAACATCCTTGATTTCACCAGGAGTTTGGCTATCAACATACTTCGTCACTCGTTTTTCAAATTCACGAGCAAACCACTCATGTCTTTTCACTGTGTAGTAAATGATGCCTCTAAAAAATGCACCCAGCAAAAACACTACACCCATGGCATATGGCAACGTGTAGATAAACCACGAAATCAATTGCTGTGTTAAGTTTACGTCTTTCATCCAATCCCCCTTAAATTATTTTTTTCCATCCATACTAAAGCGAATAATAACCCTTTGCGTTTTCTTACAGTCATTGACTTTACAGAAGTCTTCGCTTGCGACATTTCTGTTGACCTTCATCACTTCCAAGAAACTTCTTCCAGAAACCTTCATCATTGGTAACAAATCTTGCTGATGATCAAACTGCATATTGTTGCCATCAACGATATAGTTAAAGATCGATTTTGCACGACGATAACTTAAATCCATATTGTACTTTAAAGCTTCGCGATCAGCTTTTTTTGACGAGTTAGGATTAACGAACTTGCCTTTGTAGGTCGGCGAAGCAAAACCAATCACCTCAACAGAAGAAATTTTTTGAGCCACCTTTGGATTACTGAAAAGTGATTTCGAATACACAGGCATTGCGCTTTCAAGAACATTTTTCATCTCTTCTTTAAGTTTCGATGAATCATTATCAAAATAGGCTTTACCAAAATCGATCAAAACCTCGCCTGTTTGACCATCAACATCGGCCTTGATTCCTTTTGCAGCAAATCCACGCTTAATTTCTTGAGCAATTGCTCGACGAGCATCGATCTCTTCTTTCGCTTTTGCTAACTGCCCCGTTGTATCTTTAAGCTGACTTGATAGTCCTGAAACTTTACCTTGCAAACCTTGAACTTCACCAGAAAGACCGGCAATTTTATCACCCAATTCTTTTTCTTTTCGAGCAGCATCTGCTCGGTAGGCAGCTTCTCTTCTTGCACGCTCGGCAGAGCCCACTTTTTCACGTCGTAAAGCATCTTCAAAAGCAGCGCGTTCTTTGGCTTTTTGATTTTCATACTCGCCACGAAGCTGGGCCACTTTCTTTTGATTTTCAATTTCGGCCTTAGTTAAAGCGCCGCGAAGACCTTGAACTTCGCCCTCTTTGGCTTGCAATAGACCTTCTTTTTGATTCAGAACGGTTTTTGTGTTGCTTAACTCGCCGCTCAGCTGCCCCACTTTAGATTGCGTTTGCACCAATTGCTTTTGATACTCTTCATTGGCGTCTTTTAATTGATCCACTTTGCTTTCAGCTTCGTCTTTTAGCTTAGCCAAACGATTTTCGTAAATTTTTTGTGTGATCTTGTTCTGCTTAAATGCCTTTTTCAAATCCTGCATTCTTTCAGCAAGTTGCTGGTTCGCCTGTTCGATTTTTCTTTCACCCTCTGCAATCAAATTCTTCTTTTGCGAAATGTCTTTTTCTAACTGCGAAATCTCTTGATCTTGGGACTCGATCTCGGTGTCTTGCTCGTCAATAATATCATCACGTTTTGTGATTTTAGTTTTTGCCAATTTATTCGCATTGATCACATTGCGAACCATTTGCTGATACTTATTCAAGGCTTTTTCTTTTGCTTCGTTTTCAAGAGCTTGCTGACTCAATCTCGTTTTTTCGTCTTTAGCCTCTTCTTGAAGCAAAGTTAACTTGTCCATCAACTCGGTGTACTCTTGAACTTCGTCTTTGCTAGCCTGGGATTGCAAGTAGTCTTTTTTGACTGAATCATACATTTTCAATTGATTTTGCAAGTCTTGAACCTGCATTGAAAGTTTTTGATTTTCAACCTGCGCCTTCAATCCATCAGTTCCTGTCCGTAAACTTGTTGTCACATAAAGCAACAAGAATATGGACGACAAACCCAAGAAAAGATCTGAGTACGATGTCCAAAAGCTTTCGCCGTTGGCATGATTTTTATGTTTTTCGTAGTTAAAAGCCATAGCACCTACCTACTTGTTATTCCTGGTCCTCATCGAACAAATAGAGCAGATTCTGAAGTCGAAACATAAGTTAGACTTAAAAACTGGGCTTCAGACCTATGACTTGCGACTTGCGACAAAAAATTTAAGACCTTGATCTAAGTCTGTTTTTATAAATAAAATATCCCTGTGAAGAAAAATATGGTCCGAATCATTCTTTATTGTATTCCACTGATGCTTCTCGCCCAAAAGGGCTGGACCTATCCAGACTTC
>DGYJ01000007.1:8543-10477 GCA_002396665.1 Bdellovibrionaceae bacterium UBA5009
CATCCAGACTTCATTAGTTACGGCTATGCCAGCTGTCTAACCTGCCATTACAACAGTCAAGGCAACGGCGCCCTGAATGACTACGGGCGCGCCCTCTTTGCAGCAGAAATTTCTTCAAGAGCTTTTTTTGACAAAAGCACGACAGATGATCAGCTCGGGGAAAGCTCAGGATTTCTTGGTAAAAAGCCCCTTCCATGGTGGTTTCGTCCAGGAATAAAATACCGCGGACTCTGGTTTCAAAATAATCCTGGGTCCGTTGGAGCAGCAAATAAGTACATAACAATGCAGGCCAGTGTAAATGCTGCATTTCACCTCGATCAAAATCAAAAATTAATTATTGTCACTGAATACAGCTATGTCCCCACTCCGCAAGGACAAGCAAACTCGAGTACAAAACCACAAAACTTGGCTTCCAGAGAACATTATTTGCGCTACCAAATAAATGATGAAATGTTTTTATTTGCTGGATTAATGGATAAAGTTTACGGCATAAGAACTGTAGATCACACAGCTTTTAGCCGCTCTAAAACTGGAAATGCGCAAAACGATCAGACCCATGGCGTTGTTTTTCAATACAACACGGCTCCCTACGAAATCACAGGTCACGCCTTCATTGGAAACCTTGCTCAAGATTCTGATTTAAGACAAAAAGGGTTTTCGGCCATGGTTGAAAAAGATTTGTCCCAGTATCACCGCATTGGCAGTTCTGCTTTAATTTCTCAGAATACCTATGTTTCTTGGACTAGACTAGCAGCCCACTCGAAATTGGGATTTGGAAAAGGAAATAGTTTTTTGACGGAAGTTGGTTTGATTCAAAACAAACCAACAACTGGCTCTGCTGAAACAGGTGGCTATGCCTTGGCGCAAAGCTTAGCCAGCCTATCGCGTGGTTATAATTTTCTGTCGCAAATCGAATACTATAACCAAACAATGAGCACTAAGTCTGCGGATCAATACAAGTGGTCCCTTGGTTTTTTAGTTTTTCCTGCTCCAAAATTTGAAATAAGAGCATCCATGGTGAATGGTCGAACCATAGATGATGGCGGAACGACAGACGACCAGTGGTCACTTCAATGGCAAGTTCATGCGTCGCTGTAGGTGTTTGATGAAACTTATTGTTTTTTCTGTGATTTTGATGGCTTCGTTGCTGACACATGCCCAGTCTTCAAATTCATCTTCTAGTCGAGCCAACACTTCGAAAACTTCGACAAAGTCGAAAACAAAAATGGCTGTTGGGCTTGATTACAACAGCTGGTTTGAAATTCTAAAACTAAAAGACAGCAGCGGAACTTCAAGCGATATGAAAGCCCAATACTACGGAATTGGAATTAACTATGACCATACTGTTTACGAAAAAACATGGGGTTATGGTTTTCTTGGTGGATACGCCCAAGGATATGGTCTAGCGGGCCAATCAAGCTCATCCGGCACCTACTATGAAAAAAGAGTTCCTTGGACGGCCTATAGAGTCGGGGCCAGAATTTTTACACGGATGAATACCCGGCTCGATATGGGACTGGCACTACTGACTCAGTTCAGAAAAACTTCCTGGAAAACAGAAAATGGCTTTGAGCCTTCGACGGTAGCCAATCCACTTTCTGGTTTTTTTATCGAAACACGCTGGCGTTTAAATTATAAACTAGAACTTGTTCAAAGCTTTGGGCAATACTCCAAAGACTCTTCCATGGTTTGGCGCATTGGAATGAACTACACACTAAATTAATTCTTATTTTAAATCCCCTGAATCCAAGTTTTCATTGTGGTGACTTCATCTGTCGTTAGATTAGCACCAGAGATTGGCATATCCCCTGCAGTACCTGTGTCATTTCCACGAATACGAGTGTACAAAGTGGACCCCGTTGTACTTCCGGCCACAACTAAACCTGCTGAAACATACTGCGTTTCAGTGTAGGCTGACCAATTGGCGTGGCAAG
>DGYJ01000007.1:10663-12864 GCA_002396665.1 Bdellovibrionaceae bacterium UBA5009
AAATGGTCCTAGCACTTTGAAAATTAGAAGTACCTGATATTGCGCTACCATAAAGACTTGCATCACTCGTATTTGAATTCTGCAACTTTCCACAGGAGCTGAAAATAAAAATTTGGAGTATTGCAAATAACAATTTCTTCATAAACAAATTATCCCACATGTCTAATCTTTGATCAACCCGTCCCTTGAATTAACTATCGGCTAAACAATTGAAAAACTTTTGTGCGTCAAACTTCTAGACTTTTTCTCATGTCGAATGTCTCATCCAGAGATTTTAAATATGTATTATTTCGAGAACCCTGAGTGAATTCAATACCCTTAACAAACTTTTTTTAACTTTACGACGAACTACTCCTCTATTTTCAACTTAGTCAACCGATATGACATTAGAATAAAAATAGCCTTAAAGTTCCATAACTTGTCGTGCATGAACAATGCATTCTGTAGATTTTTGAAACTTTAAGTCGGGGGAATTGAATGCAGATCAACCGCAAAAGTAAGCAGGCCATCGCGACCTTTATAGTTTTGTGCGTGATTACTTTACCATTTCAAAATTGTGGAAAGTTTGAAGTATCCAGTTCTAATTCGTCAATCGGTACAGCTTTAAATTCTACAAACTCTACAGGTGGGTCATCAACAGGAACTGCTCCAAGTTCAACTGAATTGGATAAAACAAAACAGGCCTCGTGTAGTGCCCTATTAGGAACGCCAACAATCTCGATAACAAATACTTCAGTGCTCAATTTTATGTCTGGACTTAATACAAATTCAGGCGACAGCTATGATCCAAATTTTTCAAATATCTTTACAACAACAGGAAACAAAGGTTTCACGGACATGACCAAAGTTAATTCGATTGGTTGTAATTTTTCATCCATTGTTAAAACAAGAGTCATTTACAATTCAACATACAAGTCCGACATACTTTCAGCAATTGACCTTTTAGGTCTAATAAAAAAATCCTCTGATCTAACGACTGATGCGTCCAAAGCCCAATTTGCTGACCAAGTCCTAGTCGATTTTACAGATCTTCAGACCAATTCAAAAAATATGAACCCAAGCTTTTCTAGCGAAAATACAAACAGCAACTCCATCAATAGTTTTACACGAAATCTAATCGTTGCTAACGAGCGCAACTCTGCTCGAATGCCACTCCGCTGTGTCAGCGGAGATGTTTGGCTTGCATTGACATCTGAAACAACAATTACCCACGGGGCCGAAACACCTTTTACAAAGACAAGCACTCCTGTCTATGCAAAAGTCCATTTTGTAAACAATTGCCCGAGCGAAGCAAAAATATATCAAGACGGAATCAATCCAAATCTTACAACAAAAGGTGCATTATTAGGATCATCGGTAGCCATCGATGCGAACTGGGCCGTGTCCATTGCGCCTAGCCAAGACACAAACGTTAAAGGCGCAGGTGTTGCTATTGTTTACAAAAACACAGGCAATTCATCCTCGCCGTCTTGGACCTTCTCTGAAAGTTTAAAAAATAATTCTGCCGCTGCTGGTGACAACTTAACTGCTGTTGCAATTGATGGTTCATGGATGGCGATTTCATCAGAGTTCAAATCTGGAACAGGCGCTGTTTTTATTTACAACTTAAGTGGAAACAATTGGGTACTTACCCAGACACTACTTCCTTCAGACAACGAATCCAATCAAGTCTTTGGCCATAGTCTTGCAATGAAAGCCGGCACTCTTGTCGTGGGGTCACCACAATCTTCTCTAGTTCCTGGAGGCGGAGAACTATCAGGCGCAGTGAGTATTTTTAAATTAAACTCGATGACTAACCAGTTTGATTTCAAAAAAAGAATTTCCCATAGTAATAATTCCGGCGAAGGCCTTGGAATGAGTGTTTCTGTCGATGGAAACAATTTAGCCATTGGCGCTCCCCAAGCCATTTTGACCCAATCCAGTGGGAAGGGAAAAGTTTATGTCTATAATATTGCAAATCCATCAGCACCAGTTTTGACGACAACGATTCTTCCAAAATCCACTGATATTACAAATAATGGCGCACAGTTTGGCGCATCAGTTTCCATCCTTGGAGCAGCACTAGCTATCGGATCACCAGGAGCAACTCCCGCATCAGAAAGCTCTAAAGCCTCTGCAGGTTACGTTTGTTACTATGACAACTTTACAAATCCAAATATGATTTCAAAAGTCTATGGCGAAAACGCAAACTACAATCTAGG
>DGYJ01000103.1:0-4253 GCA_002396665.1 Bdellovibrionaceae bacterium UBA5009
AAATGATTTCGAACTATCTAAATAATCTGTGACCTTCTTAGACATCCTACGCCCTTGGGGATCGTAGTAATAATACACCGTTCGCTTCGGAGTATTGTCTGAGGCCAGCACACGAACTTCTTTCAGTTGATTTAAACTTGTGTACAAGTATTGAAACTTATCCTGGCCTAAGGCTTTTGGAAATTTACCAATCATGTTCCCGTTATTGTCGTGGGAATAAGTGTAAAATGCGTCTTGTTCGATCAGCTTTCTACCAGGCGAATAACTATATGCCCCATTTAAGTCAGTTAGCCGATTCCCAGTGGAATCATACGTAAAACTTTCGTTCTGATTCGGCCCATTGGCTGAAATCAATTGCCCGTTGAGGTCATATCCATAGTTAATGTCGCCAGCAATGGTTCGCTTTTGGATCGGATAATTTCGTAAGTCATAACCAAATTGATAGCTTGCAATCGCCTCACTTGCATTGGAATGTGAAATCGAAGTCAACACACCGGCTTGGTTGTATGCAATCGAAGAATTACTTCCTGGCCTTGATATTCCAGCTAACCTTCCAACATCATCAAAAGCAAATTGGAATAAATCACCGTTAGATGTGGCGATTTGAACCAATCTATTTGCATTGTCATACCCGTAATTAATATTCAAAACGCCAGATCTCAGCTCAAGTCGATTGTCATTTTTATCGTAAGTGTAATCTAACTGAATGCCTGGGTAACTTGAAGACACTCCAATGCCACTGGTAACACTTGAAACCAGTCGTCCTTTTGAATCTACCATTTGCGAAATCAAAGAATGCGAGTTCGCAGCAGTCAGCAAGTCACCATTAGGATTGTAAGTGTAATTCAACTGATCATCAATCAAGCTGACCGATACCACCCTATTGAGTTCATCATAGCTATAGGTTTTCACATTGCCGTTTGGATCAGTTTCTGTTTGCCTGTTGCCATTCACATCATAAGTAAAATTGTGCGTGATATTGCCGGGCTCTGACTTAGAAACAAGTTGACCTTTAAAATCGTATGCAAAGCTCGTCACATTCTGATGCGGGTCTTTGATCGTCGTTAACTGCCCCAAATTTGAATAGGTGTATTCTGTGATTTCACTTTTAGGACTGATGACCTTCACCAAACGATTCATTTGATCATACTGATACTGAGTCACTTCCAACGAATCAGAACTAATAGCTTTAATGACCTGCACCACATTGCCCGCGCCATCATAAATATAGTTCACAGCTTTGCCGTCTGATGCCACAGCTTTTGTGCGGTTTCCTTTTGAGTCATACTCAAATGACGTCGTCACCATTTGATTGTCATTACCAACGGACTCGGATGACACAAGACCATTTGAATAATATGTGTAAACTTTCTTTTGCCCAGATGAATGCACAACTGAATTTAACAAACCATTAGTTGCATAGCTGTAAGTGACAGCTTGCCCTTGGCCATCAGTTTTAGTTAAAACCTGTCCTTTGGAATTAAACGTACTGCTTTCGGTGATCTGTAAAGCATCATCTGTTGTCGACAAAAGATCCCGCGTTGATGAATCGTAAACATAACTTTTTGTATTACCCATTGGATATTTAACGAGCGTTGGATTACCATTAAGATCTCGATGAATTTCTGTGACTTCACCCTTTGCATTTTTAATTTTTGATATAAAACCTTGAAAATCTTTTGCAAGCTCAGTCGTTTGATTTTTTGGATCAGAAACAGAGTCTGCCACTTGACCTTGACCAAAACCTGAATTTTGCAAAGGACCTAGGCTGCCAGATGTGTAGTTATTCATAACCGTCTGCGAAGCTGAGTCATTCATTTTAACTTTTGTACCATCAATATCAGTGACTTCAGATAAACGATTCCACTCATTGTAAGCATACTGCCTAGCCTTGGAATTCTGATCAATTTCACGAATCATCATGCCACTGGCGTCGTATTCATAGGACTTCGTCGTGCCATCTGGAAAAAGCACTGCACTTAAATTTTGTCCAACATACTGAAAATAGGTCGATCTACCAGCTGGGTCGCGGATCTCGCTTAACTTTCCAGTGGAATAAATCAAGCTTGTCCTTTGCCCGGCAGGGTCAACAACCGCTGATAGTTGTTGGCTTGAATCATATTCAAAATTTGTTTGGCGACCAACAGTATCTATAGATGCTGTTTGATTACCCAGTTGATTAAATAAAACTTGCGAACCATCACGGTATGTTCGCACCCAAGTTCCATCAGCATTTCTTTGCAAATTCGACAAGTCTTTATTTGTGGGTTTAAATATCGCTAAGCCAGTACTTGTCGAAGTCGGTATACCCACTTTACGAATCATATTGTGACCCGCATCCACTATTATTAAATTTTTGTTTTGATCCAATGTAATTTGTGTTGGACCACATAGCGACGCCGTAATTGCTGGGCCATTGTCGCCAATATTTCCATCACAGGATCCGCTTCCAGCAACAACTGAAACCATCATTGTATCCATATTGATTTGAACGACGCGATTATTGCCAGTATCTGACACATACATAATGCGATTATCATTATCAATGGTCATTCCAGTTGGGCTATTTAAGGCAAACGTAGCCGCCGGGCCATCTAAGGCAAGTGCCCCACCGAATTCAATCGGCAAACCTGCAAAGGTAGAAATTATTCCGTTTCCATCAATTTTTCGAACGTAGCCACGTTCAGAAGCGACATAAATATTTCCAGCCGCATCTTGGGCTAAACCTTGAGGATGGTAAATCTTTGCATTTACTGCCGGGCCGCCATCACCATTATCAACTGCACCGTCGCCATCGCCTGCGATTGTAACTATATTACCTGTAGAAAGATCAAGTTTACGAACACGATTATTTCCAGAATCAGCAATTAAAAGAGTCCCATCGCGTAAAGCTAAACTTGCCCTGGGATTATTCAAACCAATCCGTGAGCTGTACATAGCCCCCTCAACACCTTCGCCATCAAAAGCTGCAATACCAATGCTTCCAACGCTATGCTGACGTCTGGGCGGATTGTAGACAGGGTTACAGTAAGTCCCAGAAGGAACAGGTGTCGAGAATGGCCAATCCTCACAGTTTAACATTGTATAATTCGAAACACACGAATGCCCCGAAATAGGACCATAGACCCCACACCCTGCACCAAAATAGTTTGAACAGAGCTGGTTCATGGCTGCAAATGGACTACTAAAACCAAATGGTCCATTTCCAAAAGCTTCATCTACACCTAAAAACTGTCCTCCAAGCCTTACAACACTACCCGCTTGATCTATTGAGTTGAGTGAATGTTGTCTTGTATCTAAAATATATTTCTTACCATCAGCTCCTTTGACTATTGAAGAAACTTCAGGAATCACAATGTACGGATGTCCATATGTGAAAAAATTTGTATGTCTTGGAAAAATTATTCCGTCTCCTGGCTCGTGCGATTCTGTAGGCAAAACCCTCTCTTTCCCATGCCATTGAAAAAAATCTGGAACTGGAGGATTCCGCGGAGGACACTGCCAAGTTCCTTGATTCATGATTGTACCCGTCGGGCCCTGCAATGCACTTTCAGTAACAACTGAGGGAGTTCCTGAAGTAAAATCCAATTCACTAATGGCCACATTGTATCCATCTGACTTCGTCACTGAAGCAATTGGCCAAGTTGAAATATCAATCCCCTTAGACAAATTGACTAAATCTGCACCAGTATAAACCGAACTGATCGCATTGTTAATTCCATAGGTCGACAACGACCCGTCGGCTTCTTCAAGCATGATTCGATTGTTTTCTGGATTAACTATTTTTTGTGTTGCCGCCAACTTCCAACCACGGCCAAATTCTGAATCAACTTTATTCTGCACTAAAACAGAACTAGAAATATCCCTCATCATTGCTTCTTTAACGTAGTTTACACTTGATGAGCTTGCTGTGTATGGATCACTCAGAGTCTCCTTGCCATCGTATGTGACTTTAGTTTGAATTGTAATTGAACGCATAACCATATTTTTTAAATGGATTTCATAACGAGCAAGCGTTGGATGAATTCCTGAATTTAAATAAGTTCCATTTTGATCTTTCAATGGAACCGCATATGAAATAAAGGCTCGATTCGGAATTCCAGCTGTTTCTACAGTTTGAGTTCCGATTGAATTTAAAAACCGTACCCCAGGTATATCTTCGCGATCTGTCGGTACATTTGTCGAGTCCACATATTCAATTTGATTACTCGCAAGCTTACCAACAAAAAACTGTGATCGAATTTTATCTGGCA
>DGYJ01000103.1:4458-12500 GCA_002396665.1 Bdellovibrionaceae bacterium UBA5009
GAATTGTTTTAAAATATTCTCCCGATCCACATATACCCAAAAAGCAAGATTCCACTGTATAACGATTCGTGTTCACAATGTCTGTTGTCACATTCAGTTTCATCTCTGGAATATCTAAAATATTTGTGACCACCGCTGTCGGATTTGCCCAGTTGCTTTTATAAACTAAGCTTGGCTTTACATCTTGACCAATTGATTTAAACGACGGCAATGCAATCCCCGTACTTAACGAACCTTGACTGACATCCACTCCCGCCAAGTTTGGATTTTTAACTTCCATAATTAATGGCTTCACTGGCACAGCATAAAGTAAACTAAAATGTGAAATCCCAAAATTTGGCTTTGATTCTACTTTTGATCCATCATCAGAAACTGTAGCAATACCATCAATTTCCCACTTCCCCGTAGAGCTGTTCATTGAGATCAAGAACATATCCGTTCCTGCTGGCAGTTCGTTTTCATTTGGCAATGTCACAGGGACACGCTGTTTGAATTTTAACCCAGAAGGCTCCATCGCTAAAACTGTATTTGGAACAGCGGCATCAGGAACCTGAATTGTTGTTTTATCACTTTGCACAATGGCTAAATTAATAGCCCCTGCGCCCGCGCCATCCGGGAACACCGCTTGATCTGCAGGCACTTGGATTTCAACCCCAGGAGCATGCGTACTTGTTACTGTGGTCGATACGGATGGAGCGATAGGTGTTTCTGTTCGATCTAATAAAAGTGGGGCTAAGTAAACAGCCCGATCCAATACCTTTTGTTTATTAAAGCCAATATTTGTTTTAATTGTAGTAAAAGAAAATTTTCGATTCGGCCCCGTCACTGTCTGCGGAATTGTTGAGCCATCTACAACTATCGTCTGATCACCGCTCGGAATATGATCAAGCACGAAAACACCATTGCCATCAGTTTGCACATTTGCTGCATTCCCGATCATCGTCACCGTAGCATTCGGAAGTGGATTGTTGTCCGTATCTTTGATGATGCCCGTTAATCTTGTGTCAGGCAGATAGTTCAAATTCACAGATTCGGTCTCGCCAGTACTTTCATCTGTTCCAATCACAGTAACACTTGTCAAAGGATCTAGTGAAATAACAAAACTACCATCCTGATTTGAATTCACTGAAGCACGATTAAAACTCAGCAGCCCCTCTCTTGCCGTCACCTTAATCCCTGGGCGTGAAGCCCATTGGCTACCAACTATATTTAAATGCACTCCATCAATATCAGGAATAATTGAAATTAACGGCGCATTTAAAATTTTTGGCTTAATTTCAAAATTGACAAGCTGTTCAGTAATGTTTCCGGCCTCATCCAAAATCGCGAAATTAATTGATTGCGGCCCAGGCATTTGCGCATAGTATGTGCCACTAAAAGAAAGTCCATCTGGAGCCTGATTTACAATAAGCCCATTTGCAGTAACAAAGACGATTTTTTCACTTACTTGACCAGAAATTGGGAATTGGATTTGATCTTTAATTTCACCTTCTGCTGGTGAAGTTGCTAAAAATGACGGTGCTATCGTATCGCGCTTAATAATTCTTTGAGCAACATTAGAAACATTTCCAGCATCATCCGTTGAAACTAATTCAATGACGTTATCACCTTCAACATCTAAATTAACTTCCAGATCAAAATTTTTAGCAGTCGTACCTAAAACTTCAGTCCCATTAACTTTCACTACTGAATGCGCTGAATTTTGCTCATTCACTGAAAATGGCAAGCTGTACATGACTTTGTTCGTTAACGCACCATCAGTCCCACCAATCGAAGCAATTGGTGCAATATTGTCTAAAATCAGATTTATAGAAATATCTTTAGTTGAAATGTTTCCAGCAAGGTCTTCAGCCACAAGGTGAAAAACCGTTACCCCTTCAGCTTCTGCGGTCCACATATAGCTTCCCAATTGGCCATCGCCAATTAACGAAGCATCGCTACCTGAAACCTTAAGACTTTTTAAACTCTCGTTCGCAATAAACTCTAGATTGTACTGTTTGGGAAAGGTGTTTGTAAAAATGGATAGCGCAAAGTTTGGGTTGATAGTCGGAGCCACATTGTCATAAACCACGTTCGAAATCACAATCGGAGCAGTAACATTCCCAAACTGATCCTGGGATCTGATTTCAACATTGTTTACACCATCAACTAAATCAAATGTGAATGCTTTTAAATTTGTTCCAATGGCCAAGTTGCCATTGATGTACACTTCACTAGATACGCTGGACTCATCTTGAACATCCACCGCAATAGTTTTTTGATTCGTAAAAGAATTGCTTTGTAAGCTCGACAAGATCACTGGCGCTGTGAAGTCATACTTCACACCCACTCGCTCAATGGAGACCTTCATTGAAGAAGTCGGTAGGCCTTTGTAATTCAAAGCTAGCTTATTTAAAGCGATTGCTTTTAAGTAGGTCGTATAGACAGCTACATCTTTTGTGATGTCGTTACTATCGGTAATCGTTTTTCCGTTCCAAAGGACCTGTGCGGACTGAATCCGCATTGTATTTCGATAGATTGAATTTGTAATGTTCTGGTATTCGCAGCTTAAAATACTTAAAAGATTTCCAGTACAAGCAACACTATCATGGTTCTGACCATCACCATTGATAATTTTTAATTGGTAAAGATCATTCAGTCTATTTTGTGCCACTGGAATTGTTTCTAAAACTTTGTTCAAAGCTAAAAGAGAACCACTGTAGATTTTTTCTGGAAAAAGTGTATCGTAAACAACCAACTGGCTATTTGCACTAATGGCTATGCTTTGACTTACAGAGGCTTTCTTGCCCAAAAGATCTGTCAGTGTGACTTTGATTAGAAAGGTTCCATCCTTTGCGTAGGTGTGTTCAGATTCTTGGGCCAAAACCTTTACCCCGTCACCGAACTCGATTTGTGTTGTTTGGATCATATTACTTTGTGAATAGGACCCAAGTGTCGACACAAAGATTTTTCGCAAATTCTGGGGGTCTGGATAACTAATATTTAGTTTAATCACGATACCGTAGGGTGGCGCTGGTGGGACCACGATCTTTGGCTTAACATAGATTTCATTAGAAAATTCATTCTGCATTCCGCTAGCATCGGTAACTTTTAGCTTGGCCGTGTAAACACCTTCTTTAGCATAAGTGTGTGCAACAGAAACCCCAGTGGCTAGTGCAGAACCATCACCGAAATCCCATTGATACTGAAGTGCCGTGGTCTGGTCTTGATCGAAGGAATATCGACCACTGAATGTTACCTTGTAAGGAGCATTCCCAAGTATGCCGCTAACGCTAAACAGTGCCACTGGTGGGGACTGCGGCTGATCATAGCTTTCAATTGTAAGTCTTAAAAAAGCCGTGGCTTGACCTAAGACATCCACCGTCAACTTATCACCTGACTTGATCGCTAGGGGATACTCTGTGTAAGAAAAGTTTTTATTTATGGTGAGCGCAATTTTTTTACTATTTAAATAAAGAACAACGCCATCTAAGCGGGTCACATCAGTTGCCGATCTTTCGACAAGATTGTCATACTGACATTGTTTTTTTGCTTCATCCAGGGTGTACAAATCACAGGCCTTCGAAAACCATGGACCAAAACTTCCATTTTGAATTTTAAGTTTGTATTTACCAGCGACTGAAGGATTTAAAATTTCAGTTGTGCGAAAGTATGCATTGTTCGGCGAGCGATACTCTTTTTCAGCCAGAACCACTTCGGCGCGAACAACTACATTAAATAAAAAAATGATTAGAAAGAAAACAACAAATGTAACAACTGAATAGCTTTTACTGGATGATGATGGTTTCACCAAATCCCCCTACGTTCCAATGGACGGTTAAATATGACTAAACCATCGGAGTTTTGAGATGGGACTTAAGTCGATCAACTAAGCCAAACTGTTTCAAAACAAGAAATAAGATTTGGAAACTAAATGAATTTCACTGAATTCAATTCAAAAGGAGGCAGTTGCCATCTTAAAAACCTACAAGCTCGATTTAAGAACTACTTCAATTTACTCTTCATTTCAGTTTGAGACTTTCACTGGATAGCGGCAACTTTAAAAATATTCAATTTTATTACTTTATGCATAAATCTTGCTAATTTGTTAAGCATTTCGATTCGCAATTTATTATTAAATTGAAAAAAGCAACTTCATCATTTAATATTTTTTCACCAAATGGTGAATTTATGATAAATAGCGAGCCTTTTTATATTTATTTAAAAAAACAACGAATCAAAGTTGGCCTTAACCAAACGCATCTCGCCCAAGCATTAAAAGTGGCATCATCGACTATTTGCTATATTGAGGCCGGAAATTATAGCAGATTCCCGTTGGACAAAGTTTTGTCCCTGGCAAAAGTGTTACGCATTGATCAAGATCAGTTCGCATCACTATGGGTTGATGCGGCTTTAGATGAACAACGTATAAAAATGCATGCAAAAATTTATAAACTGTAATCAGGAACTATTTTAAAACTCAATGTCCTAAGATCATGAAGCTTCATTAAATGCAAGCCACCCACGAATTCATTTTTAAGATTATAAACAGGTGAATAAAGCAATGATTCGACCTCGCAACAATAGGGACTATCTCCGTACAACTCCTTCACCGTATGTTGCTCGACAGGCTTCAGAACAGGCAACTTCACCTGTCCAGAATAAATTCCCGTCACCACTTCCATTTGTTTTTTAAGGACATTTTCTGACCTTGCGAACAAGTTACGCCAATCACTGGTTTCGAGGGTTTTAAGACCATAGGAAGTGGTCTCTAGCCAATCTGGACTGCGGTAGATTTGCAAAAAGTGCCGATCATAAATCTCTGCATAGACATTTGGGCCCATTAATTCAAAAATTTCGTCTTCACAGGGAAATGATAAGCCATACATAAAGGCAAAGGCCTCAAGACTTTTCGCCCTATCTCGAAGTGAATAGCCATCAGAGATCATTTTAAAACAATGATTGTAATATTTCGAAAAATTTAAAATTTTCTGTGCCTGAAGCTCTTTCGGTAGACTTTCAAAACCTTGACGTGCTTTAATTTCTGATTCCGCAGATTCTAAAGCAACATTCACTTTTTCAGTTTGTCGAAGGTAATTCGTAAACAAATCGACTTGTTCAGAATAGAAATCAAAACTACTTAAATTGTATTTTTTTTCTAACTGCTCGGGCGAAACTAACATTCATCCTTATCGCTACAGGGGGGCTTTCCCATATCTGGGATCTCCCGTTTGCCTTGTAGCGATAGCACATTGTCGGTTTCATGCAAATTATTTTTATGTTTCACTGTTGGATTGGTAAAATCTTCCCCATTCCTCTGACCCGGAAAAAAGCACAAAAATGCTATAAATTGATAATAGAAAAATTCCTTCGTATCCATTGAAAGCGCTTTTATAAACTTAGTCGTATCCCTGATTGGCATTTTCTCTGGAAGCTCCTCAAATCGAATATACTCAACTGCCGTAACCCCCGCCCGCTGGGACACATATTCGACAGAAAAATCCTTTTTCACCCGAATAGACTTAATATAGCGACTAAGAAGTGACCTACTCATAGATGCCTACTTTTTCTAAGGCTTTTTCTTTTCGTGTAGCCCGCCTTGGCCTCTTTTAAAATCTCATTGAGTTCGACATTGAAGGCCTTTTCGCGCCTAGGGGCTTCAAAAAGTTCACGTTCCAGTATCTGCAGTACATTTTTCCAACCGCCAAGCCCGACGACACAATTTTGCAAATGCCTATAGTCTGAATCTGTTAACTGGGACAATGAGCTTGCTTGCCTCTGAAAGTCTGACAAGGCTCTAACAAATATATCCATATATTCAAATTTCGAAAGCCTTTGATCATAGGAGGCCTGCGACTGCGTTAAGTCCTCCACCTGCAGGCGAAGTCCTTTTGCAATTATTCCAATGATTTTTGCGCCCATCTGGCGCTCTCCGTGAATATACTCTTGAAGTCGCTGAACTGGGATTTTACAAGACCTACTCAGTTCATAGAGCGAGATTTTTTTGGCATTCAAATGAAGTAAAATACTTTTGGCCACCGCGTCACCAACAGTTTCTTCGACTAATTTCAAATTGAGCTCCTTTACAAAGCATGTCGCTTTAGACAAAGATCCAGACTTATTATTAAAAAATCAACCTTTTTTGCCTATTCAGTGAAAATCCACTAATGTTTTTTTAAATCAAAGTAATTGATTAACACAACACAAAGGATGCCCATGGAAAACACGGATGTTTTTCAGGATCTGTCAAAGTTTTCATACCAAATCATAGATCAACGATCTTTCTTAAAAAAAAGTGAAGTTGAATTGCAAGTCAAATTCTACACTTTTTGGCAAGAGTACTGGGATCAAGTCTTAACCACTGTTGGCATTGATGACAGAATTGATCCCCTTGAGTTCTTTCAACAGACGAAAGTGACCGCTTTACTGTATAAAAATGAAATCGTATCCATGCATTTACTAAGCCTCTATGATCGCGCAGACTTCAACACCCATCCTTATTTTAAAAAATTTGACCAGGGCTTTATCGAAGGGATTCAGCGTCTGCCGATTGAAAAAATACTAACTCTTCAATACCTGGCACAGAATCCAAAATTTAAACGCGAAAAACCTTACATCTACTTCCCGATGGTGATCGGTTCACTATCTGTCCTGCATCAAAGCTATGAAAATGCCCAGGCGACGGTGTCTGTTGCAAGAAAAGATCTAGGGATATCTAATGCCCTTTCAAAAATGAATTTTTCAAACTTTCAAGAAGATGGGGTTTTTAATAACACCCCTGTTTCATATCAAATTTCGACACAGCCTAAAATTTACCCATCCGAGCTTGTTGAAAAAATGACGGCCTATTTTTGGAAAAATAGAATTGAATTTAAAGAACAAATTAACAATAACATGGAGGTTGCCTAATGTTACGTTCTGCATTTGAAGCAAAAATCACAGTCATTTCTGATCTTTTGGACAAGTATCCCTTTGAAGATGCAAAAGCTTGTCACCGCTTTTTCAGTCAACAGTTCTATTTGATCCAAAATTCGACACGCTATGAAGCCATCGGTGCTTCATTGCTGCCTTTGGATATCAAAGAAGAATTTAAACATAGAATTCAGCATTTAACTGGCGAATTTAATCACGATGATTTGATCATCGAAGATTTAAAACAAATTGGCTTTAACACCTTGGATGCAATGTATCCACAAACTCGCGCCTTAGTTGAATGCACTTACTATGAATTGCAAAAATATGGTGCTGACGCCTTGTTTGGAATTTCACTTCTTTTAGAGGGCCTAAGCACAAGACAGTGCGCTAAGGTAGGTCGTCGAATGTTTAAGGCATTCGATTTTCATTCACAATATTTATCTGTGCATGACGAGGCCGATGCTGAACATTACCCAGAAACTATGAAAATGGTTGAAGCCTATACGCCTGAACGAAAACAAGTTATTTTGAATAATCTTGATCTTAGCTTTGTGCTTTATAAATCTATGATCGAAGAATGCAATCGCCTTAATCAATCTGCTCGTAAAGAGAACTTAATTTCTGCATAGTCCAATTTAGGAGGGCCTACAAAGCCCTCCTAAACACCCCTCCACTGTCCCATTTTGAGATACTTCAGGGTTTTTATTGTCTTCCGCGCGACTTTCAGTCATCATCTTTGTATGGGGAAAAACCGTCGCTATCCTATTCTTTTAATTCTTCTATCATTCACTCTTCTTCATCTGACGCCTAGCTTTTCGAAGGCTCAAACAGATCCCGATGAAGCCTATGATCCCTTTACAGACTACAGCGAATTTGATGAGGCCTCTGACGAAGAAGCGGATATTAATTTTTTCCGTAATGGGCGATTTTTTTCAGTGGGCTTTGCGGGTGGACCAAGACAGTTCACCGAAAACATGGGTAAAACCTATGGCAGCGGCCCCACCTTTGGACTTTTGATTTCTTACTTTTTTGATCTTCGCATGGCCTTTACCCTGGGCTTGATGACTGGCGATCATTCAGTCAATATCGAAACAACCAACAATACCACTTACACAGGGAATGCTTCATTTACTTTTATTAATATGGAT
>DGYJ01000003.1:0-4500 GCA_002396665.1 Bdellovibrionaceae bacterium UBA5009
CCAGAAATAGACTTAAAAATGTAAAGACAGCGGCCGGGCGAAAACGTCTATGAAAAGAAAGTTGCATCTTACATCCCCCTGATGCTTACATGTTCGGACTTTTTGTGTTTTGCTGCAGGTAAATTTGACTAGGCGAAAATCTTAGGCTCATTTTGAGAATTTAAATTTATCTTGTCCCATTTCTTGACGATGGCTGCAGAGTTCGGCCATTCGATGATGGTGAATTTAGAGTATTCATTTTGATACCGTATAGTGCGCATTCGTTGTTCGTGATACGTGGATTTGAGTCGCGACAGCAAGACGATATTTCGTAGGCCTGCGCTAAAAAAGACGAGTCAGATATCGATCCATAAATGGCCGCTGGATTTGCAGAGTTTTGGAAATATATTTCTTTGCCGTCGGCTCTTTTCGCATAGATTTTATTTTGAAATTTTCCAAAATCTTTTGGTCCTGGCTGACAAATTGTTTTCCAAACCCCAAATCGTTTTTGCCAATTGGCTTTGATAAAACACATATAAGTGGCTTTGTCTGCTGGGCCAGAGTTCATGATTGCATCACCTAGGACATCACTAAAAACCACATCAACGTTATTTTTAGTGATCGAATAGTCTAAGTTACAATCCTTATCTCTTTTAAGAAAAGAGGGTGTTGTTAACCCACAGGCAGTGGCCGATGACGAAACAAAATCAGCAGCCATGGCAGCGCCGCCAAAGGCCCCAGCAACAGTGATGACTCCGACCTTTGCGATTGTTTTTGCTCCGGCCCTGGCAACTTTCCATGCAGAAACACCTTCTCGAATTCCTGCACGCGCTTCAAGGGCTGTTAATCGCCCTTCAACAGATGCCACATTTGCCCCGCTGTTGAAAAGTTTTAGGTAAAGCTGACTGGCACTAGCAAGATCTTTAGGTAGGCCTTGTTTTGATTTAAAAAACTCCCAGTCCAACATTTTTTTCGAAATGAAGCTTTGGTTAGATGCCATTTTATTTTGAGCTTCTGAAATTTTGTCTAGCTTTGCTGCTAGATTTTTAATTTTATCAGTATTTGGACTGCTTTGCGATAGTGGTTGCGGCGCTGGAGTTTTACGATTTACAAATTCGACAAGGGAGTTCCTATTGTTATTGAATGCTTTTAATAATTCTTCTTCGGCCTTTGCGTGCCTTATATGGGCTTCGGACCCTGGTGGACTGGACAATGCTTCTATGCGAGCCATTCTTGCATCCCGAACTAATTTTTTTTTGTGCAGGTCATCCGCTGACAATGAAGGAACGGGTCGAGCAGGCTGTGTAGAATGTCTATGCATTCTGACCTGTGCCTCTTGCAAAAGTTTTTTTTCAGATGCACTTGTTGATAGTCCCAGTTCTTTGGCCAATTGGGATCGTGTTTCTGATTGGAGGTCAGATAGCTTTTTTATTTCTTCTTTTTGTTTGGCCAAGGTGCTTCTTAGATCTGAAGTGTGTTCAAGGATGGTTCGGTCTAAGTCTTGATTTAAAAAGTGAATATTCGGTGAACAGTTGGATGCCGCGTAAGCGGTTTTTAACACAGTCCATTCCATCATCATGCGCAGAAAATCAGGAGCAACCCTAGAAATACTGCATATTTTCGCTTGGGGGTTGCGAATAGAACTTCCTAAACGAGCAGTTATTTGTGCAGCTTTTTTTACAGTGATAGCAGTTGCTCCGGTGATGGCTGCACCTGCGGCAACTTTTCCTAGTCCTAAAATTTCATTGCATTTGTCTGGGTAATATTCACATGCAACAGAACGACGAAGGGCTGCAAGTTTAATTTTTAAATCAATAGCAGACATATTGCAATTTGATGGTTCAGATAATGACCACGCTGGATTTGACCAGGAATTAAAAAGTATAATTGATATCAAAAGTAAAAAATTAGTTTTCATTTTCTGGCTGTAGAATTTGACATTCTGAAGTTGTTGATCTGGATTGATTATGTTTAATTGAAAAATTCTTACCAATGCATTGACCTACTTTATAGCCCCAAAATTCACCTGCCAAATGGGCTTGAATTTCGTTTGGCAAAGTGAGGCCTTTCAGACAATCACGGGCGAAGGACTTTACTTCTTTAAGGCATTGACCTTCAGATATTTGGTAGCAGGCAACAAATTCGCCTTCTGGGTTACAAAGTGTTGCAGGAATTTTATTTTCCATTTGAGAAATCCAAAAATAGGATTTTACAATTAGCGGATCATGATCATAATTCTTGTCATGATCCTGTAAAGGACTGTTTGCAAAGGCTATTGTCAGTAAGATTATAGAGTTCAGCATATGTTCTATTTTTCGGAAAAAATAAAAATTGCTTCACAGATTTTTGATTAGACGAAGAAGATATGGTCTTTTTTAGCGATTTCTTTTTGTAGAGCGACCCGTCCATGGTCTAGATAATTTTTTTGTTTATATATATTGGGCCATATGCTGGTCTATGGCCCATGAACAAAAATAAACTAGCCTTTTGCAGCTAAAACCTTTGCGACCCGTTCGCCAAAAAGTTTTGCGGTTTTAAGATCACCACTGACAAATGATTTTTCAGGGGCATCTTGTCCTGCTTGTGCCATGGCCCCCAAATAGGATCCAAGTCTGTTGGCAGCATCTTCAGCTTTTACTCCCAAATACGTTTCTGGAAAAATTGAATTTCCGATCCACAACATTCCATGTTGGGCGGCAAACACGATCAAAGTGATAAGAGTTGTTTGTTTGTCTCCGCTTGGAGATCCTGAAACTGTAAAGCCAGCGGCAAATTTATCTTTCCATTCTTGTTTTTGCCAGATTCCACCAGTGGTATCCATGAATGTTTTAAAGGGACCAGAAACGCTTCCCATATAGGTCGGTGAACCAAAAATAAATCCATCATAGGATCCCAATTGAGCCATTTTTTGAGTGGCCTCTTCGATCGTTAAAAGATCGGTTGTCACACCTTGAATATTCTTTGCACCTTCAAGAACATGCTTTGCAAAAAATTGAGTGTGTCCGTAGCCACTGTGAACGATAATTGCTAATTTTTTCATTTTTTTATTTTCCTTTTCTGTCTGTGATTTTCTACGCTTTAAAATTAATTCCAATTTTTCAGTCTCGGATCATAACACTTAATATTTTATTTTGAAGTACGCACTTTTTTGTTCCTATCAAATTTATGATTGGCATTACTTTATGCTACATAAATACAACTGGATGCTAAAGTAAGTGGGTAGATATTCAGGAAAATAATTCACGGGTCGTTATCCAGGTCGTGATACATGTCTGGATCTGAATCTTGATCTGAATCTTGATCTGTATCTACTCCCTCAGAAATTGCACAACTTCTAGGTTGATCAGTTTTTGAGGGGAGCGAGATTGTTGTTGTTCGAATCACCTGAGTTAGATGCTATTTAACTAAATAACAAGTAGGTAAGTTTTATCCATCGATGGTGTTCAAAGGACGATCTCACGAACATGAGAGTACCTAATAACTTTGCGTGAAAGGCTGCGAAGGTTGATTGAGATGTCAGAGTCAGGTTTTGCGACAGTAACAATTGGAATATTTTTAGCAAATGCAAAGCCAGCTTCAATTCCAACACCCATACCTTTTTCAGTCGCCTCGACGAGTACGAGGTCGCTGTCCTCTATTGCTTTAAATGCTTTCAAGAGAAGATCTCGCGGCTCAAACTGCTGTTTACCCCAATTTTCGAAATCCCGAACTGCGCATACAGTAGAGTGGCCAAGCTTAGAAAGCTGCTCAGAAATTTCTTCGATCAGCGGTTGATTTTGATTGTTGGGATGAAACTTAATTGCGAGATAAATTTTCATCCTGCTTGGATACTATATGAATCTTGAGATAGCAAAGCGCTCGATAAAGTTATGAACCCAAGTGGTCGATTGCCTATTCTTTACACGACTACCATAGCCAGCAGCAACGCCGCGCGCAATTCAGGGCCAAAATTCGAAATTTATCACCAGAAATTTCCTCAAAAAACACATCCAAGTTGCAACTTCTAAAAAGCCCGGATAACCCTAAACTCTATGACAGAGGCTAAAAATCTGACCCCCCTCATGCGGCAATACTGGGACATCAAAGTCCTTCACCCCGATAAAGTTTTGTTATTTCGGATGGGTGATTTTTTTGAAATGTTCCATGACGATGCCGTAAAGGCGGCCCCGCTTTTAGGGATTGCATTGACTCAAAGAAATAAAAAATCCCAAGACGAAACCCCAATGTGTGGGGTTCCCCATCATTCCATCGCGGGACCCATTAATAAACTTTTAGCCCATGGCCTTAAGGTCGCCATATGTGATCAAATCGAAGATCCAAAATTTGCAAAGGGCCTTGTCAAAAGGGCTGTGACACGGGTTCTGACTCCAGGAATGGTTTACGATTCTGACACCTTGGTGGCTAACAAACCCCATTTTATGATGAGCTTCGACAACCAATTTGCAAGCTTCATTGATACGACAACCGGCGAAGCCTTTTATTTTGAATTTTTAGATCAGAAAAATTTAAATTCATTATTTT
>DGYJ01000003.1:4634-5733 GCA_002396665.1 Bdellovibrionaceae bacterium UBA5009
GAAAAATTTAAATTCATTATTTGATATGATGGATGTTGCAGAAATTGTTTTGGATCATGAAAACTCTGAACTGCACGAGCAAATCAAAGTGCGTCAGCAAAATTTTACGGTCAGTTTTTTCAATCAAGAAATTATACCCAATACCAATGGTGGCGAAACTTCCAATCCATTGCCAATTTCGGCCCAAAGGCTTCTTGGTTACATCAAGACTTTAAACAACAACATTGATTTGCCAACACTGCGTCCGTTTGAACAAAGAGCTCTTCATCAAAAAATGAAAATGTCAGCAACGACCTTGCGACATCTTGAAATTTTTCAAAATTATCGTGGTGAAGACAAGGGTTCGTTATTTAGTATCTTGAATAAAACCCAAACTTCGCCGGGGTCACGCAAGCTCAGACATTGGATGATGTTCCCTTTGACTTCGATGTCAGAAATTCAGCAAAGACAAGATCAGGTTCAATTTTTTAGAGACCGCCCCCAGCAGCTTAAAAAATTAAGACAAATTTTATTTGGCCTTGGTGATTTAGAAAGACGTCTTTCTAAAATTTCTACTCCTCAGGCCAATGCGCGGGATTTACGCGCCTTGGGATTGGCCCTTGATCAGGCCTTTCAAGTTTTGCTATGGACTCAAGAAAATGAGTCTCCGGTAGCGTATCATAAAAATTCAAATCCATCAGCGATCAACCAAACGCAATCGCTTTCTCACGAAATCTTAAAAGCCATTTCAGAAGAGCCACCTCTTTCGACTAAGCAGGGTGGCTTGATTCAAAAATTTTATTCAAGCAGCTTGGACGAGGTGATTGATTTGGCGACGAACTCGCAGGCCTTGGTCGAAGCTCTGGAGCAAAAAGAAAAAGAATCCACGGGGATTGGCAGTCTAAAAATTCGCTATAACAATGTGTTTGGTTATTATATTGAAATTACCCATACGCATAAAGACAAAATTCCAGATCACTACAAGCGCAAACAAACCCTGGCCAATGCCGAACGTTTTTACACCGATGAATTGATCGAGCTTGAAAGAAAAGTTTTATCGGCCCAGTCACGAAGAAATGATCTTGAATTCGAGGTCTATGAAAGTCTTCGCTTAAAAGCG
>DGYJ01000003.1:5855-6347 GCA_002396665.1 Bdellovibrionaceae bacterium UBA5009
CAAAGTCTTCGCTTAAAAGCGCTATCACAGGCCAGCGAAATTTTATCATTATCTGATTTCGTCAGCGAGCTGGATGTTATCACATCATTGTCATGGCTAAGTTTAGAAAACAAATATTCGAGGCCAAAGTTATCGAGCGAAAACACGGTGATGATCAAAGCGGCAAGGCATCCTGTCGTCGAGCATTTTGTTGGTAAGGATTATGTCCCTAACGATATTCAAATCCAATCGGGGCAAGTTTTGTTGATCACGGGTCCAAATATGGCTGGTAAAAGTACTGTGCTTCGCCAAGTGGCTTTGATTAGTTTGATGGCGCAAATGGGATCCTATGTTCCTGCGACAGACTGTCAGCTTCCTTTGATCGATGCAATTTATACACGTATTGGGGCCAGTGATCATCTGACAGAAGGTCTTTCGACATTTATGGTTGAAATGACAGAGACCGCAGAAATGTTGAATGAAGCCACAGCGAAAAGTTTAATTATTTTAGAT
>DGYJ01000003.1:6553-9162 GCA_002396665.1 Bdellovibrionaceae bacterium UBA5009
TAGCACCTATGATGGGCTTTCGTTGGCGCAATCTATTTTAGAATTTTTAGTTAAAAAAGTAAAAGCGTTGACGCTTTTTGCGACCCATTATCACGAGCTCACAAAACTTGAAAAGCAAGGGTGGCCCATTTTGAATGCCCACATGAGTGTGAGTGAGAAAAATGGTCAGATTCGATTTTTGCATGATTTAAAAACAGGTCCTGCGCAGAAGTCCTGCGGAATTCAAGTGGCCCATTTGGCAGGGGTTCCGCAAGATGTCGTCAGTCGTGCAAAAGAAATTTTAAAGCAACTCGAATCAGGCCACGGATCAAAGATAGTTACGGAAATCCCTCAGTTGGATTTGTTTGAAAACTTCAATGTCTCAGAAGCAGGTCGTGATTCCCTTGATTTGCAAAGTGAATTGATGGAAGCAAAGGACAAGGTTGCCATTGTCAGTGAACAAATGTCTGAGGCTCAAAAGCAGATTGAAAAATTAAAAGCAGAAATGGCCCGGCTTAAAAATACATCTGAACAAATACAGAAGTTGAATTTGAATCAGATGACACCGATCCAAGCTTTGCAGTTTATTTCTGATGTGCAAAGCCGATTACAATAATTTGTGAAGTGAATATTATTTTTTAGGGTGCTGGGAGTTTGTGATCCCAGTGTGATTTCGCCAGTTGTAGCTGGGATCAACTTTAGTGCGCTGATGCCAGGCATCCCATTTTTTCTTTGGCAGCTTATGTTGGATTTGGCCTTTGTCGTCAAAAATATCTGAATCTTTACCGAATAAAAAATCGCCTACTTTTTTAAGAAAACTCATTTTGACCTCGACATCTAAGTTTAACAATCTGCTGTGATTATGTTCGAGGGTTCGCACAGGTGTCAACGATGTCGAGCTTTTGATCTTCGCTTAATTTGGTGGCATTTCCGCGCATTTGGATCATGCAGCTTTGGGCGGCTTGCTCGTAGGCTTCTTCGTAGGTATTGCCTTTTTGTTCGATGGTGAAGCTTTGTTTTGGGCCGTGGAAGATAAAGTTATAGGTTTTGCCTTGATCTGCAGGGTTAATGGCTGCAAACGAAGTAGAGAAATAAGAAGATGCTAAAATAAGGACTAAAAGAGCTGTTTTCATATCGACCCCTTTGTTGGGTTGTTGTTCTTGATAAGACTTAAAGCAACCCTTGGGCCATGTCTTAGACTGAGACATGGACTAACTTATTGAAAAAACAGGTTTATTTTTGTCTTGGAATGAGTCATAAGTGAGGCCACACCCAATTTTTAGGCAGATGACAAAAAATGAAAGTCAGACATCTTTTACCAGACGAATACCTGTCTCTTTTTGAGACAAAATTCACCGAGTTTCAAATCCATGAAACCAAGGCCACCTGTGACAACTGCGCAAAATCAAAACCCCAGTACAAAAAAAACGATGATTATTTGCCAGATTTAAAGTGCTGTACCTATCAGCCTTTTTTACCAAACTATGCCGTGGGGGCCATTCTTTCCCAAAAATCAGAAGGCTATAAAGAAGCTCAAAAAGTCATTCGTTCGAAAATTAAAAACCGTGAATATGCTTTACCCATTGGCCTATTGCCATCGGTCAAATACCAGGTGGGCTTTCAGAAAAACAAAAAGAAAATTTTTGGTCAAGACCGGGATTATTTATGCCCCTATTTTAGTGTGAAAAACAATTCCTGTGGGATTTGGAAGTACCGGGGATCTGTTTGTACCAGTTTCTATTGCATGAGCAGCTACGGTCAAAAAGGCCAAAAATTCTGGCGCCATGTTCGCCATCTGTTAAGTTACACAGAAATGCTTTTGATGGAAGAGGCCCTAGTGCATTTAGATTTTTCACCAAGGCAGATCTCTGAACAAATTGAGTATTTGGACAGATCCCAGGGCACAGCTGCAGAATTGAAATCGCATCGTATGAGTCCTTCAGCCTTTAAAAAACACTGGCAGGACAGGGCCCAGGATCCTGAAGCTTTTTATATTCGCAGCTATGAATTTGTAAAAAGTTTTTCTAAGAAAGACTACCTTGAAAGTTCTGGTGAAATCGGGCAACAAATACAGGACGAGCTTTTTGCTCAAATTGAAATATTAAAGGCACAGGAAAAGCAAAAATGATTCATCCCCAGCAGCAAAAAATTATTGATGAGTTTTCAAAGTTGTCATCTTGGGATGAGAAATATAAAAAAATCATCGATCTTGGAAAAAAGTTATCTGCCTTTCCTGAAGAGTATCGAACTGAACAGAATAAGGTGAAGGGTTGTCAGTCCCAGGTGTGGCTGCACGCATCACTAACGCAGGACGGTAAGGTTGAGTTATTTGCTGATAGTGATGCCTTGATTGTGAAGGGTTTAGTGGCTTTGCTCTTGCAAATTTACTCTCTCCAAACACCTCAAGAAATACTTTCGAATCCGCCGGAGTTCCTACGGGCTATAGGCTTTGATCAAAACTTATCACCCAGTCGCTCCAATGGGCTGCACTCGATGATTAAACAAATTAAACACTATGCGATGGCGTTTGATTACCTTCAAAAGAATAAGAAATAAGTCCCATAAGAATTATTGTTTTGACGATGAAATAGGCATCTTGCTGAAATATTCAACATGAATTCATGGAGGAT
>DGYJ01000003.1:9276-13146 GCA_002396665.1 Bdellovibrionaceae bacterium UBA5009
ATTCATAGTTCAGTAGCTCAATCACTTTTGGGTTACGCGAGGGGGACTTGTGAAAAGGATTTCACGCCTAGCAGCAGTAGCTGCATTATCTGTTTCAGTATTTAGTGTTCAAGCCATGTCAGCAAAAAATGATATTAAGGTGATCTACGGCGATGACAATCGCTCGGACGTTTTTGAGGTGGATCGCGCAGATCTACGGGAACTTGCGGATTCAACTGTTGCTGTTTTTAAATCTGGAGATTTAACAGTGAATGAGTCTGGCAAAGTGGCTTTCCCGGCAAAGATTTTTGGCGATGAAGTCGGTCTTTGTAAAGACGAACCCTACAGAAATCAACCTTCTGGAGCTTTTTGTTCTGGCTTCCTTGTGGGCGAAGATATGATCGCAACAGCTGGGCATTGTGTGACGGACGAGTTAAAATGTGCAACGACATCCTTTGCTTTTGGTTACAAAATGAATGGTCCAACAGCAGCTGCAACGGATGTTGATTCTTCTGAAGTCTATAAATGTGCGAAAATCATTAAACGCGAACAGGTGAATGATGGACAAGATTACGCTTTGATTAAGCTTGATCGCCCAGTGAAGGGTCATCGCATTTTAAAATTGGCTGCAAAAGCTCCCCAGGTACAAGATTCAGTTTTTGTGATTGGTTACCCATCTGGCATTCCAGTTAAAATTGCGGGTGGTGCAGGTGTGCGGTCAGTGAAAAATGGATTTTTTATGGCCAATTTGGACACCTACGGTGGCAACAGCGGATCAGCAGTTTTTGATTCTAAAACGCTAGAAGTCGCAGGGGTGCTTGTGCGCGGTGAGCGCGATTTTGTTTACGATCAAGTCAATGCCTGCGTAAAAAGCAATCGTTGCCCAGATGGCGAGTGCCGTGGCGAGGATGTGACTTTAATTTCCTATGTTGCAAAAGCCATGAAACCAAAAGTGGACGGTGAAGGCGATTCTGGAACAGAGACTGCCCCTACTGCGAGTCCAACTTCTGAATCTGATGCCAACGAAGTTGTGATTCCAGAAGTTCACTAGTTTGTTGTTCTGAATTTTTAAATTATAAATTCAAATCAAATTTGAGGCAGGTGAAAACCTGCCTTTTTTATTTTGCTAAGATGGATTCTGTGGACAAGTTTCTGATGAATAGGAGTAGGCGCAGATTTTGTATTCCATGAGAAGATTCGCGCCAAAGGGCTTTAAATGTATTTACGATTCGAATTCCGAAATTAAAAACCAGCAAGTCGGAAAGAATTGCAGTAATTACAGGGGTTTAGATGGCTCAAAATGATCATTTATAACTATAAAAACAAGAAGGAGGATTTATGTTAAATAATAAATCAAAAGGGCTTCAAAAAGGAGCCTTTCAAAAACTTGCAAAAAGACTAAAGGAGCTGGGGCAACGGCCACCACCTAATGGTTTGATGGAGATTTTAAACCAAACAGAAAAGCCAAACTCTGTGAAAGATAAAAAAATCGCGACATCTAAAGAACTAAAAAATGATTTGGATATGTAGATGAAAATCATTAAATCCACTGAAGAAATTAAAAAGTATTGCTCAAATATAAAAAATTCTGAATGTTTTGCTGATACCGGATTTCTTTATGCAGCGTCGTTCGATGATGACCGCTTACACGAAAAAGCCATGGAAATTGTTGACCTACTGAGTGAGAATCATTTGCCTCTATTTGCAAATGTAATTAGCCGAATGGAATTCATCGACCTCATTTTTAGGAAGCAAGTTACACAAGGAGCTATACAAATTTTTAACAATATGAAATCGAATACAATCCATAAAAATTTATATAATTTTTTAAAAAATATTAGAGACCTTGAGGCGAGCTACAAAAAAGATGGCAAGTCATACAAGCTAGATGAATCTCGCATAAAAAAATTAAGGAGGGAGTTAATTCTACTGTCAGGGCCTTCGGGTTGGAAAGATTTTTGTAATGAATATATTGGGGTTTTTCTAGTTAATGAGTGGGCGATTTTAGAAGAGGAAGTCGAACTTAATTTCATTGAAATACTAGAGGGTGATACAGATCATTATATCAAAGATCCAATTTACTGGTTGGACATGGTTCAGCTTATGGGCGCACATGGAATGCGTGGGCCAGACGCTATGATTGCAAATCTCTATTTAAAAAGTCGCTTTTCACTTCTCATTACTGCCGATGGTGATTTTGAATATTGCTTTGAAGCAGTATCAAATACTGATGACAAAGCAGTTTATATTTTGCAATAGCTGTTCAGTTTGTAATTCCTTAAACAAATATGGTGGAGCTTTTTTAACAACCTAATTTCGCGTGTATTTTTGAAAAATTGTGATTTTATTTGCATAAACATTTGAGCATTAGTTTTACACTGTTTAATAGTGTTTTCCGAATCAAAAACTTCATTTTTTATAGTCAAAAATCGGCAATTGAACAAAATCTTTACAACATGAAAAGCTTCATCTGGAATGTATTGTGTGCAGGTATTGAACGCAATTTGCAATGAAAAGGTGAATGGTAATTAAGTATTGTATGATTTCATTAGTATTGCTTTCAAGTATTGCTTTCGCAGGATGGCCGGGTGACGTTCCATTTGAGCAAGTTCCTAAGGCAGTTCAAGATGCCTCAAGTCTTGTAATGCTTGTTAAACCTATTTGGGGTTCCTCTACAGTTGTGTCTGTACAGAATACTGAAGGAAATAGTAAAATTTTTGCAGTTGCACTGACTGCAAATCATGTGGTTGGTCGTCCAACATCAAATTCTGATTTGTCAAAGCTTCAAACTCAAACAAGTATAATCAGAAATCAAGATGGCTCTCTTGAAGATGCTTGCTCTTTTTGTTCAATAGCAAGTTCAGACGCTCCGACAAAGTTCGTTGGCGCAACGATTTACAGAGCCAAGGGGGAGTTTTCCGATATTGATGATTGGAAAACAATTATCCCTAGGGCCGATATTGCACTATCACTTTTGGAATTGGATCCTAGTACCACTAGCAAAACTTACTCGGATAGCTTTAAAATTGGTAAGATTAAGAACTTTAGCAGTATATTTTCGTTTAAATCGGCTGAGCAAGGTGCTCATGTTTATGCCGTTGGATTTCCTGAAAGAGCGCAATACAAAAAAACAATAGTCGAGGCTCAAGTTGTTTCAATTGAAGAAGCACAACAAATCATTTCATCAATGCAAAAGAAATCAAAAGATATACCGCCATTTGATCCTACGGCAGAGTTTATAGTAAAAGGCGGATGGATTACGGGTGGTATGTCAGGCGGTCCAGTTTTCGATTCGGAAGGTAGGCTGCTTGGCCTGACAGTTCGAGGGGGTGCTCTAAATGAAGATTTTCCCTATGCAAGAATTGTTAGAATTGAATACGTACAAAGTGTTTTATCAAAATCTAGTTTCCACTCGGGAATTAAAGATGCTGTAAAGCCTATTGTTGAATCACAAGTTATATCCTTTCAGCAAAATAAGTGTTTAGGATTGTTTAGTTATTAAGACATTATTCAATTTCAAATTATTTTGTAGTTATTTGTACGTTTTTAGATTACTTTCCGTGAAAATGGAGAGTTTGAAATGAAACAAATTTTATTTTTAATTTTAATAATTTTTACAGCAAAATCTTTTGCGCAACAAAAAGTTGGCTGTAAAGAGGTAAGGCAAATAATTAAGATTTCCAAATTAGCCTTAGCTTCAGTTGACCCGACAGCAGATAATGAAATATCAAATTTTACAGAGGTATATAATACGTTATGCAGCGGATTTATAGTGCCTGCAACTGGATCAACCGTTTATTATTCTAATGGTAAAATTGCTACAAATTATTTTGGTCAAACTGGCGCCACTTGGTATTTCCCAAATGGAAAATTAATTACAAATTATGCGGG
>DGYJ01000016.1 GCA_002396665.1 Bdellovibrionaceae bacterium UBA5009
CCCAGTGATCTTACAATTCCGATAACCGTTAATATTAGCGTTGTCCTCGCAGGTGCAAATGTGAACTTTGCAAGTTGTACTGTAAATGCACCGACAGTTCCGCCACCAAACTATTCAATTCAATCCTGTGTGATCAATGTGAACAAATGGTTGACGGCGCAATTTACAAATACAGAGTGTGCGCCACCTCCTTGCGCGGCGACGGAGACAACCTACGATACTGGTTGTGTGGCAAGTGATGCCGGAGGCTTTTGGACCACATTGACGTGCAATCGCCTATGCTATTCTGGGGCTTTGCCATCGGGCTTTGAAAGCCGCACGTCTTGCCCGTTTGGAATCATGTCAAATGGTCCACTGGTTGGTCTTGTCTGTGCGCCACCAGCGTGTCCCGCTGGATTTGCCAATAAATATTCAAGATGTGAAGGCACATATCATGGTGGTGGCGAAATCACTGGATATTGTGAAAGAAACTGCCAAATCCCGTAGGGCGCTTGATGCCCTGCATTTTAAGTCAATTAATTCCAATTAAGTTTTAATTCCATCGTCACATTTGCTAATGATTATTTCACATGAAGAAAGATTTTGTAGACTTTATTATTGATGAATTTGAAAGACGCAAAAGCATTAATTCTGATTATACCGCCAGCACATTCGCAAAAGACTTAAATATGTCAGCACCAAGGCTAAACCAGCTTTTAAGTCGAAAAATTGGATTGTCTGTTCCGTCGGCACGGGTCGTTGCTGATCGGCTAGGCTTGTCGGCTAAGAATACAATTTTATTTCTTACTTTGGTTGAAGCTAAACACTCAAGAAGTCATGTCTCTAGAATGATTGGAAGAAAAAAATTAACAGAGCTTACAACTGAAAAAAGTCAGCCAATGACCGAAAAAACATTTTCGGCCATTAAAGAGTGGTACACAGCTGCGATTTTTTCTTTGATCCATGTTGAAGGGTTTCAGCTGAGCGCAGAATGGATTTCGAAACGTCTTGGCATCACGTTGGCCCAAGCTCAATCCAGTATTGACAAGCTTGTTTCAAATGGTTTTTTTCAAAAAAATGGCGATAGATGGGAGCGAACAACACGGCTGCTACAGTTTGTCGCGGATAAAAAAAATAATGATATCAAAGATTATAACTTGCAGTTGTTAGACAAGGCGAAAGAGTCTGTTTATGGAAGCAGCCCTGATCAAAGGGAAATTGGTGCATTTATGCTTTCAGTTCAGCAGGACGACATCATCTGGATTCGCGAACGGATGAGCGATTTTAAAAATTCAATATTGAAAGAGCTTATGGGGCGACAAGGTCCCTTTGATCGAGTTTATTGTCTTAACCTACTATATTACCCAATGGATGTCGCGAAATGAAAAATATTGTTCTTATTTTAAGTATTTTAGTTCTGCATTTTTTTACTGTGTCTGCCTTCGCACAAGGTGGTCTTGATACTAGAGGGGGCGGTCATGTTGTTAAAAAGCATGGCCGGTTTTATTTATTAGATTTAATGGAAGCAAATATTGAAAAAGAGACATGGATTGGAAAGTTTCAAGATCCCTCTGTGGCTGCTGTGATTAAAAATAAAAATTCTAAATTTTCTTCGGTTGCAAATTTGATTTCCAAAAAAGTACAGGATATCAAACAGCGAGACCCCATTTTGGCAAGCGCAATTCTTAAAACTTTTCAAATTTACAATTGGGTTTTCACTGCCGAGCAATTATTTCAGACAAATCCAGATGATTTATCGGCACAGCTAAAAATATATCAGGGCGCTGTTAGGCAGGGATATGGAATTTATATTTCACAAAGCAAGTGGGAGGCCATGCCCTTGGCCCATAGGGCAGCCTTGGTTATCCATGAAGCATTAATGGCGTTGAACAGGCAGGGATTCCCAGAAAGTCGCATAAGGCAATTGGTGGCCTTATTATTTCACCCGCAATTTAAATTTTTTGACTCAAAAAAACTGCTGCCCTATTTGCAAGGTTCTTTGCCAAATGTTGGGGACCTTTCATCGGTGGATTCGTGCAATAAGTTTTTTCCTGCGATGTACTGTAGGCAGCGTGGTGAAAATGTTAAAATATTATATTCTAAAAAAACAGATACAATATTTCCTTTTTTCGAAGGTTTTAGTCGTTTCGATGGGGCTAATTATTCGGCACAGTGGTCAAATGTTGACGAAAACCATAATTATAATTGGATATGCGGCATAGGCGTTAGTGCCGATCGTGTGGCAGTTATGTCAATTTCAGTTAAAGTTTCATTTTTGCAGCCATCTGGGGCTGATTCGGAGATTCCAGCAAAATTAAATTGGGAATACACTAAAGTTTCGGTTGTTGGCCCATTTGCTTTGAATCATACAAGTGTAGGTGCATGTAAAAGAGATCTTCGTAATGATCCAATTATTAAAAAAATAGAAGACGTGTTGTATTCATTTTCTCTGTTTATTTGATAAGCTGGGAGCCAGTTTAAGAATTTTCTCAATCTTGTCGAGTCGAACTTTGATTTCCGCATTTTCTTGTTCAAGCTTCGCATTTTTAATCTTGAGAGTTTCGACTTCCTCTTTTTCAGCATTTAAAATGTTCATAGATGCGATTTTGCGATCTAAATCGGCAAGATGCCTATCGTGACCCATGAAATGACCGTAAAGTTCTTGGATTGCTTTAATTAAAGGTGCAATGAGTTCAGTATAACGAACACCATAGCGGTCAGTTTTTTCGTCGTGATACACAATTACGTTATCAACTTCGTTTTCTCTTCCAGAATTTTTTTTGGCACGATCAATTGCTTTCTCGGTTTCCTGTGCAATGACGCCGTAATGCAGTTTCGGATCGCCCTCTTTCCAATAGTAAGAAACAGGGCGAAGATTGTTGATAAAATCAAGACCTAGATCAGAGTCACGGATATTTATTTTGCTACGCTCGTCAGAAGTCGAAATTATCGTGCCTGTCGCGTAAATGTCTGTGAAGCGATACGACGAGTTGCCGAGCGAGTAGGTGTTGTCGGTCGATGGCGAGATGATGCCGTTTACCGCAAGCTTAGTTTGCGGTGAAGTTGTGCTGATACCGACGTTGCCGGCAGCCGTCACACGGATTTTTTCTGACGAAGAGCCGGCATTGCGAGTCCATATTCCCATGTAAGAAGAACGGTTGGCTGCTGATGTATAATCTGCTTCCTTTCCCATTCGTATTCCACCGGCATAGAGGCCAGCGCCAAGATAGTGGGCAAATTCAGTGGTTTCATCAATTGAACCAGCAGATGCAAACGAGTTTTCTGCAACCACAACATTACTTCCGCCATCTAATGATGTGCTGATGTATAATGGGACACCCGGCGTTGTTGTGCCGATGCCGACGTTGCCAACGGATGTGATAGTTAATCTTGGCAAGCCATTTGTTAAAAAATTTAATTTGAAACTGTCTAAGTTTCCTAAACTTGAATCACTAGCGAAGCTATTGCCTCCGTTAACAAATGATTGGTCGCTAGTTGCACTTACAGCACTTGTAGTGGTCTCGGTACTTTTAATTGACCCTTGCAATCCACAGGAAAAGCACAAAGCAGAAATGGCAAGAATAAGTACTGTGCTCAGCATTCTTTCGCAATGATTAGGCGCAAATAAATACTTATTTTTTATCATACACAATTTATCGTCATATTTGTGAAACATCTTAATGGTTATTTCACATATACTGTCGATGGGTTAGAAACTATTTAAATTAATATCAGTTAATATTCTTGCAAGTATTTACCTATTTTTTTTTCGACTTATAATATGAACATGTCCAGAATAATATTTTTAATTGTCAGTGCATTTTATTTGTGTGGCTGCTCTTCATTCTTTGAAGCTAAAGATACTGCCAATGCAGATCAGGCTGACTTATTTAATATAGCTGTCTATTCGATATTTTGCGGAAGCTCCCCAGTGCCCGGTTGGGTTAGTGACAGGGACCTAAGCCAAAGCAAGTATTTTTACACTGATACCCAAGCAAAATGGGCCGGAGCTTTTGGCTTGGGCAGCAGTTTTACAAGCCCACCTGCTGGTGTTCGAAGAGGCACAAGCTTACCACAGGATCTGCCAAATGAAATTCTTCAAACCTATCGAACAGATGCGCTGACATCAATTGACCATTCACCAGGATTGATTTATCGATTTGCTTTGCCAGTAGGCAATTATAAGTTAAGAGTGATCTATTTAGTTAGCTCTGATCAAAATGTATTTAAAGTATCAATTGGAAATCTAAGTAATAAAGTAATAAAGGCAACAAAGTCTGAATATGAAATTGCAGAAATGGATACAATTAACTTTGCTGTGACCGATTCTTCAAGCGAAACAAAGATTATTTTTTACCCAGAAGATGGCTATTCGAAACTAAACTTCATTGGTCTACAAATAATGTCAGAAGCAGAGCCTCAGTTTACTCCTTCGATGTCAAATCTTGTCAGGTATATTACCCCTTCTGGTGCTGGTGTTGCAGATGGGACATCTTGGGCTAATGCAGGCACACTATCTTCGCTCAATGCGTACATCTCATTCTTGAAAGATAATGGTGGAGGCGAAATTCACCTCCATTCGGGTCTTGGAAAGTACAATGTAACTTCAAGAATAGAATTATTAAAAACCACTACAAGCGCAGGAGAGCCAAAGGTCACCATTCGTGGCCTTAATCCAGATAATTTTAAGGAATATAAGCGCGCAATAATCGAGAGCAATCGAAGTGCTCCCTGGCCTGAAATTGCGATGACACCAACAGGTGCATCGACGACAGGGTCTGCAATTTTTAATCTGAGACAAGGGATGAATAATCTGGAATTTAAAGACTTAGAGTTTTTGAACATTGGTGGCGGCGCAATAAAAATTGCGGACTCGATATCAAATTTAACAATATCGGATATCCATGCAGAAAACTGCCAAAGAGTATTTGAAAATCTGCTCTCTGGAGCTGTTCCAAATGCAAACATCAATGGTTTAGTAATTCGTTATGTATCCGCAAAAGGTTACAGTAGAAACTTTATACGTTTGGGCTACTCGTCCAGTAATGTTCTAATCGAAGATGTTTATGGGGACTCCCAGAGGCAAGTTGATACATCAGGATTTTCTACCGGAGTAGTCATTGAAGCCAGTGCAAACTCGGCAATAATAAGAAGAGCAACTATGCTGAATCATCATGATCAGTCAAATGCCTATTGGAACGCAGATGGCTTTTCTGCTGAGGCTGCAAACTATTCTATAAGATACGAATACTGCCTTTCTGCTGGAAATACTGATGGCGGTTACGATACAAAGGCAGCTGATACATACTTTCTGCGAACCGTTTCCATTGATAATAAAAAAAATTACCGTGTTTGGAATTCTGCAGTTCTTGACCAAGTCGTAAGCTTGGATCCATTTATACGCGGGGGCAGTTCCGCCCAGTCGCATCTTGGTTCTTACGTGGAAAGCTTATTTGCTGGGCAAAATAAGTTAGTAACCCTGAATGGCGTGTATATGTCAGACAGTTCTTCTTCGACTTTAGTTTTCGATACTGCTCAGTATGGCGGTACTAGCGTAAGGGTGAACTCTGGAACGATAATTATGAGTATTTTAGGAACGATAAGCAATGGATCCTATGCGCTAGACCCAGCTGTTGTTCTTATTCAAAAATAATTCGTTTGCAAATTTAGTAAAGTCGATGAAATGTGAATGAAGAAAAATGTTAAAAAATGAAAAAGGTTTTTCCCTAGTCGAAGTTTTAGTTGTTGCTGGCATGATGAGTATTATGATGCTTGCGTTTATGGCCATGCAAGACGCTCAAATGAAATCAAATAATTATTTGGAATTTCAACTTAAAAAAATTCAGCT
>DGYJ01000023.1:0-1520 GCA_002396665.1 Bdellovibrionaceae bacterium UBA5009
AGCTGAATTTTTTTAAGTTGAAACTCCAAATAACTGTTGGATTTAAGTTGATTTTCTTGAACTGACAACATTGCAAAAACAAGAATACTCATAATTCCAAGAACCACAAGCATCTCAACCAAAGAAACGCCTTCATGTTTGTTCAAATATTTCTTAAGAACGGGAATCAAAAATCGGCTTTTGATTTTATATTTATCACTCGTCATACATCTAAGGTATTGCACTTTGGTGATCTGTGAAAACATCTAACTAGGGCGAATTTGCAATAAGTGTTGCAAAAAAATTGCAACACGCGTCTAAATTAAAATAAAATTGCTATTAAGAATTCAACTCTTAATAATACGACTAATGACAAATCCCGAACCTTTTTACCTTCAAACACTGCGAAATCACTTTAATGCTAAAATTGATCGTCGAAAAAACTATTCGCTTCGCTCGTATGCCCGGTATCTTGAAATAGATCCGGCCTCACTTCTTGGCGTGCTACAAGGACGTCGTGGAATTCCAAAATCAAAATCTAAAAAAATTGCTGAAAAACTGAATTTGTCGCCATCGGAAATAGAACTTTTTTCAAAAAGTAATTTAATGCGAAAGAGCACTGCGAATTTTGAATTCATTCCGGAGGAAAAAAGTCACATCTTAAAAGATGATGTTCATTTTAAAATGATTTCGGAATGGGAGTACTATGCCATTCTGTCGCTGATTGAAACAAAAAATTTCCAGTCAGATCCAAAATGGATCGCCCAAAGGCTTACAATTTCTGAACACAAAGCGCGGCAGTGTCTTAATCATTTGCTCGAATTGGGATTTATACGGCCACATGGCAGGACTCTAAGAGCTGTCCATAAAAATATAGCGACAACATCCGACAGACCCTCAAGCGCACTTCGCAAAGCTAGGCAACAAGATCTTGAACTGGCAATGCAAGCCATTGATGAAATTGCTATTCATCTACGGGATCTTAGCTCGTGCACAATGACTATGAATACAAGTGATCTTCAGGATTTTAAAGAAATTATTCGTGATTTTATTTTTCGCTTTATGAAAAAAGCTGAATCAAAAAAAGGCAACGAAGTTTACAAGCTATCCGTACAACTTTTTCCACTGACAAAATAAAGGACAACAGAATGAAAAAAAATCTTACTAAAATTATATCCATTCTTGTCGCATTTTTTTTAATGACAGGAATTAAATCTGAAAAAATGGGGGGCTACAGCGGCAATGGTGGTGATGAAATTGCAATCGACTTTCAACACTCTCTGAAAAGAGCAGTTGCTACTCTTTCTACCACTTACCCAGAGCTCAGCACCGTTCTAAAAAGGATCGAATTAGAAAATGCATCTGTAAAGGTCGTTGTTGTTAATAAACCGCTTTACGTTACTGCAATAAATTCAACTCAAGAATCTGTCGCTGTAAATTATGCAGACAAAAAACTTATTCTTATTCATCGTAAGCGCTGGATGGCCATTCAAGACCAACGCACTAAGGACTCGATCGCGCTCCATGAGCATTTAAGTTTA
>DGYJ01000023.1:1675-5652 GCA_002396665.1 Bdellovibrionaceae bacterium UBA5009
ACATGAGCATTTAAGTTTAATCGGAATCGAGTCCTCTGGGTATTATCCAATATCTTCGCTGCTATTTAATTCAAATCCCAGCGAAGGCGTAATTTACCGGGTCGGATGCCAAGGCACACAGCTTTTGGGATTTGGCGAGTGCATGCGAAACAGCCAAACTTGTCGCCCAGGGGACCAGGATCTTGGCAGTTCGGGCTGTCGCTGGAACGGAGCCTCGAATAAATGGAATGCCTACTCTTGCGAGCATTTGTGTGCAACACAGGGCCCCATAAAATCCCACCAGACCTATAGCCGCTTTTCAATATGGATCAATAAATCTGATTCTTCATTAACGCCACACTGTCGCCCGAAGGATCTCGATTTGGGGGTTATTTGCTCTTCTACTGTGATCTGGAGATCCGGGCATGGAGGAAATTGTGAGCGCCAATGCCTTACTCTGTAGTCAGTAGACAACTAACTGCACTAATGGATAGGTCCTAAACTGAATTAGTTTTTAAATAAATCTAGCCCAAAAATAAACTTCACACTATATTTATATTCTGTATTTTCGAAATGACACCGAGGCATGACTGGACTCATTTTTTTTTAAAGCAGAATTCTTAAAAAAGACCCTACAGGCTTTAATGGCTTTTGTTTTAGCATTTTTGCTAATCGGAATCTTTATCTACGGACACAATAACGGTGTTGATTTTAAAGTCTACTCACTTGCTGGCCATCGATTGCTACAAAATTTACCAATTTATCAATTCGCCGATGGATGGTCCCCTTTTAAATACCACCCAGCCTGGGCCGTAATTTTTAGTTTTTTTTCGCTGCTCCCTTACGCGGCCGCAAATTTTTTGTTTAATGCCATCAATTTGGGATTTTGGGTTCTAGCAGTACAGCTTTGGACTCGTTGGCTTAATATTAATATGAAGCTTTCTTCATGGACTTTTTTATTACTTATTTCAATCAATGCGCTATCAACAGAAATTGGGTTTGGCCAAGTGAATGGTTTTTTAATTTGGGGAGTGACTTGGATATTTCAACAAATTGAAGAAGATCCAAAATCCTATCTGCGCGTAGGAATTATAGCGACCCTTATTTTCACATTAAAATTAAACTATTCATTGCTCTTATTTTATTTGTTATTTCGCCAATGGAAAATCATTTGGGGTTTTGCCGCTGGAATAGCCATCTTGCACGTTCTTACGATCATCGGGTTTCACGATCTAAATCCAATGGCATTGTACAAAGATTGGGTTCAACTTTTGCTTACCCAATCCTCAGAGCAGTACAATACTTTTGAAGTGCAAGGGTTCCTACGATATTTGATTCGCCACTTCGATTCAATCACAGCACGCTGGCTTTGGATTGGAACACTGGCTTTGGCCCTTGGCTTTGGATTGTATCGCCATCACTTGGTTCGCAAAAATTTGCAAACCACAAAACAAAATCATTTTAATCGAGCAATGGACGCTTCCTACTGGTTGGCCATAGTGTTCTTTTTTTCACCTTTAACCTGGTGGTATCACATTTTGTTTTTATACCCTATGGCTTTCGTGCTGCTGATGGGACCGATGCCCAAAGTTTTCAAAATTCCTGCCCTATGCTCATTGGCAGTATTTTCATGTCTTAGCTACAATGTTGTTGGGGCAGTGAATATTATTCGTCTAAAAGACTCGATGATCTTTTTCAACTGCGCCCTTGTATTAATGACTCTATTTTTTCTTGTGCAAGCCTACTTACTTTTTTCCCATCGTCTAAATAACGATTCCAACTTAATTTCGCAAAACAAGACAATGTCGGCCCAAATTTAGACTGTCCTCACAATTGCTTGCTGTGATATTATTCTGAAATGTTAGAATTATTTGCAAAAGGGATTTTTCTAGGCTTTGCCATATCGGCCCCGGTTGGCCCAATCAATATTTTATGTATGCGAAGATCCGTATTTCAGGGTTTAAAAATTGGTTTTTCAACTGGGTTTGGGGCAGCTGTTGGCGACACATTTTACGGGGCCCTTGCTGCCTTTGGCGTCACTTGGGTTTCTGATTTTTTTGCTCAATACAAAGGCCCACTTCAAATATTTAGTGCCATTGTTTTTGCACTCATGGGGGTTTCAATTTTAAGATCAAAAGATCCAAAATCCTCGGTCGCATCTTCAAAACTATCAGCAGGCAAAGCCTTCATTTCGACACTGGCACTGACCCTGACAAATCCAGTCACCATAATGGCCTTTGTCGCTGCCTTTGCGGCGCTACAATTAGGCCGAAGTGAAAACTCATACCTACAATCCATTGTCCTCATCCTGGGCGTATTCATGGGATCGGCCACCTGGTGGCTTAGCCTCAGTGGCGTTTGTTCCTACTTAAAACGAGTTTTGAACTCAAAAACCATGTATAAAATTAATATCACAACGGCCATTTTACTTTTCGCAATTGCCTGCACAACATTGCTCAATGGGATAAAAAGCATTAATTAATCGCCCTCAATTCCAGAGCCATCTTTAATATTGATTTCATATCAAAATAGGAAGAAAGTCCTAAAAAAGTGAGGTTTTTATGGGTGAAATGAGCCTAGTTCACTGGTTAATTGTTATTGGTATTTTTTTAATATTTTTCGGGCCGCAAAAGTTGCCACAACTTGGACAATCCTTAGGCAAAGCAATTCGAGGATTTAAAGAAGCAATGAATGAAATCGAAGTTGATCCAAAAGACATCAAGGATCACGAAAAAATTCAAAGCACTGCGGAAACGAAAAAAAGTGAATCTGTAAAAGAAACTGATAAAACTAAGTCTTAAACTTTAAGTACTTTTTTTACCGCTTGGTTGACCCGTTCAAACTCAACTGGTTTTGCAAAAAGTTGTTCAGCACCAAGTTTAAGCACTTGGTCTTCTGAATAATCAGAGTATCCAGAAACTAAAATGAAATGAATGTCTGGATGAATTTTCTTTACGCTCTTAAGAAGCTCAACCCCATCCATCTTTGGCATTCGAATATCTGAAATAATGGCATGCACCTTAGTTTTATTTACGATGTCTAAGGCCTGTGCTCCGTCATTAGCAATAAGGACATCAAAACCTTCAAGGCAAAGAAAGTCTTTCATGATATCTGCTAAATCAACTTCATCATCAACAACAAGTATTTTAAAATCATTGGGCTTCATAAGGTATTATGATCTCGCATATTCATTTTTTTTTCAAGGCCGGTGTATTTAATAAAACTAGACCTTTAGATTGTACTTTTTTTTGTCTATAAGTTTTACGTTTTTGTACAAGTTCCGCCTTTAAATCCAGGGGGTAAAACTCGCTTGTGGCAAACCAAGCCGTGGAACTTATTAAATGTAAATTTTTTTTAACAAACTTGACCTGATCCTTGGGGTTCACATTAAAAACTTCACGTAAAGTCCAGCCAACACCCTTTTGAACATAAACATGATGGTCTAGCAACAGCGGCTTAACCAGCTGCAATGCAATCTTTGGCGGAACCACTTTGTTTCGCATCCTAGCATAACAGTACAGCCCAACTATGGACTGCCTACGCGTCCATGGGTTTTTAGATTTATTCCACTTTTTTAAAGTCGCTAGCATTTTAGGATTGCTTTCGAGGTAGTCGGCGTAAATGTCTGACAAACCATCACTTGTCGCCCAATTGTCCACTTCTTCTACCATTTGTGTCAGTTGATGATGCGTAAGTAATGACAACCTTTGGCTGCGCTTTTTTCGTAAACCCAGCCAATAAAGCGCAATACTCTTAAGATCAAAATATTTGGTATGCAAAAAAAGTCCGTGCCAGTATTGCACTTGTAAAGATTCTTCAAGAGGCAACGAATTCCATTTTTTTACAGTACATTCGCGAAGCCTTGGCATGGATTGGCCTAAAAATTTTAACTGACTGATTTCATCTGGCTTGCGACCTGGCAATCCCTGGGCCCCAACATATCGAGCCGACATTTTGGCACTTGTAGTCGGCCCACCAAGAAATTTTAAAATTTCTTC
>DGYJ01000023.1:5825-10405 GCA_002396665.1 Bdellovibrionaceae bacterium UBA5009
CTAAAAATTTCTTTTTCTAATTTAACTATCTTTGACTTTAAATTCGAAGAGCTCTTCACGACTAAACAAGACCTTCATTTTGCATGGCAGTTTGAACCGAGGATAAACTTTTCATTCTTGTCATATAGCCAACGATATGTGGCCAAGATCCCAAGCTTAAATGAACCATTCCGGCCCAGCTTAAAACAGTGAATAGATAGGCATCTGCAATCGTCCATTTTGAGCCCATGACAAAATCATTCGATGCAAAATGATTATTAAAATAATTAATTCGTCGGGATAAGTTTTGAATCACTCTTTCTTTTTCATCGGCCTTGAGCTTTGGATTCCATAATGGAGAAAATCCTTTGTGAACCTCTGTCGCAATAAAGTTCAACCACTCTTGGCAACGGTATCGTTCAAGAGTCCCCATGGCAGGTGCTAAGTTTTTTCCAACAGCTTTGTCTGCAATATATTGCAAAATCACAGCACCTTCTGAAAGATAAACGCCAGACTCAATTTCTAAAATCGGAACGTAGCCTTTTGAACTTATGACATTAAAATCTTTTCCGGTTTGTGTTTTTTTATCACGCAAAGAAACTTTTTCAGACTCAAATGGAAGTCCACTTTCAACCAATGCAATATGACTGGCCAATGAACACGCGCCAGGGCTAAAATACAATTTCATAAATCCTCCGGTAGGTCTGGTTATTGAACACTGCAAAACAAAGTATCTTACTGGACCCACAGATTCAACTGGCCCGAGGTGTTGAACTTTATCAGACCCCATGTCACCAGGCAAAGCTTCATGTAGAATCAAAGAAATATTATTTTATTCTAAAAAATGAGGTTTTATGAAATTCCATGGAATTTTAGTTCTAGGTCTTTGCTGCTTAATTGGTTGCGCAACAACATACCGCCAGGATGATTCATCCCGGGATCCCGCTGCAGCAAGTAATCCAGTTGGCTCTGGCGCATCAAATACGCAACTGCCCTTGCCACTCCCAAATCAGAACAGCACGCCAACACAACTGCCCTTGCCGTTGCCACCGACCGCTCAAAACCCAACTCAGCAAGTCACTTACAAAAATAATGGTGGCACTGGGCGAGATGCTACAAGTATTCCAGCAGATCAGGCCACCCTTGCTTTGGCGTGCAAACAAAAACTTGCACAGGATATGGCTGGCAAAAATATTGATCCCAACGAGTTAATTATTGCCCACAAGGCGTACAAGCTATCTTATAATTTTAATTACCGTGTATCCAACTGGGTCTACCACGAGATTAAAAAATCAAACCTTGAATACAGCTGCGCGAAGAGAACCGACAAATTCAAAGCAGATCCTTTCTTAAGCCAATTTCAAATCGCACGCGTCACCGAAAAAGACTACAAAGGCTCCATCACAGGTTATGACCGTGGCCACATGGCCCCTTCAGGTGACTTTCGCTGGAACCCAGAAGCTGACGCCGAATCATTCTTTATGACCAATATGTCGCCACAATCTAAAAATCTAAATCAAAGGGCATGGAACAAACTTGAAGAACGGGTTCGTTCTTGGGCCTGCGGATTAGGCGAAGTAAAAGTCTACACAGGACCTGTTTTGAACAATCAACAGTTCCCACTCCTTGAATCCTGTGTCGCTGTTCCTAAACAGTTCTATAAAATTGTTGTGGCTTATAGCAATGGTCACTATCAAGGAATTGGTTTTATTTATAATCAAAGTGATGACGGTGACCCCTTTAAAGAAAGGGCTGTCAGCATCCGCTCCGTCGAGCAGGCCACAGGAATTGATTTTTTTAAAGATCAATTTGCTCCAGAAGTTCAGGACACATTCGAAAAACAATACAATATCAATAATTGGATTTCTGCAGAAAGCAGCTGTACTCGCTGCTCCCGCGCAACTGCTGCTACCACGGGAGCTGATTCAAATAATAACGGGAATTAGTTCCTTCGATAAATCGAATAACTTTACTTAGAAGCCGGTATCAAATTATTGTACTGGGCTTTTTTATCGCCCATCTGTCTTTGCAGATCACTTGCCACTTGCTCTAATTGTAATTTACGACTCATGTAAGGTTGCAATTGGACATTCAGAGCAGAAAGTCTTGTTTGTGACTGTGATAAAATTTGACTTTGCTTAGCAATTTCAGCTTTTAAAGAAATTTGCTCTTGTTTCAAATTCACAATTCGGCTTTCAAGATTTGATTTCAAGCCAAGTGCAGAAGACAATTGCTCGTCTTTTTCATATTGTAGTTCTGATGCCGTATCAAGCTCTTGCTTTTTAGCATCCCAACCCACACGGGCCCTGAATGCGCGCAATTCGTTTTGCAACTGTGCAACTTGGGACTGACCGTAGGAAATTTGACTTTGCACCTGTGGTTTTTCAGATTCAAGTTGTTGTAAAGATCTATAACGGCTCGGAAGTTCTGACCCGTTAATAATTTGCAAACGAAGCTCTGCTTGTCTTAAAGAATCTGATATACGATCGTAGCGATATCTTGCATCACGTTCAGCAGACTCTAGACGATCCTTAAATCGACGAACTTCTTTTTCAACGACAGATCGCTGCGAATCAACCCGACTTTGCGCCGATTGAATTATTGATCGTTGTGATTCATAGGCTTGATTTGCAGTGGTCAAGACTCCTTGAGCTTGGGAAACTGCTGCCGTTTGAGCTGCACATTCTTGTCCAGCAATTCCTTGGCAAGCGCGAAGCTCTTCTTGTTTTTTCTGAAGATCCGCCTGCGCAGTTCGCTTCGAAGCATCAAGACGTTCCAAATCCCTCTTTGCACTCGTGAGTTCGCGCAAAGCATTCTGGTAAGAAGCATCTGCATCCAAACGTTTACGAATTTCCATATCCGCATTGTAAGCTCGGTTTGCACTTTCTGCGCTTCTAAGTTCGTAGTCAGCACGGCGAAGCTCTTCACGTAAACGGTTCGAAGTGTATTGCAACTGACTAGATTCTGAATTCAAACTAGAAATATCCTGTACGATGGCACGGATGCTTGATTCAACCTGCTGAAGTCGTCGTATAGACTGATCAAGCATGGATTGGGCTGAGGACAAACTTGTCGTGCGGGAATTGTATTCGTCCACGAACGGTGCAATTGCACGTTGTGCATTTTGAAATCTAGCTTGCGCCTGTCGAAGCTCCTGTTGGAAACCAGGAATTTGAGAAGTGACAGACACCAAATCAGATTCAGATTTTTTTTGTTCAGCTTCACTTCTAGACAAAGAGGCTCGAAGCCCCGGAAGATCCCGTTGGGAAATTCGACCAACCAGCGCTGTAAGTTGCTCAGACTCTTGAATTTGTCCTAGATACTGAGCCCGTAATTGCTCAAGAGCAGATTGGTTTTGTTGCTGATTTTTAAAAATTCCATAGGCCTCGTAAAGCAATTGTCGTAACTGACCTACAGAAGCAGCATTCAATGACATTGGATAAATATTTTTTTGCATGTCCACAAGAAAAACTGATTCAAAATCTTTATTCGATGCCACTGCTTCGCCCATACATTGTGTTTGAAAAGCTTGTAAAACCTTTGCAAATCCTTTGTATGAAAATTTAATTTTATAATCCTTGGATCCCCCTTGCGTGAATCCGCGAAGTTGATTTTTATTGATCATATTTTGAAATAGTAATTCAGTATTTCGAGGGATATGAAAAAATGTTGATGTCCCACCTTGGCTTGCAATGGTCGCAAAACTATAAAGAATATCTTTTTGATCTTCAAAGTTCGCAACCATAGCTGTTGCATTTATATCTGTACCAACTTGGCGAATAAAAATTTCCACTGGCGAAACAGTCGATTTTCTTTTCATGATCTCGAGTGTATACAGAGTTTTATTCTCTTTTTTAGAAGTCGACAGAACACAGACGCCCTGCGGAGCTGAATCGCTTGTCAGAAGGCTCAAAGTCCAGTCCTTCTCTTGCATCAAAGTTTGTGAAAATGAACTAACGGCAACTAGCAAAGTTGCGCTGAATAGAGTTGCTTTTAAAAGTCTCATTGGTCCCCCTGGTGGCGTTTTGATCCTGTTTTCTTCCCCACAAAAAGACTAAGCAAGGACTGGGCCAACTGCAAGTTGAATTGACTGACACCAGCGAGTGATTATGATTTTAATTATGAAGCAGTTCATTTTTATACTTTTTTTCTGTGTTGAGTTTTGTTCAATGAAGATCTATGCCAATGTAGAAAAAGAGAACGCTGATGTCCTTAATGTTCAGCCCGGATTGGCTGGTAGCACCATGGCTCTAACGATGAAAAATCAGGCCATTTCAAATTCTGATCTTGTACGCTATGAATCTAATGCTTCGGGGCGAATTGGAGTCGCCTTTGGATATCGAAATCTTGGCTTAACGATCTCGACCGCTACGCCAGCCTCTGACATTGAAAACAAAGGGGCTTCGACACTTCAGGATTATTCCCTGCGCCTGCTTGGAAAGAACACTTGGGATTTTTCATATCAAAACAACAAGGGATTTTATCAAAAAAACGGGCAACTTGCGAACTCGACGGTCTATTATCAAAGGCCCGAACTTAGGATGCAAAGAACAAATGCCCTTTGGATACACAACTTCAATAGTGACAGATTTTCCTTGCCC
>DGYJ01000023.1:10554-18341 GCA_002396665.1 Bdellovibrionaceae bacterium UBA5009
CCTTGCCCGCCACATTCAACTTTTCAGGACGGCAGAATGAAACCACTTGGGCGAGCCTAATTTTTGTAAATTTAAATAAAACAACTATTACTGATCAGGGATCTTTTGTACCAACAGATTTACAATCTAGTTTTCCGAAGTATAGTCTTTATAAAAAAATTGACCGCAACTCTGCAGGGGCTGGTCTTGGCCTTGCTGGGGTTTATGTCTACGCCAACTTCCAAGCTGCTTTATTACTTACGGTCGGCGGAAGCTTGGAGCAAAAATCTTTTTTCGATTTGAACGATTCCATGACAGCAGACTCTTCAGGAAGTACGTCCGTGAATGCGTTTGTCAATCTTGGATACAATGGAAAAAAACATCAACTTGGTTTGTCTTTATTTAACAATGCCTTCGAAACTAAAATTGAAAAGGAATCATTAAATCAGGCGAGCCAAGACATTCGAATTTTTTATGGCTACAGATTTGATGGCGTCAACCTTGGCGCTGGAATCAACTGGGTTTCTTCACTTTTGGATTAAGGATTAGTTTGTTTTTTCAACTTCAGTCGTGCCTTAAAGTCTTGAAACCAATCGACAAAATAATTTCTGTAAAATGGATTTTTGAGACCTGATTCATTATTCTGATAGGGATGAAAACCATCAGCGCCGAATCTATCCGCAGGAGTAAAGAAAAGCCTCAATCGTCCATCCTGGGAATTTTTTTGGTAAATTTCTAACCACTGCTCTACTTTCATTGGGTTATCAAAGTTAGGATCAATAACCCAAAAACCACCGCGGTCACTTTCAATAGCCGTTGCAACATGGAAGATCCAGGTGTTGCCAACATTTCCCTGCATTGGGCCGTACAAAAAGACTTTTCTTATTGAGCGTTTATCAATCCCCCTAGGAATCGCTTCACCATGAACTGCGCAGGCTCTTCCAAAACAAAATCCAGTGGACTCATCTGGGTCATATTTATGACGGGAATCAAACTCTAAAACTGGGTGAAATGCCACATCGTCATTCAATTTTTCTGCCATTTCAAAGCTGATCTTTCGAATTCGCCCTGAGTTCGACTTTGTGTTTTCAGTCAATTTGTAGGACTGCTCAATAAGGTTTTGATTTGAAGCCCATATCGCTTCACGAGTCACTTGAGTCGGTTCAGTCTCAAAACTGTATCGAGTGGTCGATAAAACATCATCATTTAAAAGCCGATTATCTTTTAAATACTCAATTTGTGAATGAGAAAAGCCTGCCAGCATTAAAATTCTTTCTTTTGCCTGCTGAAAAATAACGGGCGTGGGCCTTGCTACAGCAGGAAGTAGCTCGATATCACGATCTAGCACGCGGACTAAGCGAAGAGCTGTTGTCTGAACAGAGTCTAAACTAAAAAACTTTGACTCTTTAATGATTTGTTTATTTTGAATGTGATTTTTTTCTAAAAACTGTAAAATATTTTCCGCTTGGGATTCGCTTATGCTTTTTGAAAACATCAAAGATTTTAAGTCGGCAACCAATTTCTGGTCACTTGGAAAATCAGACAATGAAAATTCGTGTTTCAAATTAAACGAAAAAAGCTCTTTCATTGGGGCCAAGTGAGCTCTGAGTAAGTGCCCGTCAAAAACTAAGACCTTTTGAATTCGTGCTGTCCGCGAATCTTTAAACGTCTGAAGACACAAACGGGATGCCGCTAAACCACTTGTGGCTTCTAAAAATAACGTCATAAAAATCAATAAAATAGGGGCTTTAAACATCCTTCAACAGCACTGCTAAAAAGATGCCACATGCTCTCTAACAAACAGGCCTCAGAACCAATTATTTCGACCTGAACCCCGAATAAGCTTATCTCCTTGCTGACTATGACTAGGGTCAAAACAGCGGGACACTATTTGTCGCCCCTCAAATATTGAGGCTGAATGTAAAACCACGTCACTTCATTCTTATTTTGGTGAAGGTGATGGAAGCCAAAGACCCTGTCACCTAGAGGCTGACCAGAAGTCTGTTCAGCTTTTCGAATGTGTCCCATCCAATCTTGTATCAGTTGAAAATCCACATCCCCTTTAAACTTCAAAGTGCATACAAAGTTCTTTGCCATGCCGGCGCGAATCCAAACTTGAACAAGTTCTAATAACTTTTCTGGAGTGCAAATTATATCACTCAAAAACCAATCCATGACTCCATTTAGTTTTGGGTCCAACTTGAAAACATCAGCACTTTTGTAATGTACAGTTTTTCTTTTCTGAATATCTTCACGCAACGGGGCCTTGTCATAACTAAACACCTCGGCCCCCATTTCTGAAAGAACCCATGTCCAGCCCCCAGGGGAACTGCCCACATCAATCACACGGTCCCCTGGCTTTGGACCAACTATATAAAACGTAAAAATTTCCCACAGCTTTAGATAGGCTCGATTCGGTGGATTTTCCTTGTCCTCAACAAGACTAAAATCATTCAAAGGAATTCGACTTCGTGGACGCAAAGAATAGACTAAAGAATTTGCATCTAACATCAGCCACGCTGCAAATTTCTTTTGTGTCTGATACTTTAAGAATGGAATTGGTTTTAATTTGAGCGAGGGCAATCCCTGCTGAATAAGCTCGGCCCGACGAAAAGAATCCATCGCCGTCGAAACCCAAAAAACTTTATGCTCTTTTAATTTTTTAGTTGCTTCAGATATACTCTCAAATTTGACATATTGAAGGTCGAACCATACATCTCTTGCAAAAATTAAATTTTCACAATTTCCTTGAATGACAAAAAAGAAAGCTCCCTTCTGGACAAATTCGATTTTCCAGAAAGAGAGCTCCTGGGCCAGCTCTTTTTCCCGGCCCGCGAAGGCCAAGCAAAGGGTTTGGCTTTTTTCGATCAAGTTCTTAGGCCGCTTTTGGCTCTGCAACCATAAGCCCCTGTTGCAGAAGTTTTTTCTCTAGATCTGACCAAAACTTTTCTTTTAATTTTAAATCATTGGCTGTCATTTTAACTTTTGGAAAAGTTTGTGCTGAAAAATGTTCGCAAAATTTCACTTCGTCACATCCGCGGACCACCTTCATCATTAACTGAAAGTGAGCCTCTGTAAAAGCCTGGTCAATCAAGACAGATCTTAAACCTTTTTCTGGAGTATGGATAAGAAACTGATAAGCCTGGGGCAGTGATGAATTCATGGTTCATCCTTTCTTTGAATTGTTGGACAGTCTAAATATCGGTCCCTTGTCAGATAAGCTTGAGTCCTAACCTAGACTTTCTTCTTGCTCCTAAATGAGACAGCGTCAATTTGGCAAATCGCCCTGTTTTTTTTATATGTCTAGAATATCGACATTTTAATATATTTAGGTCTTCACAGCAAAATCAGTTAAATTGCGGCATGATTAAATTCAAAACTATTTTAATGTCGATATTGATAATGAGTTCTGGCAGTGCCATGGCATCAAGTCATGATTGCTGGAAAAAAGAAATCGACCCAACGACAGAAAAAATTTATTCATCAGAACAAGCCTGGCAATTTCATGTCGACTACTGGCAGAAAAAAAACAAAATCATCCCCAATCCATTTCAGTTAGCCCGAGCCTATGGCCTTTACAAATCCAACAAAAAAACGGCCACACAACTTAAAAATGACAAAATGGCTCACTGTTATATGGGGTGCAGAATTGCACAGGACGTAGATTTTAGAACTGCGAAATACTTAGCTTGGCTAAAAGAAGAAAAAGATATCACGGATTGTAATCCAAATTCACATTTCGAAGCGAAAGACTACGAGGCAACACTGATCGGCGCCCGTATTCCTAAAGGAAATTACCCAAATTGCATCCAGCAGTGCAAACTGAAACTAGTTCAGGGAAGCTTCTGACTCTGTTTTTGTAATAATCATTTTTTGTAAAATATTTTTCAAAAAATTAACTTCTGTTGAATCCAAGTAAGTATAAAATTGGTCCACAATTTTTAAAAAAAGTGGCTGAAGAATTTTGTATTGATCAATTCCAGAGGGCGTCATGCGTATGACAAAAGATCTTGCGTCTGAATGATGCATTTCTCTGCTCACAAGTTTTGCCCTTTCAAGGGAAAGCAACAAACCCGAAATTGTGGCCTGAGTAACTCCAGACAATTGAGCAAGCTCGGTCGGGCGAAGTCCTTCAGGATATTGATTCAATAGTATCAACAGCAAAAAACGACCAGATGACAGATCGTATTCAGCAAGCATACTTTCCATTTGCGAATCCAAGGTCGCCGAAATTTGCTTGTGCAGCCAATATATTTCTTGCTTCATCAAATTCACTTCAGGAAAGCTTTTTCCAAAATGGGAAAGCATATCTTCGGATGTAAATCTGGATCTGTCATTTGCACTGGTTTTCGGCATAAATACCCCAATATTTTCAATATTTAACAAGTGGAGATGATGATTTCTCACAATTTAAAGTGTCCTACCAATCAAGAAAATTTCACATTCTGCGATGCGTCAATATTTAGCAATTTATAGCATAAGAATATCTTATGCCTCCCTCAGAAAAAATATACTTGTCATGGAACAGCATCAAACATAGAACCTTTGCTCAAAACAGGGCTAGACCCTGTTTATCATGAGGGGGAAAATCATGAAGTTTACATTTTCGCAAAATTTAAAAGTGTGCGGGCTTAGCTTAGCTTCCGTACTATTTTTTTCATCTGTGACATTGAATCCAAAAAATGTGCAGTATCAGCTTCTTTCACAAAGAACTGAAAAGTTAAAAACATGCCAGTTTTTTCCAGCCAATAGATTGAAATTTCCAGTACGACAAAATGATGTTGGCTACAATATTTCTGGCCTTCAATTCAAAAGAATCCTTGAAGCCGTTCAAGTTACCTATGCGCCAATTTTTAAACAGCGTGGGTTAGGAAATCTTCGTATTTTTCCACTTTGGACCAATAACGATGTGAACGCCTTTGCCACACCACTGGTGCCAAATCGCGATCCCTCAGACACTCCAGAATTACCACAGGTATCGACTCCAGTGCGCGCCATTGCTATGTTCGGCGGACTTGCTCGGCATCCTTACATGACAGCTGAAGGCCTACTGATGGTTGCTTGCCATGAGGTAGGACATCACTTAGGAGGAGCTCCCGTTTACACAGAAAATGGCCAACCCACTTGGGCTTCTGCCGAAGGGCAAGCTGACTATTTTGCAGCTTCAAAATGTATGCGTGTTGTGCTTAATCAAATCGGAAACAATGAAGAATGGGCACAAAAAGCCCCCGTTGACTTTGACGTTCGTAAAAAATGCCTTCAAAGTTTTCCACGTGATTTTAAACAGGCTGCAATTTGCATGAGAAGCTCAATGGCTGGACTTACATTGGGACGTGTTTTAGCAACTGTTGTCCAAGGAGCAGATCCTAGAAAGCTCAGCTTTCAAGCGCCTGACCGAACAATTGTACCTGCAACACTTGAAAGCTACCCCGCCACTGTCCAATGCCGTGTTGATACCTACTTTGCTGGCTCTGTTTGCCGAGTATCTGAAAATGTCCCAAATTCTAAAGATCCAAGACAAGGAGCCTGCCATCTTGGAAGTTTTATGAAACAAGGAGCTAGACCCCCTTGCTGGTATAAGGATCCTTTCGTATCCTTATAGGGATGCTACCAAAATCAAAGAATTTTTTTAAGGCTGTTAGTGATCTCGACAAAAAGAAAAATCTTTTTGTCGAGATGGTGAAGCAGCCGCCATTGTTTCTTTGCAAGGCGAAAAATCAAAATATTTTTTATCTTGAGTTCGTCCGTATCGACGGTCTTCAAAAAATGACTTTGAAGGCCCCAACAAAAGCCACACAAATAAAATTGCTTTCCGATCCCGAAGTGAACATTCAAGAAATACCCGTTGAAGTGATTGCCCAATTTGACTTACTCGACGAAAAGTATTTTTTTATTGCAGACACAATCCGAATTGGGAACAGATTTAAATTTTTAATCAAAAGTGATTTCTTTCTATTGCAGCGACGTCAAAACTTTAGAATGAAAATCCCCTCTGACTTTAAATCTTCTGCGACTATTCTTCATAGCGAAGAGGGCTTGATGGGCGCTGACAGTGTCGACCTGAGTGCCCGTGGCTGCCGCTTGATGGTCGCAGATGTGAAACCTACATTTAAAATTGGCGATCCATTTGAAGTGACATTATCATTTCCCAAACGAAGAAATTTAAAAATTCCCTGCTACCTTCGACATCAAGTTAAAAGAGCAAATGGATTAGAGTTAGGTTTTGAATTTCACAAACCATCCCCTGAAATCGAAAAAGATCTTTTCGGCGTTATGATGGAAATTTACAGGGACTATCTTTCAAAAATGAAAGATTAGTTTAAAAAAAACCTATCCCAAAAGTGAACAGGCCACAGGCCAATAAAACTTGCCACGACTTTAACTTCCATTTAAAAACTAAAAACAAAGCCAGCAGAATTGAAATGACAGACGTCAGGGATTTGGACTGATGGGCAAATGTTTGCACGCAAACCACAAACAGTGCCGCCAAAATAAAAGATATTGCTCCCTTCACAAAATCCTGAATCCAAGTCATTTTTGACATACGACTCATGAAAACTGGAAACCATGTTTGCATATGAAAAAAACTTGGTAAAAACACTCCGACTGTGGCTGCTGTTGCCCCGGCCAATCCATTCAATCTGTAGCCAATCCATGTCGTCGTCATCAGAACAGGCCCAGGGGTCATCTGACCAAAAGCTACGGCATCAAAAAATTCATCTGAAGACAACCAATGAAGCTGCTGGACAAAATCTTTTTCAAAAATTGGAATCATGGCCAAGCCAGAGCCAAACACAAGGGCTCCGGCCTTAAAGCAAATCCAAAATAGTTTTTGATTTTTTTCAAATGCATCCATGGATTGCAACGCTAATCCGCCGCCTGACAAAATCGGTGTGATTAGCGCAAAAGAATTTAATTTGTTTTTCAAGAAAAAATTCTTTTTCCACAGAACCATGCAAAATCCAGAAAACAAAATCCAGAATGGTTCTGGCCCCAAATGGAAATAAAAAATAAATGTTCCTAAAACAAAAATAATCCAAAACGACACTAATCTTAACGACGGTCTGGCCAATTGATACAAAGAGTACGCGATCAAAGCCAAAGCCCCGCCTTGAAGCCCAGTGAAAAAACTTTGAAACCAAGTCGCTGATCGAAACTGCGTGTAGTATTCTCCGAGCACGATCATAATCAAAAATGTTGGCAAGATAAGTCCCAGAGCCGCGAGTGTGCCACCAAGGACTCCGCCCTTTTTTCTTCCTAAATACGTCGCGGTACTTAATGCCAATGCTCCAGGCAAAGCTTTAATCAAAGCCAAGGCTTGTTCAAATTCGGCCTGGGTGACCCATTTGCGATCTTCAACCAGATCTTTTTGCATCATTGAAACAAGAGCTAATGGACCACCAAAGCCCAATACCCCTAATTTTAAAAAATAGCCAAAAAGTTTTAAATTTTCCAATTACTGTCCGGGCTCTAAAGGATCGGCAGCTTTATTTTTAAGTCTTCGAAAGGCCTCATCAATATCTTCATTCGTAAGACCAGGGCCCGAGTTTGCACTTGCATTCGAATTTAAATTTGAACTTGTCGAATTTGTTTTTTTCTTTGCATCTTCTTTTTCTTTTTTTAACTCTTCATACTTTTTACTATAGGCACGATGCTCTTGATTAAATTCACTTGTTTTTTCACGTGCGTAATCATCAAAATTTTTTCTTTGGTCACGCATATCAGATTCGAAAGAATCTCTTTTCTCTCGCTGTCCTGCGAAAAAGTCTTTTCGCTTAGCTTCGATATCACTATAAAATTCACGTCGG
>DGYJ01000023.1:18497-19586 GCA_002396665.1 Bdellovibrionaceae bacterium UBA5009
TGAAAAATTCTTTCGTTCTTGTTCAATATCTTTTAAAAAGGCCTCTTTTTCAGTTTTTTCAGATTTCACAAAATCTTCACGTTTTTTCTTCATGTCTTTTTGAAAAAGGTCTCTTTTTTTTCTTAGCACATTGTTGAATTTGTCGCGAACTTGCGACGGCGGCATTTGAACTTGTGACATATTTTGCAGCAAAAAAGCCAACTCATCATTTTGATTTTTTTTATCTTCTGGAATCTCTTTACGAAGTTCGTCTAATTTTTTTCTATCTTCAGAAAGCTTGTACTTGTCTTCGACCAAAGGCGAACTGGACTCTTGGGTCTGGGAAGAGCTACAGGCCAAAAGTGAAGAAAGAATCAAACTTACAAATAAGCTGTAACAGATTGGTCGAGACATCATTTTCTCCGAGGATATGGTTCATTCCATAGTAGCTAAAGTCTCATTCTGAGACAAAAAAAATCTCAACTTCTAGCCATGATGTGCCGATAGGAGAGTATGCTAACAACAGGCCGTTGGATTAAAAGCCGTTCAGATCGAAATAGGACAACAGTCAACAGTCAGATTTCGAAAATGTTCTCAAGAAACCTGACTATACTTTGTAGTCTGTTGGCGCTGTGTGCCCTTTTGTTTTTTTTGCCAAGCTACTACTTTATCCATCAAAACTACAAGTTGTTCAGCGAATTGGCCTTTGATCAAAATCCACAACTTGTCCAGCACCTTGAGCGGGAATCCAGTTGGATCATGAGTTTTCTATTCATCAGCTTTGCGGCTTTTTGTATCGCTTGCTACACGATGACTAAGGCTTTTTTCAAACAAATGATTTCACCCATCATCGAAGTTGAAACACATATGAAAAGTCTCTCCAAAGGATATTGGAGTGATCCCTTGAAAAGCATTGATCCCGAGCATGATCTGCAGTCTTTCTATTCAACCTACGACTATTTTTACCGTACTCTTAAAGTGAGTGCCGAACAAGAACTCGACTTGATTGAAAAGATGATTGTGGACCCACAGCATAGGGAAGCTTTTGCTGCTCGAACAACACTGCTTGATATCAAACGAAAGCGTCTGGGCGTTACTGGAGCTAGTACC
>DGYJ01000023.1:19736-21202 GCA_002396665.1 Bdellovibrionaceae bacterium UBA5009
CCACCCAAGGCCAAGTTGTCACTCTTCAGTCTCGAATCGAAGAGCACGAACTCAAAAAACTTGCCCTCGTAAAAAAAGTATCCTAACACTAATCCGTGTTTAAAATGCGACTTCTTTACATCCAGACAGTCCTATTTTGCTTGTGCTTTGCAAAGGCCTTTTCAGATCCAAACGAAGCCACGCCCTTTTTTCAATGGATAGAAGACAATTCAGAATACTCGAAGTTGGCATCAACATATCCAGCCTTTGAAAATTGGATATTCAAACAATTTTCTTGGCATCCAGCTGTTGATTTGCCAAGAACGTCGGCAGCCTGCGACCCCAGCAGGCCTCGCTTACAAAATTCAACTTTGAACGATTACTTTGTGAAAGATTATGCACATCAAAATGAAAATTTTTACAAAATGTGCAGAACGGAACTTGTCATCAATTCAAACTCGGCAATGCTTCACAACATTAAAAGCTTAAGCTTCGACGACTTTGAAGGTTTGCAAAACTTCAAACGGGTCCTTTTTCGCTGGGAAAACAATTCAACATTGCTCAAAGGTCGTTTGGCGCTCAAAAGTGATAATGCCAAACACCCCCTTGTCATCCTAAGGATGGGAATTTTTGGAAACAGTGAAGATGTTCGTGCCGAAAAATTTATTATGCAAATTCTTAGTCAAAATACACCTTACCATGTCTTGGTTATCGAAAACACGACTGGGGTTGATTTTATTTCCCACAATAATTTTCTAAGTGCAGGAGGGTTCGAAGAATCATTTCAGACCATCAGTATTGCCCGAAGGATTTTAGATGGTGAGCTGCCATTTTCGAAACAAGTTTCAAAAATATTTTTGACTGGTGTGAGTCTTGGCGGCCACGGAGTCCTTCATGCTTTACACCTGAATGAACAACTTCAAAAACCAGTCATTGAAAAAGCCCTGGTCCTATGCCCCCTTTTGGATTTTAAAGCGGCCACAGACAGACTTTCTGAAAGAACACTGAAGACCACCCTTATGGATTATTGGCTGCAAAAAAGGCTTCGTTTTCTTGAATCAAAAGAACCGAACCTCTTTCGCTTTGATCTGAGCTTGTTTCACGAAACAATCTTTTCAAGATTCATCCATCGTATCCAAGAGCAATTTACAGGAGTGCATGCGAAAGACCCCAAGCTGAATTGGAAGAACAATGAATTGATGACAAAAGAAATAGGTGAAAAAGATTTCTCTACGGCACAGAATATTTTGCACAAGTATAAAAATATAAAAACACCATTACTTGTTCTACGGACTGCAACAGATCATTTAGTGGATTTTGATGACAATACAAAAGCACTGGAATCCTTGCTGAATCCAAGCGAAGAAAATAATATCGGATCCATCTTGTTTCAAGAAGGGCATCATTGTTCACTGCCCGTGGCCTATCGTTGGGATTACTTGCAAAGATTATTTTTAGATTATCTTCGCGACTGACGCTGGGTCTCT
>DGYJ01000023.1:21314-29607 GCA_002396665.1 Bdellovibrionaceae bacterium UBA5009
GACGCTGGGTCTCTTTCAGCTGACGTTTGACTTCTTTTGTTTTAATAGACTCGCGTTTATCATGGGCTTTTTTACCGCGGACTAAGGCGATTTCAAGTTTTACACGTCCACGTTTAAAATAAATTTTCAACGGAACACAAGAATATCCCTTTTCGCGAAGGGCTCCATAAATTTTTTGCAATTCATTGCGATTCAGTAATAGCTTTCGGAGTCGTTCAGGCTCGTGATTATTGTAGCTACTCGATTTGTAGGGACTGATATGGGCATTTTGTAAAAAAGCCTCATCACGCTGAAAGCTGATATAGGAATCTTTTAATTGCACATTTTTATCACGTAAAGACTTTACTTCGCTGCCAGTTAGCACGAGCCCGGCTTCATAGACTTCGATCACCTCGTAGTCGAAGCGAGCCTTTTTGTTGTCCTGAATAAGTAAAATCCCATCGGATTTATGAGGAGAAGCCATGGCCTATGATTATTTGAATCCCAGCTCAAAGTAAAGACTTTCAATCTGAGCCAGCGATAATTCCTCGACTCGAGCTTGTACAGTCTTATTTTTTTCAAGCCAGGACTCAAGAATCGCACGCTGATCAAGATTCAAAAATTCACCAGAGGCTAGGTTCTTCTTTAAAAGTTTTCGCCGCTGGGACCAAGCCTGCTTTAAAAACTCGAAGTACTTTTGACGATCTTGAATGGCAGAATCTTTTTGCACAAAAGACAAAACACGACTGGCGACACGCGGAGGCGGATTGAAATCCCTGGGCCCGGCCTCGCACACCGTTGAAATGGTCCAAAAACTTTGGGCGACCATACTTAAAAAACCATAATCATCTGACTTTGGAGTTGCCCGAATTCGCTGCGCAACTTCTTTTTGAAACATCAGCACCATGGCTGAAAGCTGGGGCTGATCCAAACTGCGATCAACCACAATTCGAGAAGAAATTTGATAGGGTAAATTACTGACAAGAACAATACGAGATGAATCCTTGTTCAAGGCTTTAGAGTCATCAAAAAATTTCTTAATATGCTGGGCCCAGTCCCACTGCAAAGCATCCGTGGACACCACATTCACTTGGCGTCCTTGCCAGTACTCGACCAAGCGACCATCCAATTCAAGTGCTGTGTAAGGAAGGCCCCAACTGACAAGATGATCTGTCAAAGCCCCAGGGCCGGGGCCAATTTCAATAATTTCCGCAGGCTTATTTTTTTGAACCTCGGAAAGAATTTTATCAACAACATGATCACTGACTAAAAAATTTTGGCCCAGGGATTTTTTCGTAAAAAATGGATGCTCTAAAAATTCCTTTAATCTTTCTTGAGTCGATTTCAAACTTTACCTTCGCTTTGCTGAATAAAATCCTGGGGATCCATTTCTGGAGATGGTCCAACGCTAACACCTGAACTTTCACCCTTATTCAGTCGAAGAATCCCAGCATAACCAATCATTGCCGCATTGTCCGTGCAAAAACGAAGGGGCGGAATTTGCAGCAAATATTTTTTTCTTTTTGCCAAATCTTCGGCTTTAGCGCGCAACCTCGAATTCGCAGCAACCCCACCAGTGATAACAATTTTTTTAATTTTAAATTTCTTTGCCGCCAAATCCAACTTGTGGATCAAGGCATCGACCACGGCCTCTTGGTACGAGGCACACAAATGTGAAATTTCAGTTTTCACTTTTTCTGGTCCAAGCTCTTGCAAAAGTCGCTGCGCCGAGGACTTGAGTCCCGAAAAGCTCATATCAAAACTTTTGTCATTTTGAAGTCCCCGCGGAAAATCAAATTTTGAAACATCCCCTGGGCGTGAAAGCTGATCAACCTTTGCTCCACCTGGAAATCCAAGCCCTGCCATCTTGGCAAACTTGTCAAAGGCTTCACCTGCAGCATCATCCTTTGTCATACCTAGAATTTCGTATTTTCCCTGGCCATGGACTAAATACAAACTGGTGTGACCGCCACTGACGGCCAAGGCGATAAAGGGTTCTGACAAGTCAAAAGCAGGTTGAAATTTTTCGTCACGTAAAAATGGAGCAAGAAGATGGCCTTCCAGATGATTGACGCCAATCCAAGGTTTTTTATAAACAAGGGCCAAGGTCTTCACAGTCACAAGACCAACAATCAAAGCCCCAATCAAACCGGGCCGATTCGTCACTGCGAAACCATCAATATCATTCCACTCATGATTTGAATTTTTTAATGTGCTTTCGATCAAAGGCAAAAGATGAATACTATGATTTCTTGAAGCAATCTCTGGGACAATTCCACCATAGGGTTCGTGTTCAGGATCTTGATGGGCAGAATTCAAAGCATAAACCGTACCGTCGATTCCGACAATGGACACAGAAGTGTCATCACAGCTGGTTTCAACGGCCAATATTTTTTTCATTCTTATTTCAAACTTTTCAAGCGCACTTTCGAGCGGCGCGCCTCATCGCCATTGGGAAAGCGAGAAATGGCCTCTTGATAAAAAGATTTTGCATCTTCTTTCATTCCCAACTCTTGAAAGCACACGCCAATCTTATAGGTAGCATCTGCGAAATTTTTACCTTTGGGGGATTGATCACGATATTTTTGATATTCGATGATGGCGGCCTTCCAATCTTTTTGCGCAAACAAATCCTGGGCCAAGTCATAGGGGTTTTTTGCCGCCGCGGCAGAAGCAGCTTTAGCTTTTTGCGAAGATTCTTGTGCTTCTTTAGCGCTGGCTTCTGCCTTTGCATGGGCAAGTTCATTTTGAAGTTGAATAATTTGCGCTTCTAATTTGGTCAAAGCCTCTTGATAAATTTGCATTTTTCGATTCACGTCTTGTAATGAATCGTTTTGTACCTTTTGCTTTCGATCTACATCTGAATCTGTGCGATTGATTTTATTTTCAATATTTTCAACTCGCCCATTCAGGTAGCGCATTTGTTCTTCGAGATCAGAAAAACGATTGCCCGTATCAGCAGTATTTTTTTGCAGAGAAACAACTTGCTGCTGAAGAACTTGTTTTTGTTCCACATCTTTCACTTCATTTCGCGTTTTAAGACAGCCAGAAAAAAGAAAAGAAATTGTCGCCATCAAAAGAAAAAACTTCATAGAACCTCGCCTGTTTTTTGCCGAATCAGCCGGGACGAATTTTCTGCTTTTTCGGCTGATATTCTAGATTTTTGAAAGAAAGATTTAGCCTGGGCCCAATCCTTTTCACGATAATAATACTGACCCTGTTTATAAAAATTCTCGGCCTGATGCCAAAGCCCTGGGGAATAACGTGCGGCTTGCACATCCCGAGCGGCCTCTAATGCAGCACGAGCCAGGGTGTAATCATCCACTGGCTCGGGAATTGTTTGACATGAAAAAAGTAATAAAGAAGCGAAAAGGAGGAATAAAAATTTCAAATGACTCCTCCTGAAAAATTACTGACCAACTGGTAAAAAGTTAGCGCGACGATTTTTCGCCCAAGCTGCATCATTTTCTGCTGGATCCAATGGTTTTTCTTCGCCATAGCTAATGGTCGCTAAACGCTCAGCAGGAATTCCCAAACTGATCATATAATTTTTAACTGCATTGGCACGACGCTCGCCCAAGGCCACATTGTATTCGATGGATCCACGGGAATCTGTGTGACCTTCGATTTGCACTTTTACTTTTGCATTTGTTTTCATCCAATCGGCATTGCCTTGGATTGTTTTGCGAGCATCATTTGACAAATTGGCTTTGTCATATTCGAACTGAACAGTTTTCAAACCAGCGATATTACCGCTGTCAGAACCTGCAGGATCGAAATTCATGGCTGTAGAATCAATAGCCGGAGCTTCCGTTGATGTTGAAGGCGTTTGTTGGCCAGCATCGGGTTGAGCTTGTTTACTTTTACAACCGACCATTGCCACAAGAACTGCAGAGATTAAAATAATATGACGAATCATGGTGACTCCTTTTTGTTTTACAGAGTAAAACTTTATTGCATGCCATTTGAATGTCAAAGAGTTTTAATTATTAGTTTTTTCTTCTTCGTCTTTTCGTTTTCGAAGGTCCAGGCCTTTGAAGTCTCTCCAGATAAGAAATTTATCGTTATTCATACACCCCACTTCCAGGTGATTGTTAATGCCAAGCAGCAGGAATTGGGACAGTATTACAGTAAATATCTCGAGGTCTCCTACGATTTTCTAAAAAATTACTTTTCACAAATGCCCGAATCAACCACTGTCATTTTGAATGACAAAACAGATTCAGCCAATGGTTATGCAACCCGAGTTCCATACCCTCACATCATGCTATATCCCGTTTTGCCTAGCGCCACCGACAGCTTGGGCGAAACTGGTCACTGGCCCCTAGAGCTCGCGACCCATGAGTACACTCACATACTTAATTTTGAAGCGGGCCCGGGACTTGTTGGTTTTTTAAGAAATATTTTTGGAAATGTCATGGCTCCAAATATTTTGCTTCCGAATTGGTGGAAGGAAGGCCTTGCAGTACAAATGGAAACATCCGTGGGATCCCATGGACGATTAAGATCTGTCTATCAAGATGCTGCCCTTCGCGCGATTCATATTGATAAAAGATTAAGTGATTTTGACATTGCAGAAATTAACGAAAACATTCCCACTTGGCCTGAAGGCATGCGTTCCTATTTATTTGGATCATTGATGTGGAGTCAAATCGTCGCTGATCAAAGTGCTGATGTTATCGATAAGTTGAATCAACGCCATGGCAGTCGTGTGCCCTATTTTCTGAATGGCGCGGCCAAAAGTTTCCTAGGGCAAAGTTATGGGTCTGAATACAACAAAGTGATTGAACAGCTTGAGATCCGACTGAATGACCAATTGAGTACGCTTGGCAAGTTGCGCCCTACAAAGAGCGAAACCATATTGCCAGAAATCAAATACAGCTCGGCCCCGTCCGTCAGCCCCAACGGAAAATTTTTGGCAACAATTACGGTCGATGCTAAAAATGATCGATCGGTACAAATTTATGCAAAAAATGATTCCAATAATTTTCTGAACGCAAAATTAGCCAGTGAAGCCACCGAATCCCAAGAGCCTTCTCCTCAATCAAAAATATATGATGCCCCGGCCGGAGGAAGTATTCACAGGGTTGTGTGGACACCGGACTCGCAAAAAATTGTCTATGACAAAATTGATCGAGCAAACCCGATTGATAGTTTTTCTGACCTTTATATTTATGATATAAAAAATAAAAAGACTGACCAATTAACTACGGCACAAAGAGCCCGCGAACCCGCTATTTCGCCGGATGGAAATGATATCGCCTTTGTTCTGCTTGGCCCATCAAAAACTGGCTTGGCCTTGCTGAATCTAAAAACGAAAAAAGTTGAGCTTTTAAAAACCTTTGCTTTAGGAGAAAGGGCTTCCTATCCAACTTTTTTAAATTCAGATCGGATCCTGTTTTCCCTAAGAACAATCAAGGGCGATGAAAAAATTTATACTTTGGATTTAAAATCACAAAAACTAGAAAAGCATTTTTCTGAATATCCAAACGCTAGATTCCCCCAAGTTACTTCAGAAGGGATTTATTTTACTTCTTCAAAAAATGGAATTCACAATATTTATTTAAGCAGCTTAGATTTTCAAAAGATCAAACCAATCACTCACACGCTGACCAGCTTTCTGACTTTTTCCGTCGACAGTACAACAAAAGATATTTATGCCACAGAGATCACACCCAACGGCCCTAAAATTTCTTGGATCGCACAAAAGAATTTTCTAGCTCCAAACGCCCAACTGCCAGTTGTTAAATCTTTACTAGAAGATCGCTACAAAGACCGAGAAATTCCAGAGGTCCCAAAAGAAAATTATCCCACAGAAGAATATTCGTCATGGAATCAACTGGGGCCCCACTATTGGATTCCATTCCTTTCGACTTCTAGCCAAGGCCAAGGTGTTTTGTTTCAAGCCATGACTTCAGGCTTTGATCCTCTTAAGAAACACGCCTACGAATTGCAAGGCAGTTGGGATACTGGAATTCAAAAGCCCTCTTTTTCGGGATCTTACTTGAACAGTCAGTTTTGGACCAAATGGGGACTACAAGCCTTTCAAACAAATTCATATTTTGTCACGACAACAAATTCACTGACCAACACCGGTGGGCAAATCAGTCTTTATCCAAATCTTTTCAGTTTAAGTCGTTATTTGAATGCGAGCCTGAGTTGGAAATATCTTTCCACAGATTTAAGTAACTCCACCAATGTCAAACGCACAGGCCCAGGCCTTGTTGTTGGATACGAAAATTATTCCATGGGCGGAGATCAAATTTCTCCGGAAGAGGGTTCAGCCTATTATGCTGGCGTTACCCATTATGTGCCCCAGGGGGAATACCTAAGTCACACTCAATATCTCGCGGGCCTGACGGCCTATTGGTCCAAATGGTTGCCAGAGCGCCATTCGATCATGGTCAAAATGAATAGCCTTTACACCCCGGAAGATATTTTATCCGTCTTAGGAGTTTCCACTTTATCACAAATGCCATTGCAAGATTCATCGGCCCCCAACTACGTCATGCGGGGATACACCAATGGTCATTTTTTAGGTCGCACCATGGCCAATATGAATCTTGAATACCGCTTTCCAATTCGCAATATCTACCGAGGCTCAGGAACAGATCCATTATTTAGCCGCCGACTGCATGGGGCCATCGTTGCCGATGCACTCAGCCTAGAAGGCTTGGCCTATCGATCCGCAGATCAAGCATTTGAAAGTGTCTCGACAAATAAATATTTCTTTTCCGCCGGGGCCGAGCTTCGCTTTGATATGACCCTGGGTTATGTCATCCCGATCACCTTCGTTGTTGGTGGCTACCAAGGATTAAGCGGAAGTTATGCCCCACCCACGCAATTGGGAATCACCATGCAAATTGGTGCGAAGTTTTAGTTACAAATACCCCCCATCAAAAAAACTACCCCCTTGACAAAGGTCCTAGTCCTTCAAACAATAGAGATTGGGGGTCCTATGAGCGAAATTTTAAACCAAAGATTCATGAAAAATTTGGATTTGAGCTGGGTTGAAGAACTTATCAAAGCCGAACAAAAAACAGAAGAAACTGGCATTGTCGAGCTTGGTCCCCACTTCGATCAGCAGCGAATTCTTATCCATGAAACCTTAGAAATGATGATGCAATTAAAAACTGCGTTCTTTGATGCCACTCAGGTTTTCAATGATCTGAAAACTTCTCCGCTGGGCAAAGTAAAACTTTACGGTATTGCCCAAACCCACGCTGATTTTATGCTGTTCAGAAATGGCTACAAAATGATTTTTTCTATTAAAGCCCCCGGCGTGATCAGCCTGCGCATGAATTTCATCGGAGCCAATTTTGTTCCCACTCCAGGAATGGATTCTTCGGGATCAATGACCCAAGTGATGGAAGAAAGTCTCATCGAAGCCATTCGCGGGCCCTTTGGCGAAGTCGCTTGGACATTTCAAAAACAAAATTTTAATTTAAGTTATTTAGTGCGCCACTTTCTTTGCTTTTTTATCAAAGAGAGCGGAACGAACTAATGACTCGCTCCCCTTCAAGCCCTGATGTTCGCTGGAAACAGAGATTGAAAAATTTCCAGCAAGCATTTTCGCTTTTGCATGCCGCAACTGAACTTTCAAAATCCAGAGCCCTGACAGAATTAGAAAAACAAGGTCTGATTCAAGCCTTTGAATTCACCCATGAACTTGCCTGGAATGTGATGCGAGATTATTTTCTGGATCAAGGAAATAGCACAATCACGGGCTCAAAGGACGCCGCCAGGGAAGCCTTTCAAAAAGGCTTAATTTCTGAAGGCGAAATATGGATGGAAATGATTCGCAGCCGTAATCAAACCTCGCACACCTACAACAAATCAACTGCCGAAGATATCACAAATAAAATTGTGTCAAACTACGGCCCCGCATTTCAAATCTTTTTGAATAAAATGCTCGAGCTTGCTGCAAAATGAAAAAGCAAAAATTTGGATTGAGCGATGAAGTGATTCAGAGCCTGAAGTCTGTTTTTCAAAAACATCAAGCAATTGAGAAAGTTCTGATCTATGGCTCGCGAGCTAAAGGAAATTTTCGGCCAGGATCTGATATAGATCTTACACTGATCGGACAGCAACTCACCACGACTGATCTTCTGAAGATTGAAAATGAAATCGATGACCTGCTGCTAGAATACAAAATAGATCTGTCTTTACAGAAGCAAATTGATGACCCCAATGTCATCGATCATATTCAACGGGTCGGAATCGCAATCTATAGCAAAGACTAAACCAGATCCATTTTTTTGAATAAATAGGGCTTCACTTCATTTTTGTTCGGCGCAACAGAAGCTGCCAATTG
>DGYJ01000023.1:29814-35800 GCA_002396665.1 Bdellovibrionaceae bacterium UBA5009
AAGGGCGAAATCTGCGCCGTTTTTAATTCGATATTTTTCTGCTCTGCTACTTTTTTGATAAATGTCGATTCGTTATCAATTCCGTTGTCGTTGGCATCAGGTGTGCTTTCGACCCAAGCAGGCAAACTGCTTTCACAAAAAACCAATTGGTCCTTGTTCACCTTAAGTACAAAATCAATTTCTGCTGGACTAAGGCCTAGTTTTTCGCCGATCTCTCGCGACGAGTGCCCTTGATGCGAAAGCTGGGCCGCCTGAATATACTTGCTCATGTTCTTACGTTCAATGGCCCCCTCTTGGGTCAACTCAGAACGTAGGGCCTGACTCATCTCTTTACTTTTTTGCAGGGCCGCCTGCAATCGCATATAGGACTGCTCAGAAAGGCTCAGTTGTTCTTGAAGCTCGACAGTTTTCTTTTCAATCAAGTGAGTGAGTTGCTTCACCTGCAAATCCGTCCGATCAGATAAATCTTCTAAAATCGAAATTTTACTTTGCAGAATCTGCAGACCCTTGCTTAATCGCGGATCATCCTTGGGTGGCCTTAGGGCCCGAACCCACAACCCGACCACACCCGCACTTAAAACAATCAAAATAAACCATTGAACTAAACTGGCAAAACTCATGTGAATGATTTCCTTTGTTCTTTTTATTTTCACTCGAGAAAAAGCTTGGCTCAAGTCGAGAATTAAGAATGAATTCTTTCTGGTATGAATCCTAGACTATGGGCTTTGTTATTCTTATGATAAGTTTTGAATGTAGGAGTACGAACATGCAAAAAAGATCATGGCGTGTATTATTTTTAATCTTGGTAGCAACATTCAATTGGAGCTGCGGACAAGTCAAATTTGGAACAAAAGACTCATCGGCCACAAACCCCGGTGGTGATGTCGGCACAACAGGTGGCGGCGTTGGCGGTGGGACTGGAAGCGATCCCGGCGGCGGAACTCCGACAACAACTGTACCTGGTGGTGGTGGCGGCGGTGGAACCACTTATCGTGATGTCAATTACACAGGTCAAGTTGAATTAAAAAGTAGCAAAGTGGATATCTTACTTGTCATCGATGATTCGAACTCGATGCTGAATGATAATAAAAAATTGGCGGCAAGACTTTCTGGTTTTGTCAGCAGCTTGCAAAGCTCTGCTGTTGACTGGCAAATGTGTCTAACACTGACTCGTCCAATCAATATCAATAACACGGCTTATTGGGGCGCTTCAGTGAACTGGAAAAATTATTCACCAGCCTCTGGGACCCCATCTTGGGTTCTTAAAGCTGGAACTTCGAATGTTTCAACAATTTTCGATACAACAATTGATTGGATTGGTGCGGGCTGGGCTGGAACAGACGACGAACGTGGTATTAAAGCAGCCTACTGGCATGTTGCAAATTCTGCATACAACTCATGCTACCGAAATGATGCGGCCTTCAGTGTGATTGTCATATCAGATGAAGACGAAAGAAGCGTGGGTGGAAACTCGGCATTGCAATACTATCCAAACGAGTACAAAGCATTTGAATCCGATGATCTACCTCAAAGCTTTGTAGATAAAGTTAAATCAACTTTAAGTGCTCAAAAGAGATTCACTTTTAATTCTATTATTGTGAAAGACAATGATTCTGCATGCATGACTGCCCAGGATTCGCAAGGGGCAAAAAGCCACTATGGTAAATCCTATCAAGCACTGTCAGGTTTGACAGGTGGTGGGATCGGAAGCATCTGTGACAATGATTATAGTTCGAATTTAAATTACTTCAAAGACATCATCCAAAACTCATTGTCGTCCTTGGCATTAGAGTGTGTTCCCTACGGAAATGTCACTGTGTCTGTAACTCCACCCATGGGAAATGTCGCAACCAGCGTGCAAGGAATGAATTTGATATTTAACCCAGAAATTCCCGCAGGTCGCACAGTGAATGTCAGCTACAAATGTCCAAACAATGTGGCTGCAAATTCTGTTGTAACAAACAGAACACCAAGTTCTGAAAATGAAGTCAGTGTGTTTTCAAAACTCTACAGCTGGATCATTGAACCGATTTTGAGCCTGTTTAAATAAATTTCTAACGAATAGCAGCCGTCATCTCTTTTAAGCGATGGACGGCTTCTTTCATATTTTCATCTGTCGTGGCAAAACTAATTCGCAGATAGCCGTTGTTACCAGATTCGGTCCCAGGAACAGTGGCGACAAAAAATTGTGTTAATAATATTTCTGCAAAATCTTTGTCAGTTGCAATCGTTTGATCTTTAAACTTTTTACCAAGATATGATTTGATATTCACCCACAGGTAAAAGGCCCCCTGGGGTTGGGCCACAGACAATCCAGGGATTGTTGCGAATAACTTTAAAGCTGAATCCAAACGCTGTTTCAATAATTGTACAACTCGACGGATTTCTGGCTCGCCCTTTTGTAAAGCCACCAATGCGGCTTCTTGGGCAATCGTTGATGGCGCACCTGTGGCTTGGCTTTGGTAATCCCCCATCAGCTGTATCAATTTCTGAGGCCCTGCGGCCCAACCAATACGCCAGCCCGTCATCGCATAGGATTTTGAACCACCATTAATAACTAGTGTGCGCTCTTTTAAATCCGGCGCAACCTTAAGCAAATGCGGAGCCACTGTCCCATCATTTCCAAAGTATAAGTTATTATAAATATCGTCAGATAAAATTGTCACATGGGGATTCTGACGAAAAACTTCAGCCAAGGACTCAAGATCCTGAGAAGTGTAAACAAGGCCCGTCGGATTACTTGGGGAACTAAACAGAAACACCTTTGTTTTTTCAGTGATGGCTTCTTTTAATTTTTGAGCCGTGATTTTAAAATTTTCTTTTTCATCACAAATGACCGTTTTAGCTGTGGCCCCAGTGAGTTCCGCCATGGTTGGATAACTGACCCAATAAGGCGAAGGAATAATCACTTCATCCCCTGCTTCACACAGCATCTGTAAAGCAGCAAAGATCACAAACTTAGCCCCTGGCCCAACCATCACTTCAGTTGGCTTATAATCTAAATTCAAATCCAATTTGTACTTCGCAGCGATGGCCTTACGCAGCTCTAAATTTCCACTGGCCGGAGTGTACTTTGTATTGTGTTTACGAATGGCTTCGATACCAGCTTCAGAAGCCTCTGCCATTGTTGGCCAGTCAGGTTCGCCCACTGTTAATGAAATCACCGGATGCCCTTGGGCCTGGAGCTCTTTTGCCCGGGCCACAAGAAATAATGTTGGAGAGGTTTTTAGATTCAGAGCCCGTTGTGCGAACTTCATAGGACACCTTTCATCAAATGATAATTCAAAATTAAGCTTTACCTAATTTCCTAATCAAATCCGGAATGACTGCTTGGGGAACTAGCCCCTCCAAAGACCCACCATTCATTGCAACTTCTTTCACACCCCGAGAAGAAATAAAATAATACTCGGGGCTGGCGAAGACCAAAAGCGTTTCCACTTCAGGGGAAAGCTTTCGATTCATATTGGCCATGGTTAATTCGTACTCGTAATCCACCACTGCACGAAGACCACGGACGATCAACTTGATATCGTGTTTTTTCATATAATCTGTGGTCAAACCTTCGAACAAATCCACGCGCATATTTTTTAAATGCGGCAAGGTTTTCTCGATCAGCTTTTTTCTTTCTTCGCCAGAAAATAAAGAATTTTTTTGCGAAGATTGAGCAACAAGAACAACCACTTCACCAAACGAAGCGCAAAGTCTTTGAATAATATCGACGTGTCCCAGGGTGATGGGATCAAAACTTCCAGGGTAAACAACTTTTTGGGATTTCATTCTTTTATTTTATCAACCGATTTCCGAAAGAAAGAAAGTATTTTATCACCGAACTCGCGTGCATCATATCTTTCAAGTCCACCATTATCAGCTGATGCAGAAGGAGCTTCACCCAGCGAAGGATAAAAGTCTTCCATACGCTCTTTACGCTGGGATTCGATGGCCATCAGGGTCGACGGTCCAAATGCTGGGCTGTTGGCCGCGGCCTCCATGACCTCGTGGGCCATCTTTTCTGTGAAAGGGGGGTCCGCAAAGATCAAATCAAAGGGCTCGCCTTGGTATTTTTTTAAGAACTCAATCACATCTTTACGAAGAATTTCGTAATCCTGTGTTGGGACTTTAAGTTTTTGGATATTTTGTTCAGTGATGCGAATAGACTGGGGGTTGAGCTCAACAAAAGTCACATGGCCCGCTCCCCTGGAAAGGGCTTCCAGCCCCAGGTTTCCAGTTCCACAAAATAGATCTAAAACTCGAGGGACCTCGATTTGGAACATCCACTTGTTAAATAATGTTTCCTTCACCCGGTCCGTTGTTGGGCGAATATGATCAGCCTTAAAAGATGAAAGCTGGTGTCCTTTGTATTTGCCGGAAATAATTCTCATTACTGAAGTCCCATGTTTATTTAAAAAGCCCTAGGCTTTTTTCGTAAATTTCTAAAATATTCTCGAAAGGTTTTTGAATAAATAAATCAGGCTGATGCTTTTGATCAAGCTGTAAATCACCCGTGAAGGCAGAAATCAAAATAACTTTAGATAGGCGTGGAATCGGCATTTTTTTTAAAACTTCAGGACCCGTCAGTCCTGGCATTAAGACATCCAAAAAAACAAGTTCAGGCTTCATCTTTTCCCATTTATCAAATCCATCCAAACCATTGTCAGAGGTTTGAACAACATGTCCCCTTGAAACAAAAAGCTTTTCTAAGGATCGGCGAATAAGTGGTTCGTCATCAACGATCAAAATATTCATTTTTTATTCCGTTCCTTAGATTGCAATGCGGTTCCGGTATCTGCACTGGACACAGGCAATGTCACATCAAAGCGAGTTCCTTCGCCCATGGCGGTCTCAAAAGTAATACTGCCACCAAATTTTTCAACGATGGATTTTGATAGGCTCAGCCCTAGCCCCGTCCCAAGGCCCTCTGCTTTTGTTGTAAAAAATGGCTCGAAAAGTCTTGCTTGAACTTCCGGCGGTATTCCATCGCCTTGGTCTTGAACTTCAAGCGTGATGGTTTTGTTTTTTGCATTCAAGTGTGTAGATAAAGTTAAGGTCCCGGGCTTCTTCATCGCCTGCAAAGCATTGTTCATCAAATTAAATATGACCTGCTGTAAAAGTTGCGGTTCGACATACAATAAATACTTCTGACTTTGTAAATTCAATTTCAAATTGTGCTGACGCAATGAAGTTTTAAGCAAGGGCCATGTTTTTTCAATGATCTCGTCAAAGCTAACATGTTTCCACTCGCCTTTTTCTTCGGCTACAAATTCAATCAAATTTTTAATGATGGATTGGGAACGAAAGGTGGCTTTTTCAATTTCTTTCAAATCATTTTTTAGTTGCTCTGAAATTTGCGAATCCATCATCAAGAGCTGCACCATGGAAGCTAAACCCGTCAGGGGATTGTTCAATTCATGGGCAAGATGGGCCGCCAAGGAACCCAAAGCCCCCATTTTTTCACCTTGAATAAGTTTTAAATAGAGCTGTCGGGACTCTGTGATGTCCTGATACTGGTGAATAAAAGTCGTCATCATTTTTGAATTTTCAGCCTTCACTGGAAAGCTAGAAAGTCTGTAGGTGCGCTCTCCGACTTTGATTAAATTGGCCTTTGTGTCTGGATTCGGCAACGGGCAATTTTCACAGGGTGATTCACGTCCCGCAAATGTTTGAAAACATTTTTTAGAGTACAAGGACGTTGAAAATTTTTTATTCGAACGAATCACATCATAATCCACATTAATAATAGCCACAGGGTCCTGCAACACATCGAAGGTTTTTTCCCAGCGGTAGGAAAATAAATTCATTTTATGAATTGAAAGAAGTCTTTCGATGGCCATGTTCAAGACAAGAAATTTTTCTGTCAGCGAATCCCTGAACTGCAAAATACTTTTTTCATTCATATTGTGTTCGAAAAGCAAAATCACTTGCAACTCTGGAAAAGGCAGCAAAAGACTTTTCCCGAAGGGGCGGCCCAACCAATTGGCTAAGATTTGTG
>DGYJ01000023.1:35981-41913 GCA_002396665.1 Bdellovibrionaceae bacterium UBA5009
TTAATTTTCGTTTCGAGCATGTGATCGTCTTCAAAATTCATAATTTGAAGTTCGTTTTCAATTTTCAAAAGTAAAAACGGAGAACCCAAACCTGTGAATTTGCGGTATTCTTTTTTAAGCAAAGAAAGAAAGTCTTCGAAATTTTTTTGCTCGGAAAGATCGCGGATAAAACGAATCAAATTTCTTTCTTTTTGAAGCTTTGATGATTCTTCTTGGTGGGACTTTTCGATATAAAAAGTTCTTTCGGTAACAATTTGTTCAAGATCTTCGGTCAATTTTTCAAGCTGCTTCTTTTGCGAAGATAATTTTTTACGCAAATCCAAGTTCATGTCTTTTTTAAGAGTCGATGATTGGATCTCTTGCAGTAAGGACTGAACTTGGCCTGCAGAGTCTGTTTCTTTTAAAAAGTACTCGGCATGCCAATGATTAATCACTTGTTGCAAAGAATTAAAATCCCAATTTTTTTTGTAAAATATTCGCGGAGTCACTGAATCCAAAGACTGAAGCTGCTTCAGGAACAAATCAATATCTGTGCTTTCGATATCGATCACGAAGGCCAATTTTTCTTGAATTGAATTGGCCTTTAAAATTTCTTTTGGACTAAAATCACTAACAACAGTTTCGTTAAAAATGGAAATATCAATTAACGATGAGCTTTTTTCGCTGATCCATAGAAGCTTGTTTTTTTTGTTCTGAAGAACTTCCATTTGTTTCCGCCGACTGAGCCTTTAACTTCTGCTGTACATTCTCTAAGGACTTCTTCCACAACTCTAAGCAAGAAATCAGCTCATATTCTAGGTTATCAGCCAAAAGAACAAAATCCTTTTTTTCAAAGGCCACTAAAGATTCTGCCAAGGCCTTTTGCGTTTGCTGCTCGGCCTCTGTGAAAGCCCCTAGACCCGCCGCGCTAGAATTTCTTAACATGGGGTACATGGACTCCATGCTTTGAACAAAATAATTGCAGTTATCAAGCAATTCACCAATCACCATTAATGTTTTCGCTGTTCTTTGAAACTTAAGCTCGTAGGCAGATTTTTCAGTTTGGGTGACAAGCTCTGGAATGGCATCAATCCAACCTTGGATCACATCACTGACCAAGCGATCCACATTTTCAGTTAGATACTCCAAACTGTCCACTTGGTCCAAACACCATGATGAATACAAAAGTTCATCCTCTTCTAGAATGGGCTGACCATTCACAATATACTGACAGACCACTTGCTTATTGGCCTTCAAGTCATTTTCAATATCAGTGAAAACTTTCGATAGTTTGGTCTCTTCGTTGTAGAACTGCACTAATTCAAGTCCGTCGATTTTATATCTATCCATGGGCCGATCCTTTTTTGTTAAGATCCTTTTTGAGTTCATCTAAGGAATATATTTTTAAGATTGATTGAAGTTCTTGGTGAATCTGCAAATAGTCGTCAGCAATAGCTTGCAAAGGTTTCGGAGCCACTGAAACTTTTCGCCCCTTCAGCCAGTCAAATATAATATTTGTCATCGGATGACCGCTGGCCGCCACCTGCAAAATATGTTCTGCATTTTCTAATGATTTAAAGACTTGATCTGAATTCGGTTTTCTTTTGATTTCTTTTAATTGCTGAATCAAAACTTCGTTCACTTCAAACATTTGTGTGGCCGATTGTGCAAAACTCAGCTGCTGGGTGGTTGGAAAGTTTCCATTCAGATACAGGGCCATTAATAATGTCCAAGCTTCATCTTTAAACTCTGAACGCGGACCTTGAAAGCGACAAACCCCTGGCGACGAATAGTAAAGATTTTCGGGGCGTTGTTGCTTCATCACTTGATCTAATAGATGGGCCGCTTGATAAGGCGAAAACTGTTCCGGGGAATTTGAAAGATAAACAGCAGAACCCGTCGCTAAGGGGCCCGTTTCCCACATATTGACGGTTTCAAAGCTTAAATTAAAGCAAGGCGTTTGTGTCAGGTTTGACATTTGCATCATCACACTGTCACAGCCAACAACACGCTTTGCGTTTTTAAGAATATAAAATAAAGACGCAAAGGTCGTCTTTCCGACCCAATTGAAAATTTTCGCATCATTCAAGTGGGCACAAATTTCTTCGCCAATATGACTTTCTTCTGCAGAGCCCACCAAAATCAAATTTTCATTGGGATTTTCTTGCAAAAAATACTTGATCATTCTAGCCCACTGAAAACCGTAGATGGATTTTTTAGATTGGCTGGCACCAACATGAAATACAATGGGATGGGAAGGCATTTGTAAATTTGTATGGTCAAATTGTGATTTCATCCAATCGGTACTTGGCGCAGAAAAATCCGCAGGAACAAAATCCATTTGCAAGGTCGAAGCAAACAAATCCACCAAGTGAAGTCGATTGGATTTTGTCTCGCCCACCTGCGAATAAAAATATTGACTGACGGGATCACCCGGATTGAAGGACCCATCAGAAAATCGAGTGTATCCAAAGACACTATCAGATTTTTTTGAAATTCCATGGGTTAAATAACTTGAAAACAAAGAGTAAGAAAGATTCACCACTCGATCATAGGAGTTGCTGCGCAAACCCTGGACGAAATTTTTCACTTCACCAAGCGCTTGAACTTGCAATCGACACCAGGTCTCTGATGGCAAATCAATCACCTGATCGACAACATCAAGTCCATTCAATGCAGATTTAAATCGAGGGCGGACAAGCACATGGATTTCATGCTCAGGATGCATCCGTCGATAGGCCCGCAAAACGGGCCAGTTCATATAAATATCGCCGTTTCTAGCGAGCAGAAGAAAGAGTGTCTTCATGCTTCTCAACTTGCTCATTTAAAAATGAACTTAAGATTTTTACGTTCTCGGCGTCGTCACTGTAACCAGTGGTCTTCATCATTTTTTCGTAGGCATCTTCTAATTTTTTAAGCGCCAGCGACAAGTAATTCTCGACTTCTTGAGACATCAGTTCCTCCTTGAACATCCATTCGATTCATTTTCCAACAGTTATTAAATCCTGTGGTTGTTTTATAAATTTTAAACATATTGCTATTTGCAGACGCAGACTGGGTTGTGCCCATAAGGCGAAGGACTAATTCTGCAAAGGCCTTTCCACTAATACTTTCACCACATAAATGTGAAGATTTTGAACAAGGGGCAGAGTGTGGGCACGGATAACAAGCAACATGGGGCTGAACAATATAACTATTTAAAGACCAAATTCCGGTTTTTGAAGGCTGACTGCTTCCAAGGGACAGTTCCACAACCGGGGTCTGAGTCATCGAGGCCAAATGCTTTGTCACAGTATCTGCACTCATCAGCAGATCTGCGCTCTGGATTCGGTGATAGGCCTCTTGGAGGTCACAAATTAAAATTTGATTTTCAGTAAAATAATCAGCAAGCAAATCTTTCTCGAAACTTGCCCCCAAGATTTGAATTTGAACTTTTGAATTTGCGGACTGAATCGCATCGACAAAGGCTTTCCATTCTGCAAGATTCCAATTTTTTTTACTGTCACTTGATAATGGCTGAATCAGTACATTTTTATATGGCGAAGAAGCTGTTCTTGCTGTTTGACCACTGTAATTCGTGGGCAAATCATGGATCAGGCTTAAATAATCGACATAATGATATATCGAATCCTTTAAGTTTGAAAAAGTATCATTAAACTTTTTTAAATACTGATTGCCATTTAAAAAAAACTGACCAGATTCAAAAATTGGTCCTGACTTCTGTTTGGCCTCGATCATACCCATCAAATAGGCAGCAGTTCGTTGGTGGGTCCAATTCAAGACCAAATCAAAGGACTCTGAATTAAGTTCTTCGACTAAGTTCTGCACCACTTTGACCGGCTTAAAAATATTTTCAGACGGATCATTGACCAAGTTTTGCAAATAAGCTCTTTCAAAAAAATGAAACTTTTGAACTTCGGGAAACAGAAAAGACAGTTTTTTATTCTCGGGATGGGTCAAAAGATGAATCTGTACATCTTTGTGCTTTTGCAAATAACGATCAAGGACATGCCTTTGCATGACCAAATCACCCATTCGCAATAAGGAAACGATCAAAATCTTCAAACCCAAAGCTCCTTCAGCAATTGCACAGAGACTCCAAATGGACTACTGACCTCTTGCAAATTTTCGTAAATATTTTTTAAATGAAGAACATTTTTTTCTTGTTGAATTTTATCCAATGAAACACTTTGCGAAAGATGATTTTCATCTAAAAATCTTTTTATCATTTGCAAATTTCTAAATGTCATCTTGGCAAAAAGATCCTCAAAATTTGAACTTCGACTTCCCCATGCCGGTCGGAATGCCAAAACTGTTGGCTGACGATCACCAAGGAATTGAAATAATTTTTGGTCTATAATGGAATTCGAATTGATCATATAGAATTGAACTTTTTCAAACTCTTCTGGGAAGTTTTTCTCGAAGGCCTGAATCAATTCGGCATTAGACTCAACAACTGAAACTGAATTGAATTTTTTGAACTTCAGGGCCTCAACGACATGATATCCCGCACCCAATCCTAATATCATAATGTCATCAGAACGACTTAAATCCCTTGATCCCAACCATTGCTGGGCCTCTTTGATTGGATTTTTTGAAGAGCACAGGGCCTTGCCTTCTTCAAAAACAATAAAGCTTTCAGTCTCATTAAATTTCCACTGAAGATTCATTTTTAAATTCTCCTTGATGAAGTTCGTCTAAAATCAAATCCAATTTATTATTTTCGGGATGATACAATTTTAAGACTTCGATGCAGCTTTTGGCCGCATGGAAATTTTTTTCACGAATAAACATTTGCGAAAGAAGCAAACTGATATCTTGGTCAAAACCATCATCTTCCAGGTACTGTCCAAGACGAAATTTAATTTCTTCAGACTTTGAGCTGTCTTCAATCCAGTTCATCATAAATACCAAGCCGGTTTTATTCATCTTGTGAATATCCAAGGCCGTCATCAGGTTACCCCAAGCCAGTTCATGGTCACCAAAACCAAAATGGACAAATGCTAAGCCAATCCAAGCTTTGTCATTTTTAGGATTAATCTGCAAAGCTTGTCGAAAACAAAAAACAGCCTTGTTGTAGTCTTCACGTTGAATTTCCAATGTCCCAAAATTCACATACAGAATGTCTGAATTTGAATTCTTAGCATTGGCTTTGTTAAAATACTCTTCAGCACCGTCGTAGTCTTTTTGCTTAACTAAAATATTGCCAATATTTTTATAAACAGTGAAAAGCTCGTCGCAGTCTTCCACCAGGTGCGATAGGCACTCGTAATAGGATTGCAAAGCCAGATCATCATTTTGCTGAACATATTCCATTTCTGCTTTTTTGAAAAAAGAGTAAAAATCTGGCTGAACCCGACAAAGTTGTTTAAAAACTGAGTAGGCTTCACTCCATTTTTTTGATTTTTCAAGGGCCTCCCCTAATTGACGAAGAACCGCTGGATGATGGGAATTGATATTGCTGGCCTGCCTTAGCAAATGAACCGACAAGGCCAACTCTTGATTCTCCATTAAAACTTTTGCGTTCTTTAAATAAATAAGAGTTCGTGCTGAAATTGACTTTTCATTTTTAGATGAATTCTTTGCTGAACCCTGGTGTTGAACGTCTAAATTGATTTGGGCTAAATCATCACCAAAGTTGATTTGCTGGTCAAAGGTCTGGCTGTGCTGAAGTTCCATGAACTCTCCTTCGTATCAAAAACTGATAAAGCAAAAGAAGAGCCAAGGCGAGTAAGGTTATAATTTAGAACAGAACCTGTTTAGACAAGTCTTTGACTCTTTACAGACTCAAAGACTGTCATGAAATTGTCAGAGGTCTAGATCTCTTCATCCAATTTTTGCTGAAAGGTCGGCGTTTTGTAGGCGCCAACAACTTTTTTACCACGACGCAAATCTTGAAGTTCTTTAATAATCATATTTTTTGTATTTTCAATACAAGAAAGAATTTCAACAA
>DGYJ01000023.1:42036-46800 GCA_002396665.1 Bdellovibrionaceae bacterium UBA5009
CTTTTCTACGTACAGATCTTTGATTTTCAAAGATTCAGAAATTCTTCGTTTCATTTGATCCCACTGAAGTGCGCTTGCCTTTTGCACATCGATTTCGATTTTTTGAATTTCAAAGTCGATGTACTTGATCATCTCTAGTATTTTTTCGCGGGTTTCATAAAAGGCTTCCAAACCATCAAATTGTCCTTCGATGAAATTTTTCAACTCAGTTTCATTTGCCGCATAAAATTTTTCAAGATAATGATTTTTTTGGTCAAGCAATGTAATTATTCTATTCATCTGTGTCCCCATCATTTTGGTTGTGCGTCTGTGTCTTTTTTGATTTTTTCTACGGCCTGAACCCATCCATCATATAAAGTCTCAAGCACTTTTAGAGCATCTCTTAAAGGCTTTGGATCACCTGTCAGATTTGTTTTAGTGAATTGATCCATGATGAACATGTAAAGTTGTTCAAGGTTTTTTGAAATATCGCCGCCAATTTTATGATCTAGAGTATTGTTGAGCTCTAAAACGATATCGTAGGCTCGACCAATGTTGATCCCGCGATCAGCGATTTTTTTATCCTCGCAAGCTTGAATGGCCTGCTTGGTAAAACGAATTGCCCCTTCGTACAACATCAATAGAATTTTTTCGCGACTGGCAGTTTGCACCGACGTCGTCTTATATTTTTGATAGGCATTTTTCAAGTTTGCCTCCTTATCCGCTTAGTTCTCATTTCAAATTCCCCCTCTTCAAATTCTCTAAAAAATAGCTTTTAAGCCTTTAAATTCAATTTACTATCCACTTGTTATTGGCCCTGTTTTCCGCCAATGTTTGCAATCCCAGCAACAGCGGCCCCTTGGCTTTGCAAACCAGACATCTTCGATTCCAAATCTGCGAATTTTTTGCGCAGATAATCTTCACGTTTATCGATTTGCTTACCTTTTCTTTCAATTTGATCATTCAAACGATCAATTTTTTGTTGAACACTTTTTTTGCGAGTTGCCACAGGACCAAATGCTGTATTTTGCAAATTGGAAATTTCACGCTTAAGTGTCGGAACAAAACCAGTGGCAAATCCATCACCACGTAAAAATGCTGCAACACCTTTTGGATTTTCATTTAATACTTTATTAAATTTTTCTTGGTTAAAATTTAAAGTACCATTTCGATTAAACTCAATGCCTAACTCTCCTACTCGAGAGATTGGGCTTTCCACACCCATTTGTGGATTTGTAATGATTCGTCGCAAACGATTTTCCACACTTCGAATCATCGAGTCCCCACCCAATGGACCAAGTGTATCTTTACCACTATTTGTTTTTTGCAACTTGTGCTGATTTTGAATAAAACCCAGGGCCCCATTATAGGCATCTACAAAGGTTTTAATCTTGCCACTGATGGCCTCTAAATTTTCTTTTACATTCACTCGGATTTCACGGCCCGGAGCTGCTTGCTTCAAATTTAAATTCACCCCAGGGATAAGATCACTTGATTGATTTTCTGGGATTTCCATTTCGAAACCATCAAGTTTTATTTTTGCATTTTGCGATGGACGTGATTCATCAAAATACATATCCCGGTCACCATCCAAAAGATAGATCGTTGGGAATTCGATTTGCTTTTCATCCCCCGTTGCCAAACCCGTCACAACAAGACGGAATGGGTTGTCCCTGTCCTTGCGATCTTGAATGACATTTGCCCGCACGCCGATATTGGCATTATTGATTTGCTTAGCAACACCTTCCAGTGTCGAGTCCGCACCTTTGATATAAACTTCCTTTGTGCCTTCATTGGTTTTGAATTTAATGTAACCAACACCAACTTGCGTTTCATTTTTATCAGGGAAGCCCGTAGAAATCGCCCCTGGTTTTTGCGCCAACTGAAGAACTTCCACACTGTATTCGCCAGTGACACTGGCATTGGGGTCTACGCTACCCTCGACAATGTTAGGATCACCGCTGATAAGCTTCGTGTCCATAAAGCCACGGGTGCTTAAAAGTTCACCCATGCCTTTTGTGATTTCAGTTAGTTTTCCATCCAGATCATTCACAAGTTTAAGAACATCTTCTTGTTTGGTTTTTTTGCCTTCCATTTGTTTCACAGGAATACGCTCAGCTTCGACCAATTGGTCGACTAAGTTGGGTGGTAAACCCGAAGCCATGCCCGTAATCCTTACGCCTGTCACAATGAAATCCTTTCATTGGTAAATTCTGAACTTAATATTATTTTCGCAGAAAACTATAATCAGCGTGAGTCAATGAGTTGACTATCGCAAAAACTAGATGGGTCGTTTTTGACCGATTTTAGCTCTAAGGCGAGTTCAAGATTTGACAGGTGCTTGGGGGATCTATCGATAAGTCTAGAAAATGCAATTTTTAATTTTTTTGGACTGGTAAAAAAAACGAAACTATCAAGCTGCATCGATCTAAAATCGAGATAGCGCATTCGGTTGTTTATGCTGTTTTCTTAAGAAGCTGCCCCTTGGGATCGCTCGAATCCACTGGCAAGGTCCAAAGCTCAAGCTCTGGAATTCGTCGAATGACATTTCCGTTGGGATCTTTCACTAGAACAAATTTTTTATTTTCAGCAACAAACAATTCGATGACCCAGTTGTGTTCTTTGACAACAGCCAATTGGCGCAAATGTTCTAGAGCTTTTTCCAGTTGCTCTTCATTCATGGGCTCGCGATGTTCTTTATTTTGGTCATCAAAGGTTTGTTGACCGTTGGCATCCCTGTCATGGGTATTGTCGGACTTGATGGCTCGACCAATCCTTTCGACAGGATTCATTGGGGTCGTATTGATGTTTCCGAACACGCCTTTGATATTCATACCTTGTAGGGATCGGCCGGGCCAATGCCTATCATGAGTCCGGCTTCCATTTTTCTAGACCTCATCTAGACCTTTGTTTATCCTTTTCAGCTTTTAATTTTCGTTTGCTCTCTAGAATATCATTCGCTGACTTAATTTTATTTTGAAAGCGATCCTGTTCTATATTCTTCTCGATATAAGCCGTGATGCTTTTATGATGAGTACCCATGAAGTCCAAAATTGATGTCATAGCTTGCGAAATTTTGCCATTGTGCTCTTTAATTTGATTTTGATTTTCAGGTGCATTTAAGAAAAGTGCAAAGTCATGAAATATATCATTAGCTCGGTGATTCCAATTTGCCTGATCCATCAAATCATCAATATGTTCAATCAACTCTGGTTTCAATTTTTTGATGGCTTCTGTCACTATCACTTGCATAACATATCGATGCTTTCTCATAACTCCAATGCCCGAACCATTTGCACCAACTGCAAAATATGTATCAGCATGTCCATCAACAAATCCTTGCTCGCCGATCACTTTTTCTGCGGCAGAACCATATGCAGAGATCATATAGGTTTCCATCAAATCATCCATCCAACGATGGGATTGAAGATCTGACATCAATGATCGTCTAAATTCAGCAGAATAAACAGCTAAGAAGTCAGTCAAAACAGCTTGTTCATTGGCAGTTAGTAAGTTGTATTTTTCAGGATCAGATTTTAATAGCAAATCCATCATCGCTCCAAAAAAATGACCGGATTGATTTTTTGTAGAACTGAGCAGCTGATCAACAGCTTTCAAAAGATAGGTGTCAGAGGCATCGTTGTATCCATACTCTGGAGAACGACTTGAACTGCGGCCTGATTTTTCATTCTTTTCAACTCCATCCATTTGATACCCAACATTGACAAAAAAATTGTCCTTGTTGATTTCAACTCTCGATCCACCTTGGCTATTGATAGATAAAAAGGTAGCAAAGTTCATTGCATTTAAAATTTTTCGACTGTTATTAAAAACACCTTTTTTATCTGCAGCTTTTAAAATTTGTGTTAGTAAAAAGGGAGGCGTCTCCTTGAGGTTCAAATGATCTAAGTTAACAATAGTGACTTCTTGACCAGCAAGCTCCTGCATAAAGTCCATCATTTTGAGCATTGCAGTATTTTCAATTTTTTCTTTGTCCTTTTGTGTTCTTGCTGAACGCAAAACTTTAACATCGGCAGAATCCATAAAAAGACGCAGAATCTCTTCTTTCACTTCGGGGTGAAATACGTTCGATTCCAAGTTATTCTTAATTGTTACACCATCTACTATTGTAAAAGGCTTCATTGCCGCGTTGTCCATTTGCTCTTTTACAATCGAGGTCATCGTTTCAAAGTAGGTCAGCCCTTTATAATCAGACACACGCATTGATGTTGAAGTAAACAATGCTCGACACTGAAGCTGGCCTGCAAAGGCATTGTTTTGGGCAATGACAAATGCTATGGCAGCAATACCTGCTGATTTCAATAGGTTTTCTTTTCTAAAAGGCAATGTAGACATGGGAGCTCCTTAAATAATTTTATAATTAGATGAAGCTAGGCCCATGCAAAGACGTGACCATGATTTGACAAAAATGTTGGATCCTATGGACAAGTTGGATACCAAAAAAGATTGGATTTATGACAGAATCTAAATAATCTTAATGAAAAACTATCAATTGCAGTGATTTTCAAGATGAAAAAACAAAGCTTGATTAAACAACGATAAATTCTCGCAACAATGGGCGCTCACTGTCAAAAATATCAACATTTGAATTAGCTCGATCGATGAGAGATAGCATCCAATTTGAGCCCATGAATTGATTTAAACAAGAATCTTGGCCTAGATCTTGTAAAGGCCCACTCCTTGATTAGCTTAAATGTTTCAAATAACAAACAAAGGAGTTTTTATGACTAAACAAATCGCATCTTTATTTTTTATGTTAGCCTG
>DGYJ01000023.1:46908-47408 GCA_002396665.1 Bdellovibrionaceae bacterium UBA5009
AAGCTGACCAACAACAAGTTAAATATGTACAAGATACTGTTGATGGACAACGTGCTGTTGTTGCCATCGGATCATGTAGCTTTCCCGCACAAGACTATTCTGGAAATCTTATTTCCACTGGCAGCTACACTGTTTGCCAAGAAAAGATCACTTCTCAATATAAAGTGACAGGCAGCGGGTGGAACAGTTCACGTGAAGTCGTGCCAGGAACATCAAGAAGTTCTTATGTTCTTGAACAAAAAGAAGTTCATGGAATGGTTTATGTTCAATCTAACAACAGTCAATCACAACAAGATGCTACTATCGCGATTTTAAATGATGCAATGGCATTGGCTTCTGCAAAATCACAATGTAATGATCAGCTTAGAAATTTATCTGGATTAAGAATGCATGTTTCACAAACGGCTTGCTCTGGAAAATAATTTTGATCTGTAAAGAAAGGAGCAGATTATGTTTTCTTTAGTAAAGACATCTTCTGCTTTCTTTTTTTGTCTTTTTTT
>DGYJ01000023.1:47634-48364 GCA_002396665.1 Bdellovibrionaceae bacterium UBA5009
GCTTTCTTTTTTTGTCTTTTTTTACATTTTTTTTCTATATCAGCTTCGGCCTTCGAAAAGCCAAAATTCTTCACAGAGGACTATTGGCTTTCTCAAGCTGAAAACCATCAAAAAGTTGTACATACTACTTTTTCATTTGCGATGATTCCCCGATGTCTTGCCGCTGCCCCGACAACACACCCCAACGCCGCAACTCGAAAATCCTGCGCAGAAGCCGCAAAGACATTGTTTACTGAGCTCGATAGCGAATCCATCACACTTAATTTAACTGGGACAAATCGCTCTTTCACAGTTGCATTTAGAAAAGATCTTTTAGAAATCCTGAAGGATCGCCGTACAGGTTTTTTTATACAAGCCCTTAACCAAGAACGCGATTTTCAGATGCTGCTTTCTAATTCAAAAGTTTCTGTTGCTGCGGTTGCGCAAAGGATTTACCAAAAGCGAATTGACGTCATTCGCGTCATGGCGACAATTTTTCAAAACACGACAACAGTCAAAGCCCATCTTGACTGGCTCGAGCAACAAAAAAATAAAATGAATAGCTTACAGCTCACAAATTTAAATTTAGTCTTTAAGTTCTATCAGCAAATGAGCATGGACAAGATCAATTCCCGCGTGATCTATGAATTCTTATCCGCTGATATGACCCGAACAGGTTTGACAGCCTTTGATAGTTATCATTTCTATGTGCCAGCTTATTTATTTTTAAAAACTTACCGTAAAACAAAGC
>DGYJ01000023.1:48572-49325 GCA_002396665.1 Bdellovibrionaceae bacterium UBA5009
AAGACGGCATGGTCTTCTTGGTTAGCTTCTTATTTTTTTAATTATATGTATGAAATTGTGACAGATAAAAAAACCAGACTCAATTTTATGTCTGATCCAAAGAAATTATTGAAAGATAGTAGCATTAAGGACATGTACGCGGCCTATTATTCTGTTGCCTATCTTCTAGGACCCGACATCAAACCGCTCAGTCTACTTGAGTTCAGTCGAATGGCTAAAAACAATAATCGCAACTTAGAGCGAAATCTTCTTAAACTTACGCTTCTAAAAACAAATTCACACTAAAAACCTACGCTGACTCAAATTGTCTCTCACTCAAATTGTCTCTCGCGAAACTTCTCAATCACGAAAATTCTTTCTTGCGAAACTTCATCTCTCTTTGCACTCGAACTCTGGATACTCTTTGTCTACGCTCACTCTCCACGCGTAAACGACTCAAACAACCGACCCTCAATACCCCAGAGGATTTTGCAATCCCCTGGGTAGGATGGTACCAGAAGAGGTGGAGTCCCTCTTCTGTAAAAGCTTATATTATAATTAACCGATCAATTTCAAAGCTAGGCCTGGCAATTGGTTGGCTTGAGCCAAAGTTGCTGTGCTTGCTTGAAGAAGAATGTTGTTTTTTGCCATGTCAGCACTTGAAGCTGCTACATCAGTGTCACGGATGCGTGAATTCGCTGCAGACAAGTTTTCGTACTGAGTTGCATTGTTATCAACAGTTGATTGCAAACGATTTTGTAAAGCACCTAAGTT
>DGYJ01000023.1:49470-50111 GCA_002396665.1 Bdellovibrionaceae bacterium UBA5009
CGATTTTGTAAAGCACCTAAGTTGGCGCGGAAACCATTCACTGTCGACTGTGCTTCATCTAAAACTGACAAGGCTTCTTGAGATCCTGATTTTGAAGTAAAATCAAAGCCATCGATTCCTAAAGCAGAGGCAGAGGCATTTGATTCGCTCGCATTAAAAGTAATACGATCTGAATCTGGATCATTGTGAATACCGACTTGGAAATCATATTGCTCGCCAGTACCGTCAATCAAAGCTTGGTTACCAAACTTAGTTGTTACAGCAATACGTTGAACTTCAGATTTTAATTGTTGAACCTCTTTATCAATCAACACGCGTTCACGGTCAGAGACTGTGTCAGATGAAGATTGGATTCCTAACTCTCTCATGCGTGTTAAAATATTTGAAACTTCACCTAAACCACCTTCAGCAGTTTGGATCAGTGAAATACCGTCATTCGCATTACGGCCCGTTTGTGCTAAACTTCTGATTTGAGATTTTAAATTTTCAGAAATCGCGAGCCCTGCAGCATCGTCTGCTGATTTAGTGATTCTTGAGCCAGACGCCAATTGCGTCATCGACTTTTGAATATCTCTTTGGCTGCCCACCAGATTTTTCTGTGCGCTGACAGCTGCCATATTTGTTGTAATTCTCATTCCCAT
>DGYJ01000023.1:50237-50540 GCA_002396665.1 Bdellovibrionaceae bacterium UBA5009
TTTGTTGTAATTCTCATTCCCATAGGGACCTCCATTTGCGTACTCATTGAGTGCGCGGTTAGTGCCCGCCCTTATACCTACTTAGAGCGGACTTGTTTGTACATGTTGGGACTTCACTTCATCTGCATGGTCTATAAGGAGGATCTTGATCTGCCAGCTTGTGCTGACTGATTTTGTTCCACCGACGTTTAACTTCAAGCAGTCACTCAAGAAGTTATTCTCTAGATCATCACACCGTCGTGTTGTCTTGCTTGACTAACCCATCGGCGAGGTCTCGTTTGGCTTTAGTCGAGTCGAGCAAAA
>DGYJ01000023.1:50684-51447 GCA_002396665.1 Bdellovibrionaceae bacterium UBA5009
CTTTAGTCGAGTCGAGCAAAACTAGACCAAAGACGGATATGTTCTAGACCTTTGACCTGTGCGGAGCTGGACCATGGGCTGGGAAATTCCTAGACCATGGACCTGAAAATGGCTGGATCTTGGGCTGTGATTTTAATTTTTTCAAACTCGATCTTAGTTGTGTGCAATAGGATTCTAGCGGATGCACTCATTTTATTTTGTGATTTCACTCTAGACTAAGGATTGCTATTCGATCTTGAGATGAAAAATCAGAGCATGATATCGCACATATCGGGAATGAGAGAAGACAAAGGTCCTAAGACCTTGGTAGATTTATTGTCCTTCGAAATAGCAATTGAGTTTGCGTTGAGTTTTTGATTGAGCGATTAAAATTTAATTCTGGATTTCCATTTGGCAGTCATGAAAACGTCTAGTCCACAGACCTTGGACTGTGGATTTTTTGGGGATGTAACTGCTTGATAGTTTGGCTCATTGGGGACGTGAATCCTTGGACGTGGACTCTAGGGGATGTGGACTTTGGGTGTAGACTTCTGGGTGTAGGGTGCTGAACGCTTGGGTGGGGTGCTTTCTCTCGATGGCTATGATCCAAGAGCAGACAACGTTTGACATGTTGTCCTCGCTGCTTTCCCTTTATGTTAGCCAATCTTGTCGGTGTAAATGATCACTTGAGCTAGTGCAAACCATGTTTTGGTTTGTGCAAACCATACCTTGAGTCTCTGTAAACGATGTCTTGAGTCTCTGTAAACGATGTGCTGCGTAGAAA
>DGYJ01000038.1:0-17979 GCA_002396665.1 Bdellovibrionaceae bacterium UBA5009
CACATCAAGCAAAAACAGATCGAATCAGCGTTAGCTTCAACTATGATTGGTGCTAATAAATGATCCAAATTCAAAACCTTTCTAAAACATTTCAAAGCCGAAAAGTTTTAGAAAATTTAAATCTTAAGATAGATAAAAACGAATTCTTCTGCTTGCTGGGCCCCTCGGGATGTGGAAAATCAACTTTGCTTCGACTGATTGCCGGACTCGAATCACCAAGCCAGGGAAAAGTAATTTTTCCTTCGGACTGGGATAAAAAATCAACCTCCTTTGTATTTCAAGAGTCTCAGCTGCTGAATTGGCGAAATGTTGAAGAAAACATTTCCCTTCCCGCTGAACTTTTAAAATTGCAACTTGACCACGGCAAAATCGATAAACTTTTAAAAATGACCAACCTTGAATCGTTTAAAAAAAACTTTCCCCACCAACTTTCTGGGGGAATGAAAATGCGAACGTCCTTAGCCAGGGCACTTTATCCAGAACCCAAATTATTACTTCTTGATGAACCCTTTGCCGCTTTAGACGAAAACACTCGATTTGAACTTCAAGATCAACTTCTTGAACTTCACTTTGAAAACAAAATGACTACAGTTTTCGTGACACACTCTATGTCAGAAGCCGCCTATCTTGGTGATCGTATCATTTTGCTCTCAAAACATGGCGGATCTATTTCCTTAGATCTAAAACTTCAGTACGCTCAGAAAAGAAGTTCAAATTTAAGAACATCAGCCGAGCTAAACTCTTATGTTTCGCAAATTGCAGAATTAATGAGGGCAAGCAAATGAAAAAATTTATTTCGCAATTGTTCCCACCTCTTTTGTCATTTGCAATTTTCTTTATAGCTCTCGAGGTTTTCGCCAAGTATGACATTATCTCTGCTCAGCTGATTCCACCACTGTCGACCGTCCTACAAACCCTCATCGACATGAGGGGCGAATTCCAAAATGCTTTCCTCGAAACATCTATCAACGTACTGAAAGGACTTTTAGCAAGTATAACCCTGGGAATAGGACTCTCTTTAATTCTTACAATTTCTCCATTTTTGAAGAAATCCATCCTTCCCTTCGCCATCTTTTTTCAAACTGTACCCATTATTGCCATTGCACCCTTGTTAGTTATTTATTTTGGATTTGGCTCGCCGACAGTCATTGCTTCTTCACTGATTGTTTCAGTATTTCCAGTGATAGCAAATACTCTTATTGGACTCGAAAACACTTCAAAAGAATGGCTCGAACTTTTTAAGATATATCAAGCCTCAAAATGGCAAATTCTATGGAAGCTCCGATTGCCAGCAGCTTACACATCCATTTATTCAGGACTTAAAGTAGCTTGCGGCCTTTCTGTCATCGGGGCCATCGCGGGCGAATTTGTCGCTGGCGGTGGGCTTGGCGCAATGATTGACGTCGCCAGGACACAGCAAAGAATTGATATTGTCTTTGCCTCTCTTTTATTATTATCTTTACTTGGATTAAGTTTGATCGGGGCATTGAACGGCATTCACCGTTGGATTCAAAGCCAAAGACCTTTCGGTGCAAACTTAAAAGATTAATCCTAGATTTAGTCTAGAGAAAGCTGATCTATGAAAAAAAATATCTCAGAAAAAATTCAATCTTCATTTTTTTTAAATCTGGTTTTAAAACTGAGCCTGTCTATTTTCATCTTCAGTTCATCCAATGCTGAAGAAAAAATTAAACTTGCTCTTAACTGGAAGCCGGAACCGCAATTTGGTGGTTTCTATCAGGCTCAAATTGACGGCCAGTTTAAAAACCAAAAGCTGAATGTTGAAATTATCGAAGGTGGATCTGGAACTCCGACGATTCAAATGCTGGCCAATGAAAAAATCGAATTCGGAATCGTCAGTGGCGAAGAAATTTTAATTTCCAACGAACGAAATCCCAAAAACAAAGTCGTCGCATTGTTTGCCGTTTACCAAACTAGCCCTGTCATGATCATGGCCCATGCAGAAAAAAAATTTAAATCTATAAAAGATGTCTTTCAAAGCGAAGGCCATCTGGCTATGCAATCCGGACTGACCTATGCCCAATATTTAATGAAGAAGTTTCAACCCTATAAAACAAAAGTTGTTCCCTATCTTGGGGGGATCACAAATTTCCAAAAAGATTCCGAATTTTCACAGCAAGGGTTTATCACATCAGAACCACTTTTGGCTGCTGAAGCAGGATTAAAAGTATCAACATTTCTTGTCGCTGACGAAGGCTTCAACCCCTACAATACAGTCCTTGCCGTGAATGAAAACTACATGAAGAAAAATCCAGAAATTGTTAAAAAAATCACGGCAGCCACACGTGATGGTTGGACCTCGTATCTGAAAAATCCAACAGAGGCCAATAAGTTCATGGCCTCTTTAAACAAATCAATGCCTCTGGAGACCATGAAAAAAAGTGCCGATCTTCAAGTGAAATTAATACAAAATCCCAAGGCAGAAATTGGTCGCATGACAGAAGCCCGCTGGAAACAACTTGGAGAGCAATTGGTTGATTTAAAAGTGATCAAAAATAAACCTGATCTTCATGGATTATTCGCCAATTAAATAGACATTGACCCTATGCGCAATTTGTCCTAGATTCCTGCGACCTATGAAAATCAATTTATTCGACATACCTGAAGATGGCCGCGAATTTGTCTGGAACAGCAATACAGGGGAACTGAATTCTGTCCTTCAAGATCTCATTGGAAAAGACAATTACGAGGCCCAAATATTTATTAAACCTATCAATTCAAAGGATTTTGAAATGACGGGTTCAATTAAAACCAAAACTAAGGAAGATTGCTCCCGCTGCGGTATTGATTTCCAGTTCCCAGTCAGTGAAAAAATCCATGAAATCCTTATTCCACCGCAACCCCAGGACCGCCAAGGAAAATATGCCCGGGTGAATCACATCTCTGAGTCCGTCACTGAAGGGCCAACGGTTTCGGAATATAATTCCCAAGGTTTTTTTGATATTGGCGAGCATTTGCACGAGGTCATTGCCATAGCTGTCCCCTTCAATCCGGCCCCGGCGGAAGACGCCAAAGGCAATTGCACTGGCTGTAAATTGAAGGTGGCAGATCTTGTCTTCAATTATGATGAAAAAATGCCCGAAAGTGAAAGCCCTAAACCCTTTGAAGTTCTGAAGAATTTAAAACTTCAATAAAGGGTTGATTTTTTACGTATTTCATATCATTTTAGTTTTTTCGAAAAACAAAGAGGTAAACGATGCCAACTCCAAAGAAGAAAACTTCACGCTCACGCCGCGACATGAGACGTTCACATGATGGACTTTCTGTGCCTGCAATGGCTATTGATAAAAAATCTGGTGATCTAGTTCGTCCCCACAGAGCTCACAAAGGCACTGACGGCGCTTATTACTACAAAGGCCAACAAATCAGCGCAGCTAAAAACTAGGAATTGATGATGAACAACTCCACGGTCGGAGAATTCAGATCCCATGTTTCTGGAGTAGGTTCCTACCTGCCCGAAAAAATCATGAGCAATCATGATCTTGAAAAGCTAGTCGATACAAACCACGATTGGATTGTTGAAAGAACTGGTATCGTTAATCGCCATCATGCAGCCCCTGATCAAGCCACATCTGATCTTAGCTACGAAGCTTCACTTAAAGCATTAAAAATGGCTGGCTTAACAGCCCAAGATATCGACATGATCATTTGCTGCACAGTTAGTGGTGACCAAGTCATGCCTTCAACGGCCTGTGTTCTGCAAAACAAATTAGGTTGCAGACAGATCATGGCTTTTGATCTTTCAGCGGCCTGCTCTGGATTTGTTTATGGTCTTTCAGTTGCCGATCAGTTTATTCGCACAGGAATGTACAAACACATTCTTGTAATTGGCGCAGAAGTCTTGCACAGATTTGTGAACTACAAAGATCGCGAAACATGCATCTTATTTGGTGACGCTGCTGGGGCTTGGATTATTTCAAGAACAGACAAATCAAATCCAAATATTATTTTCAGCTCCCATCTTCATTCCGAAGGAAGCCTCGGAGATCTCTTCGTCCTACCTGCCGGAGGCTCTCGCGTTCCGTTCACTCAGGAAGTTTTGGATAACGACGGCCATTATGTTCGCATGAAGGGTCGGGAAATTTTTAAAAATGCTGTTCGCACACTCACCCAGTGTTGCCATGAAGCCTTAGATGCCAATGGATACACATCTGATCAGGTGGACTGGCTTGTCCCGCATCAAGCAAATCTTAGAATTTTAGATAGCGTTGCTGATCACTTTAAATTCCCGAAAGAAAAAGTCGTTGTGAGCCTTCATGAAACTGGCAATACATCAGCGGCATCAATACCCGTCGCATTTGATATGGCCCTTCAAGAAGGCAAAATCAAACGTGGACAACTCATTCTTTTGGCCGCCTTTGGTGCAGGCTTAACTTCTGGCAGTGTTCTGCTAAGATTTTAATCGGAGAAATTGACCATGTGGACACTTCTATTCCCAGGACAAGGCAGCCAAAGCGTCGGAATGGGAAAATTTCTTTTTGATGAATTCAAAATTGCAAAAGAAGTGTTTGAAGAAGCAAGTGACGCAATCAATTTAAATCTAAAAAAATTATGTTTCGAAGGTCCCGATGCGGATCTTGCCCTAACGGAAAACACCCAGCCGGCACTTCTTTGTGTATCAACCGCCACACAAAAAGTTTTACGAAGCGAGTTTTCATTAAAAATTCAAAACACAGCTGGTCACTCGATTGGCGAATACGCTTCGCTAGTCTCTGCGGATGTTATTCCATTTTCATCGGCAATGAAAGCTGTTCGACGACGTGGACAAGCCATGCAGTCTGCGGTTCCCGTGGGCAAAGGTGGAATGCTAGCCACTTTAGGCTTGGATGATATCCAAGCCCGTTGGATCTGCGAAGAGGCCACAAAAAATTCTGGCAAGGGTCCCCTTTCACCTGCAAACTTTAATTGTCCTGGACAAATTGTGATCAGCGGATCCTCAGAAGCAATCCAGTGGCTTAAGGATAATTTTAAACCTGAAAATATTCCTGGAAGTCCTCGGCGTGCGAAACTTATCCCATTAAATGTGTCTGCGCCATTTCATTGTGCTATGATGAAACCGGCAGAGGACAATATGCGTAGCTTTCTAAGCGAAATCAGCTTCAGCAACGCGAGCTTTCCTGTTGTGCAAAATTTTAACGCCCAATCTGTGTCCAATGCTTCGGAGCTTAAGGAAAATTTGATTAAACAAATTTCTGCTCCGGTCCTGTGGACCCAAACAATGCAAAATCTGAAGGAATCAAATTCCATCAGATTGCTTGAGTGTGGTAATGGGAGTGTATTAAAAGGTTTGTTTAAAAAGTTTGACGAAAACATGAAAGTTATTAATTTTAATCAACTTGAGGATATTAAAAACTTTGAAACCCTCTTAAAAACAGAAGGTCTGTCTTGAAAATGTTAGATGGCAAAAAAATTATAGTCACAGGTGGCAGTCGCGGAATTGGCGCTGATCTTGTTCGCCATCTTGCCGATCTTGGGGCTCAAGTTGCTTTTACTTACTCGTCCCGCGAAGATGCGGCTCAAAAAGTTCTTTCATCTTTACCAGGCGAAGGCCATTTTATTTTACAAATGAATCTGTCGTCTGAAGCATCCATCAACCAAGGACTAGAAAAAATCACATCAAAATGGTCAGAGGTCGATGGACTTGTGAACAACGCCGGGATCACAAAAGATGGACTGCTGCTTCGAATGAAAACGGAAGATTTTGATGATGTGATCAATACAAATCTTCGTGGTGCGTTTTTAATGACGAAGGCTTTAACTAAAATTATGATGAAGGCCCGTAAAGGTTCCATCGTCAACATTACATCTGTCATCGGTCAAACTGGAAATGCTGGACAAGCAAACTATGCTGCAAGCAAAGCTGGTTTGATTGGCTTTTCTAAATCTGTGGCCCTAGAAATCGCTTCACGAAATGTGCGTGTGAACTGTGTCGCCCCAGGATTTATTGCGACAGAGATGACGGATGCAATTTCAGAAGAAGCGAAAAAGAAAATTTTCGAACAAATTCCACTGGGAAGCATTGGTGAAGCCCGTGATGTTTCAAATGCAGTGGCTTTTTTATTAAGTGAACAATCAAAATACATCACTGGTCATACGTTAAGTGTGAACGGTGGCTTATACATGGAGTAAAATATGGAAACAGAAATCAATAACAAGGAGAACCCTATGACAATCAGCCCAAAAGTGAAAGACATCATTGTTGAACAACTTGGTGTGGATCCAGAAAAAGTAAAACCAGAAGCTTCATTCATTGATGATCTTGGCGCAGACAGCTTGGATATCGTTGAGCTTGTTATGGCTATGGAAGAAGAATTTGATATCGAAATTCCAGATGAAGATGCTGAAAAATTAAAAACTGTTAGCGATGTGAGCGGCTACCTACAAAAAAAAGGTAAAGCTTAATCTATGAGTTCGCGATGGGAGAGATCTCCACGTTCAAATAAGCGTGTCGTTGTGACAGGTCTTGGCGTTGTAAGTCCCCTTGGACTCACGGCTGAAGAAACTTGGAAAAATGCACTTGCTGGTATGAGCGGAGTATCTTCCATCACAAAGTTTGATGCTTCTGCCTACGATACAAAAATCGCGGGCGAAGTAAAAAACTTTAATCCCGATCAATGGATCGAAAAAAAAGAGCAAAAGAAAATGGATATATTTATCCATTATTCTTTAGCTTGTGCAAAAATGGCCCTCGATATGGCCAAACTCCAAATCACTGATGAACTTTCCCCACGAGCTGGCTCTTATATCGGAGTTGGAATGGGTGGTTTACCAAATATCGAAGAACAACATAAAAAAATGATTGAGCGCGGACCTTCCCGCATCAGTCCATTTTTTATTCCAGCTGTTATTACTAACTTAGCATCTGGACAAGTCAGTATTACACACAATTTAAAAGGACCAAACTTCGCAATCACTTCAGCCTGTGCTTCTGGTGTTCATGCCATTGGTGAAGCCTACAATGCTCTTCGAAGTGGCACATGTGACGTGATGATCGCCGGTGGATCAGAAGCCACTGTTTGCCCGATGGCCATTGGTGGATTTGGTGCAATGAAAGCCCTATCGACTAGAAATGACGAACCCGCACGTGCAAGTCGTCCTTGGGACAAAGACCGTGATGGTTTTGTTCTTGGCGAAGGCGCTGCTGTTTTTTGTTTAGAAACACTTGAGCACGCTGAAAAACGCGGAGCAAATATAATTTGTGAAATCACTGGATATGGTTACTCGTCTGATGCAAATCATTTCACAACACCTGCACCTGAAGGTGAAGGCGGTCGTCGCTCGATGGAAATGGCTCTTCGTGATGCTGGGCTGACTCCAAATCAAATTCAATATGTAAATGCCCACGCCACATCAACCCCTGTTGGTGATGGATTAGAAAGCTTTGCCATACAAAAATTATTTGCCGATCACTGCAATAAACTTTGGGTGTCTGGGACTAAATCTATGACTGGACATTTACTTGGAGCCGCTGGAGCACTTGAGAGCGCTTTCTGCATACTCGCTCTTCGTGACCAAATCGTGCCCCCAACAATTAATCTTGAAAACCCAAGCGAGGACTGCAAACTGGACTATGTGCCAAATCAAGCCCGCACAGGAAGTATCACTCACACTTTAAATAATAGCTTTGGTTTCGGCGGAACAAACGGAACTTTGATTTTTTCTAAATTGATATAAGACCTCATTTTTTTTGATGGAGAGCCAATGAAAAATATCGTTATCGGATCTGATCACGGTGGCTTTGACATGAAACAAAAGGTCATGGACGCAATGAAAGAAATCCAATGGAGCGATGTTGGTTGTTATGATTCGAGCTCGGTGGATTATCCTGACTACGCCAATCTTGTTGTTCAAAATATTTTAGAGCAAAAATTTAAGTTTGGAATTTTAATTTGTGGATCTGGACAAGGAATGGCTATTCGAGCAAATAAGTTCAAAGACATTCGCGCTGCCCTTTGTTGGAACGCCGAAATTGCCAAATTATCTCGTGCACACAATGACGCAAACATTCTTTGCTTACCTGGCAGATTCATTTCTGCTCAAGATGCAATAGAATGCATTAAAGTATTTTTGAACACCGATTTTGAAGGTGGACGCCATAGCCAAAGGGTTGCGAAACTCTCGAAAATGTAAAATACTTTTGGGTATGACAGACATTACCTCAAAGCATCTTCAAGAAGTCGACCCAGAAATTTACAATATTATTCAACACGAAGACCAAAGACAAAAGCACGGTCTGGAAATGATTGCTTCTGAAAACTATGCATCAAGAGCAGTGATGGAAGCCCAGGGCTCGATCTTGACTAATAAGTATGCTGAAGGATACCCAGGCAAACGCTACTACGGTGGCTGCCACGAAGTCGATAAATCTGAAAGCCTAGCAATTGAAAGAGTAAAAAAACTTTTTGGTTGCGCCTATGCAAACGTTCAGCCCCATAGCGGATCCCAAGCCAATATGGCAGTCTATCTTTCGGCGCTAAAAGCTGGGGATACTATTCTGGGAATGGATCTTTCCCATGGTGGCCACTTAACCCATGGTTCCCCTGTGAACTTTAGCGGTTTATTATTTAATGCCACTTCTTATAAATTAGATGCTGAAACTGGTCGAATTAATTACGATACAATTTTAAAAACGGCTCGCGAAGTTAAACCCCAAATGATTATTGCTGGATATAGCGCCTATCCACGACAACTTGATTTTAATAAATTTAAAGAGATCGCAGTCGAAGTTGGGGCCACATTGATGGTTGATATGGCTCACTTTGCAGGCTTGGTGGCCACAGGCCACCACCCTTCCCCTTTTCCTGTTGCGGATTATGTCACAAGCACGACACATAAAACACTTCGTGGCCCACGAGGCGGAATAATTCTGACGAATTCAGAGGAAAAAGCGAAGACAATGAATTCAAGAATTTTCCCAGGTATTCAAGGGGGGCCCCTTGAGCATGTGATTGCTGCCAAAGCAGTTTCATTTCAAGAAGCTCTACAACCAAGCTTCAAAAAATATATCGAAAATGTTTTGGTCAATGCAAAATGCCTTGCCGAAGGATTACTGTCTGAGGGCTTTGAGCTTGTCACCGGAGGCACTGAAAATCATTTAATCCTTCTTGATCTTAGCAATAGTCCCGTAACTGGAAAGCTTGCAGAGAATCTTTTGGATGAAGCAGGAATCACTGTGAATAAAAATACTGTTCCTAACGAAAAAAGATCTCCATTTGTAACTAGCGGAATCCGCATAGGAACACCTGCATTGACCACTCGTGGGTTTGGAGTATCTGAGATGAAAATGATCTCTGGATGGATTTCTAAGATCTTAAAGAGCCCAGACGATGTCCATACCAGACAAAAGATTAAAGCCGAAATTAATGAGCTTTGTCAGCGATATCCAATATATCAGTCCTAATATTTTTAATTTATGATTTCTAGACCTCTGAGGAGTATGATGCCCTTTGTTTTCAGCTATAATTTAGATATGAACTATCGCACTTTGCTGGGAATGACATTTCTAACTTTGATGATTTGTAACTCATGCTCAACAAGCAATACAAATACGACACGAGCTTTAAACGAAAGAGCACCTGCCAGCGAAACCATTATGCTTGGTGATGATGAAGAAAATATGACATCAGAAGATGTCGAAAGCCTGATTCCATCAGTAACTTCGCAAACAGTAGCTCCTCGCAATAACACACTTTCATTTGACTGGCCTGTGGATGATGCCCGACTGACCAGGGGCTTTTTACCACAGAAAAGAAGACCCCATTTAGGTTTGGATCTTGCCGCACCAAAAGGAACCTCTATTTATTCTGCCCATGATGGAATGGTGATCTATGTTGGTCGCGAGTTTCGTGGATTTGGAAAAATGATATTGATTGAGTCCGGCTTTGGCTGGGCCACGATCTATGCCCACCTTGATCGTTTCATGGTCCGCGAAGGACAAATCTTAAAAAAAGGTGACCTGATAGGACTGATGGGGCGCACAGGACGGGCCACTGGTGTTCACCTTCATTTTGAAATTCGAAAAGAAAGAATTCCAGTGGATCCTTTGATGTATTTACCTGGCGGAACAAAAGTTTCAAGACACAGTCGTGATTCTTAATTTAGAAAACTTACTATAAAGATAAAACAAAGCCCCAATCCAGATCAAAGCAAAAGTCATCCAAGAAGAAATTGTAACAGGTTCAGAGTAAATAAAATATCCGACCAAAAATTGTAGACTTGGAGCAATAAATTGTAAAACACCCATCATACTGTAGGGAATTTTTTGCGCAGCCACTGAAAATAAAAATAAGGGAATCCCAGTCACCACACCAGAAAAAATAAGTAGCAGCCATTGCCGATTTGTAAATTCAACGGCAGACACTTGGGATCTAAACATAAACACCAAGGCAAGTGCCGGAAGAAGCAAACTTACCCCCTCCATCACAGAGGATGTTCTAGGTTCAACCTTCATATTTTTCTTAACAACGCCATAAAGACAAAAGGTAACGGCAAGAACCAACGCAATCCAAGGAAAGCTTGGTGCAGATAGCACTTTCCAAAAGACACCGACACCTGCAAAGCCAACAGCTAACTTCAGTGGCATTGAAAATTCTTCTTTAAAAAAGACGACTCCGACCAGCACATTCAAAAGAGGATTAATAAAATAAGCCAGACTTCCTTCAAGAATATGATTTTGGTTCACTGCATAGATATACAGACCCCAATTCACAGCAAGCAACAGGGCCGCTATCAAGGATAGAAACCATGATTTTGAATCTTGTTTAAAAATTTGTTTGGGATGCGTTTTAAAGAAAAACACCATCAATAAAAAATAAAATACAAAAGACCAAACCACTCTGTGGGCTAATATTTCAAAGGAATTAACACCACTCAGAAGCTTCCAATAAATTGGGAAAAAACCCCAACAAAGGTAACAGAAAACACCTGTAATAATTCCTTTTCTGAAATCCGTCATCGCAGGAACTATCGAGTCGCTTCGTTCTTTTTCAAATACCCATACACAATTGGTAATAATGAAATAAGTACGACAAGTATGATCACAAAATGAAAGTTGCTTTTCACAACTGGATTATTGCCAACCATATAGCCTGCACCAATAAATAAAGTCATCCAAACAAAGGATCCAAACAAACTATAAAACATATAGATAGATAACTTCATCCGTCCTAGGCCAGCAACAAAGGGTGCAAATGTTCTAAAGATCGGCATAAATCGAGCAAGCACCACGGCCTGCTTACCGTGTCTTTCATAAAACAATTCTGTTTTTTTCAAATGATCTGGGTTCAACAACCAATGATTTTTCTTTGAAAAAATTTGACGTCCCCATCTTTTACCAATTTGATAGTTTAAATTATCCCCAAGAAATGCCGCACAAATTAGAAGCATCCAAATTGGAATTAATTTTAGATTAGAGCCTTCAAGACCTGCCACTGCACCAACAGCAAATAGCAAGGAGTCCCCTGGTAAAAATGGCGTCACAACAAGCCCAGTCTCTGCAAAAATGATTAAAAACAAAATAGCATAGACTCCAAAACCATAGGCTTGTGTCAAGGCCACCAAATGAACGTCAAGATGCAAAACATAATCGACGAACAACAATGCCAACTGATGAATTGTATCAATCATTATAAGCCTGCCTCTTTTTTCAATTGATCAAGTTTAGCTTTCACATCAACAGGTATAAAAACACCGCCACTTCCTGAATAGGAACTGTAAGTAATTTCTTCTAATTTTTGGTAACACTTCTGGGCCCACTTCGATTTTGGAAATTGCCGCACACAGGTTTCGAAATATTTTTCATCCAAACTTAAAAACAAGCGGTTCGAGTTTTCTGAATAGGACCATCCTAAAAGATACAATAACTCGGCTTTTTGATCACCCTTTTGATCCCTACGAACTAAATCATGAAGTTCACTTAATGATCTTAATAATAAAATTTCACCGGAAAGGGCGCCTTGTTCAAACTTTCTTTTTTGGAATTGTTCTAAACGAGACTTCACAGACTTAAATGTTGTTTCACGAGTTTTTTCATGACTCCACGCTTGCAGATCCTTTTCCCAATAAACAATAGCCTTTTTCAAATAAAATGGAAGATTCGATTCATTTTTAATTAAATCGAGTACTTTCAAGGTCTCTGAAGGATTTTTTTTGTATTTTACAGTGATCGAAAGAACTGACTGCAGTGATTGCTCAAGTCTTGCATAATCAACCGAGTTTGATTTTTCTTTCGATAGAAATTCTTTGTATTTAGCCAGGGCCTGATCAAACTGACGGACTGCTGTCAAGTACTCGGCCTGATCAAATAAAGATTTATCTTTCAACTGATCGTTGATTTTTTCAGAACCAAAAGAGGGACCCACTGAATTACGAGTATGACACTCGATACAGTACGAGCTAATATGAATCAGATTATAACGAGCGAAATCTTTTTTACCTTCTAAAAAACTAGACTCGATCAAATCAGCCTGCTCTTTAAAATCATAGGATATAAATCTTAGACTTGGGTCCTCGATTTCAGTCATCGGATTGTGATTTACTTTTTGAGCCTTCGTTTTTAGGCGATGTAAAGATTCTTTGATTTTATCATTTAAGGCTTCATCATTGAATTTTTTTGCATCTAAAGCCAATGGCAATAGTTCTGTTAACTCTTTTTCCATGGCTCGCATGTCCTGAGTCCAATTGGGAGTTTCTGATGATGAATTACTTTTCTTTGAGCCTTGATTTTGCTTCACGCTTTCAGATGACGAATTATCACTTTTTCCTGGGCCACTTGCACAGCCTAAAAACAAAGTTAAAACTCCAAATACCATAGTCCGTGCAAAAAATAATTTCATAGACATATCTCCTGATCAAATGTGCCCTTATTAACCTAAAAACCGAGGCTTTAGTCAATGCACGGATTGACTTTAAAAAAGGACAGTCAAAAATAGTATGATGAGCGATAAAACATTTGGACTAGTTCTTTCTGGCGGAGGTGCTCGCGGAGCCTATCAAGCCGGCGTACTATTGGCCCTATCCGAAATTCTTCAATCTGAATCCATACAAAACCCCTTTGAAATTTACACTGGTGTTAGCGCAGGCGCGATCAATGCCACAATGCTTGCTGCCGAAGCCCAGGACTTCTCTGTGGCTGTTAAAAAACTATGTGATCTTTGGGGACGAATCACACCAGAACAAGTTTTTTATACAGATGCAATGCATCTTGGACGCTTAGGCATGAAATGGATGGGTGAACTTTCTTTAGGGGCCTTGACGGGAACAACCGCTGGAAAAGCTTTACTTGAAACTGCACCCCTTAGAACCTTACTTACTGAAAATATTAATTACGATAAAATACAAAAAAATTTAGAACAAAAAAATTTCCGGGCCCTGGGTTTAACTGCCATCGACTACAAAGACTCCATGGCCATCACATTTGTCCAAAGTTTAGAAAATAAATCATGGAAAAAAGCTAAAAAAGTTTCAGAGCCTGCCATGATTAGACCCGATCATGTGATGGCCTCATCTGCAATCCCGCTCCTCTTCCCCCCGATCCAAGTTGATCAACGATACTTTGGTGATGGCTGCGTTCGAAATACCCATCCCTGTGGGCCAGCAATCTACCTTGGAGCCAATAAACTATTTATTGTTGGAGTCAAAAGCTTAAATCTTGTAGGCTCCTTGGCCCCACTTACAAAAAGTCCAAGTGTGGCTCGGGTTTTAAATGTTATTCTGAATGCAATTTTGCTTGATGGGATCGAACTTGATGTGGAAAGACTTTACCGAGTGAATGAATTCATTCGTCAAATTCCAAACGAACACAGAGGCCAATTGAATTACAAAACTGTCGATTATGTTTGGATATCCCCAGCAGAAGACATTGGTGAAAAAGCAGCACAGTCCGCACAAAATCTTCCGCGATTAATTAAGTACTTGATTAAAGGACTTGGCTCCTTAGAAGAAGCCAATGAAATCATTAGCTATCTTTTATTTGATCCGCAATTTTGTTCAAAACTAATCGAAATGGGCTTTGATGACGGTATGAAGGCAAAAAAACAAATCCTAGAATTTTTGACAAAAAATTAAATCTCGATTTGAATTCCTACTTCAATCACTTGATTCGGCGGAATTTTAAAGAAGGCCGTTGGTCGTTGCGCATTTCGAGACATAAAGGCAAATAACTTTTCACGCCATAGGGACATATTCGGCTCATTGCTTGGCAAAATTGTTTCACGCCCTAAGACAAATGTAGTTTCATTGACATTGAAATGAATATTCTTTTGTCGACAGGCCTCGAGAATGTGTTTCATTTTCGGCGTTTCCATAAATCCATAATAAACAAGAATTCTATAAAAATTAGGAATGATTTCTTGAATCTCGACACGGGACTGCTTGGCAATTGTCGGAACTTCCTTGGTCATAATAGTTAAAATGGCTACACGTTCATGCAAAACCTTATTGTGTTTTAAATTATGCAATAATGGAACAGGCACGCCCCATGGATCCCCGGCCATATATATAGATGTTCCAGAAATTCTTAGCGGTGGTTTTTGCAGTAATTTTTGGCAAAATTTTTCGATAGAAATTGAACGATCTTTTAATTTTTTATAGAGAACTTTCCGACCCTCTTGCCATGTGGTCATCAGTAAATACATCAATGCACCAATCATAAGCGGAACCCAACCACCATCTTTGATCTTCAAAATATTCGCTCCAAAAAATGCTAAATCTAGAATAAAAAATGATCCAAAAATCAACAAACAGCGACCAAGACCCCAGTTCCATTTTGATCTGGCCACTTCATATGCTAATACCGTAGTAATGACCATTGTCCCGGTCACTGCTATACCGTAGGCGGAAGCCAAATTGCTTGAAGTTTTAAACGTCAACACCAGCCACACAACTCCTGCAAACAAAGACCAATTCATAAATGGAATATAAATCTGTCCAATCTCTTGTGACGAGGTGTGAATAATTGTTAATCGCGGCCACAATCCCAGCTGAATCGCCTGACGAGTGATAGAGAAAACCCCAGAAATTAAGGCTTGCGAAGCAATTGTAGTTGCTAAAGTTGATAAAATCACAAGTGGGACAAGGGCCCATTTCGGAGCTAATAAATAAAAAGGATTTGAAATCGCCGAAGGCTCAGATAACAACAAAGCCCCCTGGCCAAAATAATTTAGAACTAAACATGGAAATGCCACAAAAAACCAACTCCAACGAATGGGGCTGCGACCAAAGTGTCCCATGTCGGCATACAGAGCTTCACCACCAGTAACAACCAGGAACACACTTCCAAGAACTAAAAATGCATGAAATCCATTATTGATTAGAAAATTGATGGCATAAACAGGCGACAATGCCTGAAGAACTTCAGTGTTAAGCAAAATGCCATTGATCCCCAATAATCCAATTGTAATAAACCAAATCAAAATCATCGGACCAAAAATTCCACCAATACGTGCAGTTCCAAAACGCTGCACTAAGAAAAGTGCATTGATCACAAACAATGTCATCGGAATCACGTAGGGTTCAAAAAAAGGTGTGACGTACGTCAATCCTTCAACAGCAGATAAGACTGAAATCGCCGGAGTAATAACCCCATCTCCAAAAAGTAGAGCTGACCCAAAAATCCCCAACGAAACCAAAACCCACCGTTTTCGCCCGCTCAGCGACTTTTCCGCTGTTGTACGAACGGCCAAGGCCATCAATGAAAGAATTCCACCTTCGCCTTTATTATCAGCCTTCATAACAATGGCCATGTACTTCAATGAGATCACGATGATCATTGTCCAAAAGATAAGTGATAAAATTCCTAAAATATTTTCTGGAGTAACACCAATTCCGTGCTCATGGGCAAAACACTCGCGAAGAGCATACAATGGACTTGTCCCAATATCGCCATAGACAATGCCCAAGGCGCCTAATGCGAGCCAAAAGAATTTATTATGATGAAGAGCAGATGTGGAATGCGCGTCTGTAGTTGTAATACTAATCTCCAATAGAATTGAGCTTAGGGGATTTGACAAAAATTGTCATGATTCCTTCATAACATCCGGCGCTGCGACATAGCCCACCTCTTTACTTTGAAACCAAGAAAGCTATTCTTCTTGCTAAGTGGAGGATTCTTGTCGAGAAAGCTTTTCTATACATTTTTTTTGCTGATTTGCCATTTGCTTCTAGAAATTCACATGGCCCATGCTCAGTCCGAGGATTTCAATCAAGCTGAAAAAAAAATGATTCGAATGATCAATGGCTATGGCCCCGAAAGCCTTACAGAGCTTAAATCAAAAATCCTAGATCCCAAAAAGGATATCGAAGACAGGCTCTTCTCTCTTTACTTGCTTCAGCTATCGCAGGATCCACTCAAAAATCAGCTCTTAGTCGATGTCATCCAAAATACAGATGGAAAAATTAAAGATCGGGCTATTAAATACAAAAACGATCATTGACCTGAAGTGCTTATTCCTCGTTAAATGAGGCCATGAGTGTAAGAAAATGGTTCCTTATGCGGGCTGGTCAAGTCGAAGGCCCACTTGATGAAAATCAAATTGAACATGAAATTCCACTGTCCCAAGACCCTTTGATATGGGGAAAGGGACTCAGTGATTGGCTAACCCCAGACCAATGGAAAATGGAAAATCAAAACATTAAAACTGCCGATCAAGAAGTCCAACGTCGTTCAATGTGGAAATGGAAATTAGATGGGAATGAGCACGGACCCTTCTTATATAAAGATCTTGTTCAAAACCTTAAAAGTATTACAGACACAAGCCGCGTTTTACTTTGGAATGATTCTTATAGTGAATGGAAAGATATTTTCTCTGTTCCTAGCTTAATTGAAGAATTAGGGGTTGGACGCAGGGAACACCCACGTGTCCCAATCATGGGGACAATTCAAATTGAATCACCGCAGGGAAATCTTAACGCCAGAGTTGTTTCGATCAGTGAAGGCGGACTTGGTCTTAATGGACCACAAAAATTTACCGAAGGTGAACGCTTTAAAGCGACTTTTTCGAGCCCGAATCTGTATATTAAATCCATCAACTGCATCTGCGAAGTCGTATTTTCGAGCCACGACAATGAAACTGGTGTTCGATTTATCCAAATCCAAACAGAAGCCAAGTCTGCAATCATTGAATATGTTAAAAAATTTGGCTCGGTTAAACTATGAACTGACCTCGACGACCCTGGGTCGAGTTCCTTTTTCCAAAAAAACCTTCTTTTTTATAAAAAGCAAATCTGTTGTGAACCAAAGCCCGCTTTAAAGCCCCAGTGCAGGCATAGGTTCCAAGAATACAATCCTCGCTGGACCAATCTTGAATCGCTTTTTTAAGAAAATCTTCACCCCATAGTTCTTGGCTGGTTTTCGAACTGTAGGCATCATAAAGGATAATATTCATTTTCTCTGTTTTAGTTTCTAGTGAATAATCCTGGCCCACCTCGAATCGACCCTGTTTTTGCAATTGCAAAACTCTTTGGATTAATTCTTCTGGTTTCTGCTGAAATTTCTGGGCCCAAAGCTGCGCTATCTTCCAATAGGTTTGAAGAATTTCACCCTCTGGCAATTTCCCATTAATAAAATTCAAAAAAAATGATCTGAGATATGATTCCGTTTCGAAACTTCTTATTTTTACTTCTACCTTTGGAAAACAAAGACTTAATGCTGAAATCATGAGTTCATTATAACCCAAACCTAGGCCTACACTGAGCACACCCACACTTTTTAAGCCTTGAAAAGCCTCCATGGCAATTGACCCATAGATTTGCTCAGTTTCACTGAAGGCGCCGCCACTATGGTGCATGCTCTCGCCCTGACCAGAACGTGATCTTAAAGTGGGACTTCCATCTTGTGTCGTCTCGAGCTGATGATGGAAATCTTTCCACCAGAGGACCTTTTCAAGGGGGATGGGTTGACTTTCAATGGAACTCAAAGCAAATCCTTATCTCGTGGAAAAAAACTGGCGAGGGCTACCCTAC
>DGYJ01000038.1:18189-23884 GCA_002396665.1 Bdellovibrionaceae bacterium UBA5009
GAGGGCTACCCTACCGTACAATTGCTGATCACTATCATTCATTGTTCAATGAAAAAGTCTACAAAATTCCCGTCAGCGTTGTTGATGATTGCCCCAATCGACGTGGACTTAAAGGCATGCAAACCTGTGTTTTTTGCGATGTCTGGGGCTCCGCTGCAAATTCAGAATCTTTGATGATGAATTTAAAAGATCAGATCGAAAAATACCGTGCCCAAATTCAGAAAAAATATAAGGCACAGAAATTTCTTGTCTACTTTCAAGCCTACACCAATACCTTTACTAAAATTCAAGCTCTTCGGCAAAACTTTGAAACTGCCCTTGGCTCTGAAAAAGTCTGTGGCTTTGTCGTTGGGACACGCCCAGATTGTCTTTCACCTGCTGTCTTAGATTTATGGCAAGAGTTCCACCAAAGATCTTTTGTGGGTGTCGAATTGGGAGTCCAAAGTTTTTTTGATGATGATCTTGAATTCATGCGACGGGGGCATACAGGCCAACAATCTTTAGATGCCATTCATAAAATTGCCGACAAAACTGATGTTGATCTTGGTATTCACTTGATCTTTGGCAACCCCAACGAAACCGATGAACGAATCATCCGCACGGCAGAGATCGTCAATACTTTGCCAATTACCAATGTCAAACTTCACAATCTCCATGTCCTCAAAAACACTCCGCTTGAAAACATTTACCATGAAGGCGGCTTTCAACCCATTTCTCGTGAAGCTTACTCGGCCAGAGTTCAACTTTTTCTTGAACATCTTCGCCCCGATCTTGCTGTCCACCGACTGGCGGCCTTTGCCTCTCGGTGGGAAGAGCTTGTTGCCCCCTCATGGACTTCGGACAAAATGGGAACCCATCAGTTTATTATTGATTTTTTGCGTGAACAGAAGTCTTTCCAAAGTAAATTGTATCAATCTAAAAATCCTGACGAACTAAAAAGACAATCTGAACATCAAATTCGTTCAATCCCATTGAGTTTATAAATTTAAGATTCTTACATTTTCTGACTTCGAGAGAGGAATTGTGAAATATTCCATTTCATCCATGGGCTTAAAACCCCTCTATGGGCCCAATGCCGAAAAAAAATGCACTCGACCATTGTCAAGAGTCCCCGACTTTTTGCCTAAATGATCAGCAGCATCGTCATTTTTTTTATAAAAAAAGTTAAAAGCCTCTTGACGGCCATCGAAATCTTTTTAAAGCTTGGATGTAAGAGCTTAGCACAATAGAGGGGGATGTTGAGGTCGGCCACTCACTAGATATAGTCGACATCAAGAGTCAAAAGCAGGAAGCCAACCTTCTTTCGCAGAAAGCTTCAACAAGAATAAAATAACATCTTCTGGCGAAACTGGACTTTCGGCGGAAGATCTAAAAAGAATGTACAGCTTTGAATCGAAGTCTCGCAAAAAGATTCCGAGGGGGAATTTTTTTGTAGGGATTTTTTTCGCCAAAATAGGCACGAGGGGAAATCGCAATGAATCAGGGAATGACTGAATACAACAGCTCATTAAATACATCTCACGTTATGAGAGTTAAAAAAAGAGACGGCAGCCTAGAGGCTGTTGATGTGACTAAAATCGTAGAACGCGTGACAAGATGCTGCCAGGGCCTCACTCAAGTGGACCCACTTCGCGTGGCAACCAAGGCTATTAGCGGCCTTTATGATGGCGCTAGCACAAAGGAATTGGATAACCTTTGCATTCAAACAGCATCTCTTCTTATTAGTGAGGAGCCCGAATACTCTCGCTTGGCCTCTCGCCTGCTTGCGACCTTTGTTGACGAAGAAGTTCGTTCGCAAAAAATCCAATCATTTGCTGATTCTGTTACCTTTGGACACAAAGCCGGTCTTCTTTCCCAAGACCTCTACAACTTTGTTATGGAACATAAAGCAGCACTTTGCGCTGCGATTGAGCCCTTCAGAACTGATCGTTTCGAATATTTTGGACTTCGCACAGTCTATGATCGTTATCTTTTGAAAAACCCACAAACTCGTCAGGTTTTCGAAACCCCTCAGTATTTCTTTATGCGTGTGGCTTGTGGTCTATCGACTCAAGTGGAAGAGGCCATTGATTTTTATCGCTTGATTTCTTCCCACGATTATATGCCTTCAACACCAACACTGTTTAATTCAGGCACCATGCGCCCACAAATGAGCTCGTGCTACTTACTTGATTCTCCGGAAGATGATTTGCGCTCTATCTATAGTAAATACACAGATATTGCTTTACTTTCTAAATTTGCTGGCGGCATTGGCGTGGCTTACCACCGTGTTCGCTCTCGCGGGTCCTTAATCAAAGGAACCAATGGCCATTCAAATGGGATTATTCCATGGTTAAAAACAATGGATAGCTCTGTTGCCGCAGTTAACCAAGGTGGAAAAAGAAAAGGCGCTGCCTGCGTTTATCTTGAAACTTGGCATGCTGATGTTGAAGAGTTTCTTGAACTTCGCGACAACACAGGCGATGAAGCAAAACGCACTCACAATTTGAATCTCGCCAACTGGGTTCCTGACTTGTTTATGAAACGTGTTGAACAAGATGCCATGTGGTCTTTGTTTGATCCCCGCGTTGTGCCACATTTCACAGACATCTATGGTGACGAGTTTGAAAAAGCCTTTGCTGAAGCCGAAGCCGCCGGAAAATTTGTAAAACAAATTAAAGCCCGCGATCTTTATGCCCGTATGATGAAGACTTTGGCCCAAACTGGAAATGGCTGGATGACTTGGAAAGATGCTTCGAATTTAAAATCGAATCAAACTGGTCGACCAGAAAATGTGATCCATTTGTCAAATCTTTGCACTGAAATCCTTGAAGTGACTTCAAACAATGAAACAGCTGTTTGCAACTTGGGATCTATTAACTTAGCAAGACATGTGATTGACGGAGCCTTCGATTTCGATAAATTAGCCCGCAGTGTTCGTACTGCAGTAAAATATCTTGATCGCGTTGTTGATATCAATTTCTATCCAATCCCTTCGGCCGAAAGCTCAAACAATCGCTGGAGACCCGTTGGACTTGGCTTGATGGGACTTCAAGATGCTTTCTTCCAACTAAAAATTCCATTTGATTCAGACAAAGCCCGTGAATTGTCGACTCGCATTCAAGAAGAAATTTATTTCAATGCGATTTCAACAAGCTGTGACTTGGCAGAAAAACATGGACCCCATGCAAACTTTAACGAAACCCGCGCAGCAGCTGGACAACTTCAGTTTGATCTTTGGAATGTGACACCAACAAATCCAGAGCGTTGGAATAAGTTGAAAGAACGCATTGTTCAATTCGGTCTTCGCAATTCATTGATGATTGCCATTGCACCAACAGCAACAATTGCATCTATCGTTGGTTGTTACGAGGCCACTGAACCACAAATCAGCAACTTGTTTAAACGCGAAACTTTGTCTGGCGAGTTCTTGCAAATCAATCGCTATCTTGTGAATGATTTGAAAGCCATCGGTTTGTGGAATGATGAAGTTCGCAATGAAATCAAAATGAGCGAAGGCTCTTTGCAAGATATTGCGATTATCCCTTCACACATCAAAGAACTTTACAAAACAGTTTGGGAAGTTCCGATGAAAGCCTTGATTGATATGGCTGCTGACCGTGGCGCATATATTGATCAAAGCCAAAGTTTGAATTTATTCAGCGACAGCCCAACCATTGGCAAGCTTTCGAGCATGTACATGTACGCATGGAAAAAAGGCGTGAAAACGACCTATTACTTGCGCTCACGTCCAGCCACAAGCATTGCAAAAACAACAACTAAAAAAACAATAACGGCGAATGAAATGCCAACAATGAATATGTCAAGTGCCGCTTCAGCAACAGCTGCAGACGCTTCTGAAAAGAAAATCTATTCTGATTCAGAAGTTATCGCCTGCAGTCTTGAAAACCCAGAAGCATGCGAAGCTTGCCAATAAGTGAAGGAGTCACAAAATGATTTTAGATCCAGGATTTGACCTTAATTTACGACCAATGAAATACCCCGTTTTCTACGAAATGTATAAAAACGGAATCAAAAACACATGGACTGTTGATGAAGTTGATTTTTCAACAGACCTTGTGGATTTGAACACAAAAATGAAGCCTTCAGAAAAACATCTGATCAATCGCCTTGTTGCATTCTTTGCAACAGGTGACTCCATCGTTGGAAACAACCTTGTGCTCAATCTTTACAAACATGTGAATTCTCCGGAAGCACGTTTGTACCTTAGCCGTCAATTGTACGAAGAAGCACTTCACGTACAATTTTATCTGACATTGTTGGACACTTATATTCCACATCCAGACGAACGCGTGAAAGCTTTCCAAGCGATTGATAATATTCCGTCTATTCATAAAAAAGCTCAGTTCTGCTTTAAATGGATGGATTCAATCAATACTCTTGAAAGCATTAAAACAATTGAAGATCGTCGTAAGTTCATTATGAATATGGCTTGCTTCTCTTCTTGCATTGAAGGCCTTTTCTTCTTCGGCGCCTTTGCCTATGTATACTTCCTTCGCTCGAAAGGCCTTTTAGCAGGACTAGCGACCGGAACAAACTGGGTTTTCCGTGACGAAAGCATGCACATTGCATTTGCCAATGAAGTGATCCAGACGGCTCGACGTGAAGAGCCAGGTTTGTTCAATGAACAAATGAATGAGATGATTGTGCAAATGATGGAAGATGCCATCGACTGCGAAATGGGTTTTGCTGCTGATATTCTTGAGCATGGTGTTGCCGGTCTTTCACTGAAAGACATGCGACAGTACCTAGAGTTTATTGCTGATCAAAGACTTGAGGCTTTACATATCTCTCCAAGATACAAAGTGAAAAATCCATTTCCGTTTATGGAACTACAAGACATGCAAGAGCTTGCAAACTTTTTTGAAAGAAGGGTTTCTGCTTATCAAATGGGTGTCTCTGGACAAGTTGCATTTGACGAAAGCTTTTAATTAAAATGAAGATCCAATGGAAGGAGTTCGGGCTTTGGCTCGCCTTTCTAATCTTTTGTTTGGGCGCAGGCTTTCTGCATGGAAGCTTGCCCGATATCCAATTTAGATTTTTTTTCGAAAATCCAGAAAAAATTCAAATCGTTACCTATGATAAATCCTTGCTTCCAAGCGAAGCCATTTTAGAGATTGAAAAAAAACAGAATGTAGAAATTCACGTTATTGAAATTTCAAAATGGGAGGACTTAAGAGTCAAAGTCGTCCTGAACCAAGGACCCCACTTGCTTTTGATTCCACAGTCCTGGGTTGTAAAACTACAAAGAGAAGGACGCCTTAGAAATATCAACCCCTTGAAGAAAAAAATCAATTCACTGATCTCTGAACAATTTATGCCAGAGACTGTGGATAAAATTTATTTTGCACCTCTTTACTGGACACTAACAAATTTTATGACAAGCCCAGAAAGTGACTTTAAAGATTTTAATGATGCCCTGAAAAGTCAAAAGCTCAACAATATTGAGCTCTACAAGGATTTGGAAACTGTAGAAAAAAGAATGCAAAGTTCAGACTGGCAATCATTAAGAGCAAAAAATAAAATTAATATTTCAGACAATGTCATTCCAGAAAATATTAAAACTGAAAAAAATATTATTTATGAGTACCCACAGCAGTATAAAAATAAAAATTTAATGCCAATGACAAATCCACCCTTTGCGCAACTGCAAGTCTATGGCTTCGCAGTTGCAAACAATACTCCATCGCGATAA
>DGYJ01000038.1:24059-26086 GCA_002396665.1 Bdellovibrionaceae bacterium UBA5009
CGCAAACAATACTCCATCGCGACAACTCTCGATGGAAATTATTGAAGAATTTATTGGCAAAGCTTACTTAGTTCCATATTACAAAAAAATGTCTTTTGGTATTGCTTTGAAAAGCATTGAAATCAGCTCGACAGAGGCCCTTCAAAAGCCTTCCTCGCTGAAAGATGTGAACTTAAATAATATTTATTTTGATTCAAAATTAGATTTTTAAGGACAGGCTGTGGCGACAGTGTCGCGAACAAAAGATAAATTCACAGTGTTTCCGTCATCGACATAATTTCCTGCCTCATCCATTGGCTTTAACTTTAATGTCACATTGTAGCGATTAATAGCCCTTAGGTCTGGGTCACAAGCATTAACATAAACATTATACCGACCCATTGAGCACTTAAGAATAGACGCCGAAGATCCAAAATTGATCGAAGCCGGGCTTCGAATTGAATTGTTAACAGAGACTTCAATCACATGACTTGGAAAAGTTGAAACATAGCAATCACCTGCTATTTCGACAAATCGATCCGCAGGCTTAATACGAATATCAGTGTTATCTGTGGTAAAAGAAATTTTATCTGCAGAAGCCGCAGAATCAGCACAACCTGATGCGGGACAAGTGCTTACTGCCTGGTAGTCGCCAATAAGAGCACCTTTTTGGCCGGCCCCACATGAGGACAAAATCAGACCCATTGTTGAAACAACAAGAACAGACTGTAATCTAGAAGAACAATAGATAAATAAAGATTGAATAGTTCCCATATTCCCCTGCTCTTTATAGAGTATCGGAATTTTTACAAAAATGTTTGAATAATTGTCAAAACGAATAAAAACGTCCCATTCTGGGACGAAATGTAAAAAATCAATATCTAACAAAATTAAAAATCAGATTTATTGCTAAATGAAGTAGTTTCCAGCATCGACTTAAATTTTTGACGGCTTATATTTGAAGCATTGATCACATAGACAAGCTCACTTTGTGAGCTCTTACCAATAAAAATAATAGGATTTACATTGGAGATGGGCGCGCCAGCCTTATTGAGATCATATAAAAAACAATCTAAACACTGTTGTAAATTGATAGGAATAATATTTTCATTTGTAAGCTTTGAAATATCTTCACCGTATTGTGCCATTACCTTATTTTTAAAGTCAGATGACAGCGTAGTCCTTGCAGCTAAAACAGTAAGTGATTGTTCAGAACTGTAGTTTACCACAAGTTGAAGACCTTTAGATGACAACGCGACATCGGTATCGATATTGGCACTGATAATTTTACTGGTTTCAATCAGATTGAATTTGATACCCGTAGCCTTAAAGAAAAACGATATCGTGTTAAGACTGTTCTCAGTCAGTATTTTAGAAATACTTGGGTCCACATTCTGTTCAAAGTTTTGATAAAGTTCAGAGCTGCTCGTCGGAATTAAATTGGGTGGACTTACAAAATTCGGATTTTCAATTGGAGTAGGACTTGAAGTCACCACAGGTTGATGTTCTTGTTTTTTAATTGGCTGAACTTCTTGAGCCGGTGACTGTGGTTGAGCCTGAGGAGTTGGATTCTTAACCATCGACGGATTTGATTTTTGTATTTTTCTTAAGATAAAAAAACCCACAGCCATAACAAAAATTGCAGCGTAGAATTTAAATTTTGAATTATCCTTCATTTACAGTACTTTCACCATATTATTTAACGTCCAATGGCCATCCAATAACCAGGCACACCATAATCCAAAGACGAAACTATTTGAGCATAATTTGAATAAATATTTCTAACTGCTGGAGCATTATCTTTAGCGTTACAACACCCCTGACCTCCACTGAGCGTGACTGAGAATACTTGGTTTGGAAAAGGTTTTGGATACACAATATTCGTCCAGGCATTCCCATTTATCCAAGCGCTTCCCCACTGTACAATAAGACCATTTGGCAAAGTCGTGTATCCATTTGGCGCTAGCAGATCCGCTCCTGGTACAGTTGCAAATTTTGAACATGATTGAATCGTTACATTTCCACCACCAGCAGGTAATGTGTTAATA
>DGYJ01000124.1:0-2034 GCA_002396665.1 Bdellovibrionaceae bacterium UBA5009
TTTTTATACCAACAAGCAGGACGGGTTCCATAGGCACGGGGATTTGTACAGGCCCCTGTGTTCGGGTTGTTCATGCTGAAGGATACGTTTTGATCTTGGGTGCAAAGGGCTCCAGCAACATAGGTGTCTAATCGACTAAGGGCCGCAGGATGTCCTTCATAGGTTTCTTTGACAACGTTTGTATCGTGCACTTTGAAGCTGATCGTGCTTGGATCTTGATTTTTTAATGAACCAAGAGTACGGGCCAATGACAATCCAGCCAAAGAGCTACGGGCACAAAAAATCATTTGCAAAGGTTGCCCTGCGAATTGTCTTTGGCAAGGACCAACAACTTCTGCGGGAATATTATTTTTATTTGTCCATGCCCAGTTTTCATTGGTTTTCGAGCTCAGGGCTGAATAAATCATACGAGCACATTTTGCCGTTGCGAAATAATCAGACTGACCTTCTGTGGCCATTGGGCTTTCGTTCTTCCTGTAACGAGGATATCCACCGATATGGTGACCGATTTCGTGGCAGATCACCACCATCAAAGCTTCAGATGTGATGTAGGGGTGACGGGCCAATCCACCGTAGATTTCTACGAATCGTGCACTGGGATCATTGATTTTGGGATTAAACCCAGAAACTGGCTTGATGATTTGTCCAGGCTTACGTTGAATTTGTGAGCATGGGTTCCCAATGGAGGCGCAGGCATTCACTGTATCATCGAACCAACGATCAACGATATAAAACTTACCAAGACCGTAGGATTGAAAAATTGGCTTATAGACCGATTCGACTGCATCTAGAATTTTACGAAATTGGGGGCGAGTAATTTGCCCTGCGTTCTCGCGAATCGGGAATCGAAGGTTATTGGCCGGGAAATAATTACAAAGTTCCTTTTGTTGTTTTGGCAAAAATGAAGCTGTTTGCGTCTTTTCTGCGAAGGCAACAAGTAGAAACGATATGGCTATTAAACTGATCTTTTTCAAGGGACCCCCTAGTGGCTCAAGGGTTTATTCCAAGGGGGGCAAGAGTGCAAATTAAATAAACTAATGTGTGCGATAAGATTTGTTAGCTAAAAAAGCTCAAAATTTCAAAATGGTGGGTTTGGGGGAACTGATCAAGAATGGCAATATGATCAATTTGAAATCCTGCCTGTTGCAGTTGGTGTGCGTCTTGGATCCAGGAATCTAAAAAGCAGCTCATCATAAAAATTTTCTGATGGCTTTTTTGCAAGTCATCTAAAAAATTCCCAAGACCTGAACGGGCAGGATTGAAAACAAGAAAATCATAGTTTTTTAAATCTTTTTTATTTTTTTGGAAGTCACCCTGTTCGATTTGTACCTTTTTGTCATAGCCCCAAATTTTTAAATTTTCATGAAGGCATTGAATGTCTTTTTTGTTGAATTCCAAAATGTCTAAATTTTCAGTCAAATCACAGATGGGGATACTCAGATTGCCAATTCCGGCTCCCCATTCTAATGCGTTTTGAAATAAATTTTTTGAATAATAATTTAAAAGTGTCTCGATGATTTTTAAATTGGATTTCATGCTGGGTTGGGTAAAGGAAGAGACTGAGCAAAGGAGGGGATTTGATTGTTTTTTGTTTGCAGTTGCAAACCAGGGTTTAAATTCGGGTTCTGTAAGTTTTCCATCTTTATAGATTTTTTGATGGCGACCAATTTCGACAGTGGCAATTTTATTTAAGTTTTCAAGAATTGATTTTTCAGCCAGTAATTTTTTAATATCAAGATTGGCAAAATCAAGCCAAACACCTTTTTGATTTTGGGGCCCTGTACGTAAACGAAATGATCCTTTTTGAATGGGCCATTTCATTTTTTTGAACTCTGAATAAAAATCCTGCAGGGGGGCTGACAGCTGCCCGCAGATTTCGATATCAATAATCTTTTTTTCAGCGTGGCTATAAAGACCATGGCGATTGTCTTCAAATACAAAATCAAGACGATCCCGTAGTCCAAAATCCCCAACGGATAAAGTTTCCATGGATTTCGGAAGTTGAATTTTTTTTTCTTTTGATTTTTTTTTTTT
>DGYJ01000124.1:2218-2992 GCA_002396665.1 Bdellovibrionaceae bacterium UBA5009
AATTTTTTTTTCTTTTGATTTTTCAATCAAAAGATTCATCTTGTCATGGAGCTGTTGATTATATTTTTGGCCTAAAAGCTGACACCCAGAACATCGACTTTGATAGGCACAAGTCTGGGTTTGATTCGAGGTAGCTAAGGTTAAGGCCATTCAATCGTCGCGCACGAGCGCAGAACATAGTCTTTAATTTCTTGATCTGAACGAAGACTGATTTCGCCATTGTCGTAATAATTAATTACTTGTTGGTTTTGCACTCTACAGGTGTGTCTTTTTGCATCAACAAACTGACAAAAGCGAAAAGGATTTGCAATCGGACTTTGACCCATTTGGAATCCGCAATCCATATAAACGCCATTGTAAGATAATATTTCAACGCCGCCACGATTATTAATTTCGATGCTATTGTCGATTTTGACTTGAGCAGATTCTAATTCTTTAAATTCGGCAGTGTCGTACTTAAATGATAATTTTTTTTGGTTGGGCATTGTTACAGTCAGTATTTTTTTAGACTCTAAAACATCGAATGAAATCTGGTTTGCAGTTCGCGGAAAAAAATAATACTCGCGAGCCCCGGTAAATTGTGAACTAGTCCCTTGTCCAAAGGAATTAAAAACCATCATCATGCCTTCGCTCGATAAAACAAACTGGCGGTACTTTAAATCAACGGCATTGTTTGGCATGACAGTGATCCAGCACTTTTTAGCTTCTTCTGACCAAAGACGTCCAACATCTAAAAGGCCGAATGTTTTTTTAAGCTGAGTGCAGTTTTCAGGT
>DGYJ01000124.1:3187-4204 GCA_002396665.1 Bdellovibrionaceae bacterium UBA5009
GAGTTGTCGCTGTTTGAGTAAAACTGTTCGTGGCCATTCCGAGAATAAATAGGATAGGAATAAAGAGAGTTTTTTTCATAAGAAAATTATGTCATTTTCGTGGGACAAAGTGATCAGCCAAGGATTTGATACTATGAAATCTAGATTATAGGCCAGGGGCTATGGAGTTCTTTATTTTTTTAACAAGTTCAAATTTTCTAGCCAAGAAAGACCATTTTCGACATGAATTGATTGCTTGCTATCAAATCGGTTATCAAGCTCTTGAACCAGTTGAATTTTATGTGACTTGGGAAATACGTTTGAAAAGACTTCAAAATTTTTAGAAACTGCAGAATCAGAATGTTTAACTTCAATGAGGTAAGGTTCGTGGTTTTGTATTTGAACTAAAAAATCAATTTCTTTTTTTTCCTTGTTTCGAATAAATTGATACTGGGTTTTTAGCCCTTTGGTGTCTTCGATAAGATCCAATTCTTTTCGAATTGAAGTGGCAACAAAATTTTCAAAAATAGAACCAGGATCTGTCTGGACTCGTGCAAGATCAAAAAAATAATACTTACCTGATTTTGAAAGAGATCTGGGAATGTTTTTCGAATAGGACGAAACTCGAAAAATAACGTACAAATCCTCCAAAAGCTGCAGCCATCTTTTAACTGTGGCATCGCTAATACTGAGATCCTCAGCTAATGAATTATACGAAATTAACGAACCAACTCTTGTCGACAAAATTTCAAGTAACCATTCGATTTGATCAAGATTTTTTATGACCTCAAGGCTAATTAAATCTTGTCTTAGGATTGTGTCAGTGTGGGTTTTTCGCCATCGACGACTTTCATCTAATGAAAGATTTAAAAATGGTTCAGGAAAGCCGCCACGCTCAATTAGCTTTTTATAATTTTCAGATGCAGTTCCATGTCCTTTAAGCTCTTTTAAGTCCAGGGGGTGCAGTCGGAATTCATAAAAACGACCAGCCAATGAGTCACCAACTTTTTTGATGTGGCTAAGTCTGGCGCTGCCAGT
>DGYJ01000124.1:4374-4779 GCA_002396665.1 Bdellovibrionaceae bacterium UBA5009
GGCGCTGCCAGTGACCAGTGCTTTTTGTGTTTTAAACTGGCCATCATCATAGAGTCCCTTGAGCCAAAGTTTCCATTTATTCATTTTGTGAAGTTCGTCAAAAATGACAAGCTCTGTGCTGCGGTCCCATTCTTGATTTTTAAATACAGAAAGATCTTTTTTTATGTCGTAGTTATAATATGAAAAACGATCAAAAAGTGTCTTTGCAAGTGTGGTTTTTCCAACCTGCCTAGGGCCTGAAAGAAGAGTGATTTTATTGCTAGACTGTAAAGAATTGAAAATGGGCAATCGGATACTTCGGTCCATGTGACTAAAGTATCATGCGCTACGAGAAAGTCAAGACTTTTCCGTAGTGCATGACGAGAAAGTCAATATATTAAACCAGAGGGTGTTGATAGGATTCTT
>DGYJ01000124.1:4904-5778 GCA_002396665.1 Bdellovibrionaceae bacterium UBA5009
TGGATAAAAGGGTTTCTTTCGACAAATAAAGAGATCTTCAAGACGAATGAACTGGACCCTTAAAAGATGTTATTTCTGATAAGTTATATTATGTAACACAAAGTCTGTATTTTTAGTAAACTTCTACCTTATCGTTTTCTTTGAAGTTAGCGCCTGAATGCACAACTGCAATGGCTCCATCATTTCCAAAGTAACTAATCACTTCCAGTGTTCCCTTCATGCGACCAGGGCTTTGGCCAATGGGTAGTCCTGTTTGGGGATCATAGATATCATCTCCAGATTCTGTGACCTTTAGGATATCACCGACTTCGACTCCAGAAATACGTCCCACATTAAGAAAAATTCGATCGCCTTGGATGGCGGCAATACGGCCTTCCCAGTCGACATTGGCAAGACTTGCAAGAACTGATGAAGTGAATTCTTGAAAAGATTCTTTGACCATATTCTGCACCAATTCAGGTTGTGCTTTCACAAAGCGATCTGTTTCAGTTCTTTGGGCGATACGAGTATTTTCGTCGACATAACGAACTGTTTTTACAGTGTTATAAACATCTTTTGCACCTTTAGTTGAAAAAACTCGAACCTGGACGTCAAGTTCAATCGCGGTTTTTAATTTGCGAACAAGACCTACGCTGTCACCTGCATTTGAGACTCTGATTTTTAAAATCTGGGGCTCGACATAGGCTAAAACGCTAACATCTTTTGCCTGGGCGGAAATCTTTTTTAAATCATAGCTTCCGTCCTGGCTTTTCTGATTAAGATCTAATTGTAAATCATCTTGAGCAAATGCAATCACGTCGCCAGTCTTGTTCAGGTCCATAATCAGGGCCCGTTGAGCCACTTGATTCGTTGTCGGTGATTGGATTTCGGTGCG
>DGYJ01000046.1 GCA_002396665.1 Bdellovibrionaceae bacterium UBA5009
TTTGTCTTTTTTCTTTTTTTCTTCTTCAGCACGTTTTTTTGCTTCTAAGGCTTCGGCCTTAGCTGCTTCTGCATCGGCCTTGGCTTCTTCCGCTTCAACTTGTGAACTGTCAATTTGAGCATGGGTTCTATGCGAGTAGGTCACCGCCATGACCAGGGCCAAAATTGAAATAAGGAATTGAGATGATAATGTTCTTTTGATGTCCATGCAGATACTCCTTGTGAACCAATATATTCCCACGAGTTCTTTATTAGAGTGAGTCATTCGAAAGATTTCTCGACAAAAGTCATATGTCCTTTGTCAGTTCTTTAAAAATTTCAGGGTGTTTATTCACTAAAATAGAGTAATGACCCTCGTAGGGATCAATATGCAAATCCACCTGGGGGAAAATTTTCTTCCACTGATAGGCCATCCCAACCGGATTGATACGGTCATTTTCACCATGCCAAATATGTGTTGGAACTTGCACGGATCGACTTCCCCACCAGTCCTTGCTATAGGTTTGAAGATCATACTCAACCCCCAGCGATCCTTGGTTGCGCGCCCAAGTTAAGGAGCTCATCAACATCCCGACAAGATCCTTACGATCAAAAAGTTTTCGATCAGCCTCATTTAATATTTTTTTAAAAAGTTGAAATTTAATTTTCGGTTGCCCCTTTTTTATGACACTCTTTAAAATTCTTGACCGAACTGAATCCGACAAATTTGAAAAAATATTCAATCCCACTTTGTGAAAAGTTGGAAATGACCTTTTAAAATCCCCTGTGAAGGGGGCCAGCCCACAAACAATTCCTAGTCTGTTTGTCCGCTCGGGATAATCCAAGGCAAACTGCCAGGCCGAAGGCGCTCCGCCGGAAATTCCCATCAAACTGACTTTTTGAATTTTCAAATAATCTAAAAGCTGAACTGCAACCTGTGATAAACTTTGTTTGTCACAAAGCTGCCTCGAAGTTTCTCCGTATCCAGGCCGATCAAAGGCAATAAGAAAAATATTATTCTGTTCACAAAATCGTGACAAAAAATCAGCCTGTTTATGGGACCCCGGAAAGCCGTGCATATAAAGCACAGGTTTTCCATTCATCGGACCCCATGTCTGATAGGATAATTTGTGATTATTCTGATTCTGCAAATTAAAAATCTGATGGGACATGGATAATAGACTATCTGAAGTTTTTAAGCCCTCCAAGTTAGGATTGCCTGACCTCGCGGCTTTTGTCCGCCCTGTTTAAAAGTTAAACAGGGGTCCACAGGCTTTAAGATGCAAATTCCAAACAATTTTGACCCTATAACCCATAAAATCGAATTGGCGATTCTTTACCGATGAAGTCCAAAACAAGAAGTCCATGGCCCCTTGGCAATGCCCTTGCAATAGTTAAAGTCACCCCCCCATGGCGGCCAGGCCCCCTCCCCCCAACCTGGTCGCTTTTTTTTTGCTCTCGACTTAAACTTTCTAGACTGTCCCAAATGCAAAGCCCTACGTAAAATAACAAAGATGACTAAACGAAATTTACGAGTATTTTTTTTATTACCCTTACATTTCTGTTTTTTGTTTTGCACAGAAGCAAGCCAAGCTTTTCATATTCTGATCGATCCAGGCCACGGGGGCACTGACCGTGGGGCCGTGTACGGGTCAGCCAAGGAATCCCAAATTGTTTATCAAATTTCAGAGCAGCTTCAAAAAAGACTGCAAACAGAAGGGTTTCAAGTTAGCCTGACCCGCGGCCCGTCCAATGGATTGTCACTTAAAAATAGAATCGAAAAATCTAAAAATTTAAAGACAGATCTTTATGTCAGCCTGCATGCCAATGCCGTGGCCGACCCCAGAGTGAAGGGCTTTGAGTACTTCTTTGAACCGATGACTTCAAATCGAATCATCGACACGACAAAATCCACAAAAACTCTTTCCCAAAAAGAAGAGGTTGCAGAAATTTTTGATGATCTCAAAAACCAATTCCGACAAAGAAAAAGTCTGAACTGGGCCCAGAAAATCAACGAGCAACTGCCTGGCAATATTAAACAAGCCCCTTTCTATGTCATCACCCGGGCAGACAGCCCATCGCTTTTGATCGAAGTGGGTTTTCTTTCGAATCCCACCGAATCAAAAAAGCTCATGACTGCTAACTACCAAAATGAAATTGCTGAAAAAATAACCAAAGCCATCAGCACCTATGCTAATCAAAGAAGACGCATTGCATGCGCAAAGGATTCCAATTCCCAGCCCTCTAAAGACTCTGCTAGTGTCACGGAATGCGATCATACAATAGAAAAAATAACGAATTAAGACCTGTTAAAATAACTCCCAACGTTTCTGAATTTGCCGAAGGCTCTGCCCTTGTCGAGTTTGGTAGAACCCGTGTGCTTTGCACGGCCTCCTATGAATCCCGCCCTCCACAATGGCTTGTTGGCCAAGGTGAAGGTTGGGTGACGGCCGAGTACGGAATGCTTCCTCGCTCGACACATCAACGGATGAAACGTGAAAAAACGGCCTCTGGCGGTCGCACCCAAGAAATTTCAAGATTAGTTGGGCGCAGCCTTCGATCTGCTGTTGATCTTTCACAAATTGGTGAACGACAAATCATCGTCGATTGCGATGTCATTAATGCCGATGGCGGCACTCGTACCGCCGCTGTTACCGGGGGTTTTGTCGCCCTCGCCTTAGCTTTAAAAAAATTGCATGATGTTTCAGAAATCAAATCCCTAGGGCTGATCCATTATGTTTCTGCAATTAGCGTGGGACTTAAAAATAGCGAATTATTTTTAGACATGGATTACGACGAAGATTCTGAAATCAGCACGGATATGAATTTTGTCATGACAAGCTCTGGTCAGTTTGTCGAAGTTCAAGGCACTGCAGAAGACAAACCATTTTCCCAGGAAGAACTTTTTCAAATGATGAACCTTGCGCGTGAAGGTGGGCAAAAATTATTTCAAGCTCAACAAGAAATCATTGGATCGTTTTTTCCGTTGAAGAAATAGCTCGGCAGGAAAAAAACTGACAACAAAGATACAGTTTACAATTAAAAATATTTCGACAAGGATCTACAGAAATGGAAATTTGGATCGCCACTGGGAATACGGGAAAAGTGAAAGAGTACGAACTGCTTTTAAAATCTATTCCTGAACTTAAGATCCACACTCAAAACGAGATCTCTGGATTTAGCACTCGCCCAGAGGACGGAAAAACCTTCGTGGACAATGCCAGAATCAAAGCCAAAACCCTGCGCTCGGTGAAAAATAATGTTTGGGTTTTTGGCGAAGACTCTGGGCTTGAAGTCGATGGCATGGCAGGCCTTCCGGGAATTCATTCCGCCAGGTACGCAGGCCCCAAGGCCTCGGATAGCGAAAATGTCGCCAAACTTTTAAAAATGATGCAAATTCGAAATATCAATCCCCGCACAGCTCAATTTCGCTGCGCCTTGGTGGTTTATACCCCCACAGGTGAAGAGTGGGTTTTTGAAGAAACTCTGAAGGGTGAAATCACGACAAAACCTCAGGGACTCCATGGTTTTGGCTACGACCCTGTTTTTAAACCCGAAGGACAACAGCAAACACTGGCCGAATTGGGTGCAGGTTTTAAAAATTTACATAGTCACCGTTCAAAATGCGTCAAAGCCTTTCTTGAAAAATTAAAACCATGACAAAAAACAGCTCGGCTGTTACTTTGTGCTCGCTTTCATTTACACGGGAGTCCCTATGTCAGGATTGAAGATTTTTTCTGGCAACTCGAACCCTCTGCTTGCTCAAAAAGTAGCCGAGATCGCTGGCGTGAAACTTGGACACAGCCAAGTCACCTCATTCGCCGACGGCGAGATTCAGGTTGAGATCCACGAAAGTGTCCGCGGACAACATGTCTTTGTCATCCAAAGCACCTGCAACCCCGTCAATCAAAACTACATGGAACTTTTTATCATGCTTGATGCCCTAAAAAGAGCATCTGCACTTCATGTCACTGCAGTTATTCCATATTATGGATACGCCCGACAGGATCGCAAAGTGGCCCCCCGCGCCCCGATTTCTGCAAAATGCATGGCTGATCTTTTAACTTCTGCCGGGGCCGACCGCGTGGTCTGCGTGGATCTGCATGCTGCCCAAATCCAAGGCTTCTTTAATGTTCCCGTGGATCATTTGTTTGCCATTCCCACTTTAGCCCGAGCTTGGCGTGAAAATCATGGAATTGGAGCAGATTTTGTTGCCGTCAGCCCCGATGCCGGGGGTGTCGAGCGCTGCCGAGCCTTTGCAAAACGTATTGAAGCCTCCATGGCCATTATCGATAAGCGCCGATCAGCTCCAAATGAGGCCAAGGCATTGCATTTAATTGGCGAGGTTAAGGATAAAACAGCCATAATTGTGGACGATATGATTGATACGGCAGGAACTCTTACACAAGCCGTTGACAATCTACTTAAAAATGGTGCAAAAAGGGTGTTCGCTGTTGCGACGCACCCTGTTTTGTCTGGTCCGGCCATTGCTCGTTTAATGGAAAGTCCTATCGAAAAAGTGTGGGTCACAGACTCAATACCCTTGTCTGAGGCAGCGAAAAAATCAGGGAAGTTCGAAGTTGTCAGCGTAGCCCCCGTGCTTGCTGAAGCCATCAAACGAATTTATGGCAATGACTCGGTCAGCTCCCTGTTTAACGAGTAAAAGATTAAGCTTTTGAGCTAGAAAAAAGAGGAAACAATGAAACAAAGAATCGAACTGACTGTAGAACCAAGACAAACTGGTAAAAGCACAAGCCGCGCATTGCGAGTAAGCAAACAAGTTCCTGCTGTGATTTATGGAGCTACAGAAAACGTCAACGTTCATATCGAAGAAAAACAAATTGTTAAATTTAATACTCGTGCCTACGAGAATGCTCTTTTTAATTTGAAAAGTGCTGATAAAAAAGCTGATGGCAAAGTTGTATTGATGAAACAAGTGGATGTTCATCCTTTGTCTCGTCGCCCAGTGCATGTTGACCTTTTTGCCATCGACTTGAAAAAAGCAATCCGCATCTTCGTTGAAGTTAAATTCGACGGTAAACCAATCGGTTTGGCAGAAGGCGGTTTGTTGAATATCGTCAATCGTCAGATCGAGATCGAGTGTTTGCCAACGGCGATCCCAGAAAATATTGCTGTTGATATTTCAAACCTTGGCTTGGGCGATGCTCTTCATATTTCTGACATCACTTTACCTGCAGGAATCAAATTGATCTCTGCTCCAGAGTTGACTCTTGCGGTTGTTAATCTTTTCGAAGAAGAAGTGGCAGCAGCTCCGACTGTGGATGCAGCAGCTCCTGCGGCGGGTGCGGCAGCTCCGGCAGCTGGCGCAGCAACTCCTGCGGCGGGCGCAAAAGCTCCGGCAGCTGGTGCGAAGGCCCCTGCAGCAGACGCGAAGAAAAAATAATCTCGATTTTCGAGGAAACAAAAAAAGCGACCACCCGGTCGCTTTTTTTTTGCGATAGAGGACACTATGAGTTGGCTTATTGTTGGCCTTGGAAATCCAGGCACTCAATATTTAACGACAAGACACAATGTGGGATTTATGGCGTTGGATTCATTTTTGAAATCCGTCAACGCGCCATCACCAACGACAGAACACAAAGCCAAGGTTTGGAAATTAAAAATGGACGATCAATCTGTGATTATCGCCCAGCCACAAACATTTATGAATCGATCTGGCGAATCAGTCCAAGCCTTGATGGCCTACTACAAAATCGAATTGGACCATGTGATTGTTATCCATGACGATATTGACCAGCCCTTTTTAGGAATGAAAATCCAAAAAAATCGTGGACATGGTGGACACAATGGCATTCGCGATATTTCTGAAAAACTGGGCACTGCGGACTACGCCAGAATCAAATTAGGCGTTGGTCGCCCACCCCATCCCGAAATGAATGTGGCAGACTATGTGCTGCAAAAGTTTAACTCTGAAGAAATGAATCAGTTGCCAGATCTTTTTCAAAAAACTTTTGATGCCTTTGAAAGTATTATTTTTGATGGCCTTCAAAAAGCCTCAACAAAGTTCAACAGTTGATGTAAGTGTAATGACGACTTAAAATCTCGATGGAAAAATTGAGATTTTAAATTACAAAAAATAAAAGGAGCCCCCATGGCTTTACAAGTTGGAATCGTTGGTTTACCAAATGTTGGCAAAAGCACATTGTTCAATGCCTTAACTTCTGCAAAAGCAGAGGCCGCCAATTATCCTTTTTGCACCATTGATCCCAACGTTGGCGTGGTGACTGTACCAGATCCGCGCATGGACAAAATCACTCAATTTATTAAACCCCAAAGTGTCATCCCAACAGTGATGGAGTTCGTTGATATCGCAGGGATCGTCAAAGGCGCAAGCCAAGGAGAGGGCCTGGGGAATCAGTTCCTGACTCATATTCGAAATACAGATGCCATCGTCCATGTTGTTCGTTGTTTTGATGATCCAAATATTATCCATGTATCTGGCAGCGTCGACGCCCTCCGGGATATGGAAGTCATCAATACAGAATTGATGTTGGCGGACTTGGATTCTGTTGAAAAGAAATTACAAAAGTCAGAAAAAATGGCCAAGTCTTCCACTGATAAAAAAGTAAAAATCGAATTTGAAGTTGTTAAAAAAATTCATACTGCTTTAAGTGCGGGGAAACCTGCTCGATCTGTCGAGCTGGATGAAATTGAAATGCCTTTTTATAAAGAAATGCATTTGTTAACTGCAAAACCCGTTCTGTACGCTTGTAATGTTTCGGATTCTGATTTTGCCAAAGGTGGAAATCAATGGGTTCGCGACGTTGAAGCCCGCGCTAAAGAAGAGAACAATAAAACAATAATGATTTGTTCCGCCATGGAAGCAGAAATTTCACAATTGGCCCCAGAAGAAAGAAAAGAATTCTTAGACTCCATGGGAGCGACTGAGCCTGGCTTGAATCGTTTGATCCGCGAAGCCTATGCTTTACTTGGTTTACAAACTTATTTTACCGCAGGTGAAAAAGAAGTGCGCGCTTGGACCATCCGTGCGGGAACAAAGGCCCCCCAAGCTGCAGGCGTGATCCACACTGATTTTGAAAAGGGATTTATTCGCGCTGAAACATACCACTGCGAAGATCTTTTTGCTTTGAAATCGGAAGCTGCGGTGAAAGAAGCCGGCAAGTACAGATCTGAAGGCAAAGAGTACATTGTTAAAGATGGCGATGTTTTGTTTTTTAGATTTAACGTTTAGCTGAACAAAGGCATCATAATGGCAATGGATCATCTTTTGAATCTCAGTGCTTTGAAAATGGCCGAAGGCATTCGCCAGGGCCAATTGACTCCGACAGAAGTTGTCCAAGCCCATATTGAACAAATTCAAAAAGTGAATGGCGATCTGAATGCCCTGGTTGAAAATAATTTTTCGACAGCCCTTTTTGAAGCCAACGCTATGACAAAGCAAATTCAAGAAATTTTAAACCTGAGCTCGGCGGAAGAGCGGGCAAAAAAAATCCAAACTCTGAAAAAATCGAAACCACTTTTTGGAGTTCCCTTCACCGTTAAAGAGATGCTGGCGATTGATGGATTCAAATCCACGGGTGGACATATTCATTCGAAAGATCGCAAAATGGATTGGACCAGTAGCCTTGTCACTCGGATCTTAGATCAAGGGGCAATTCTTCTGGGAACAACAAATGTTCCTGAACTTGGGTTTTGGTTTGAAACAAATAATACAATTTATGGCAGAACCAGCAACCCCTACGATAAAACAAGAACCAGCGGGGGCAGCTCTGGTGGTGAAGGCTCCATTATTGGCGCAGGCGGAAGTCCCTTTGGATTAGGAAGTGACATCGGTGGAAGTATTCGTATCCCCGCTTTTTTCTGTGGAGTCTTCGGGCACTTGCCGACTCGAAAAGTAATTCCATTCACTGGCCACTTCCCCTTCTCTAGGGACGAAGTCAAAAACATGACATCAAAAAATTATCCTTACACGGCCTTGGGATTTTTGGCGCGAAAGGCAGAGGATCTTTATCATCTGATGGAAAGCACCGTGGGATCTGATGGCATCGACCCCATGACCTTAAAACATCAATGGCTAAAGCCAAAATTAAAAAGCTTTGAAGGTCTTCGCGTTTTTGTTTTACCAGATCCCCATATTCATCTTGTCAGACAAACTGACTTTGAATTACAAAATGCCGTCACACAATCAGCCCGCTATCTTGAACAACTTGGCGCAAGTGTTCATTACTTTCCGGAATCATTTTTTAAAAATGCGACAGAGATTTGGTTTGCAGCCCTACAAACAACCAGTGAAAACAATTCCTTTGAACAAAGATTATCGCCAAATGAAAAATTGAATTTGCCAAAGGAAATATTGAAGGCCTTCAATGGCAAATCTGAATACACACTTCCCGCACTGCTGACAGCTGCAGCAGAAAGACTGAAGGGACCTTCTCCTCAGCTTGAAGCAAAAAATAAAAAACTTGTCGAAGAGCTAGAAAGTTTAAAAGTTCGACTTCATTCTATGCTTGGTGAAAACTCAGTTTTAATTTTGCCTCCGCATTCAAGAGTGGCCCCAAAACATAAAATGGTGAAATTAACTCCTTTTGATTATATCCAAGCCGGAATATTCACTGTTCTCCACACCCCTTCAACGTCAGTTCCCACAGGCCTTAATGAAGACGGTCTGCCGCTGG
>DGYJ01000031.1:0-6244 GCA_002396665.1 Bdellovibrionaceae bacterium UBA5009
GGCCAGAACGAAAAATATATTAGCACCATAGATTGTCAAATACTGAGTCGGGATTGGATCTTCCCAATTTTTGTAAAGCAAAATAGAAACTTGCGGCACAGTCCATGTTAAAATAAAAAATATAAAAATTCTTTTCGAGTAACTTAAAGTAAATGGAGATGCAGCAATAAATCCATACAATGTCAAAAGAGGTCCAGTGATATGCCAGTCTTTATACCCAATTGCAATTGAAGCAAATGAAAACAAAACAGACCAAGTGACGGTATTGATCACAATCCCTAAATACATTTTGAATCGACTGTCTGCTGTCAGCGCGTTCAATTTCATGGCTGATTTTGCAGCCCGAAATCGAATCACATTTCCAATCATGATCATAGAGCCCAAAACTGGAAACAACCAAACCGGAAGCCCTGCAGGACTAAAAAAAGCGTAAAGCAACCCAGCTAAAAAGAATGAGATCGCAGAGGGAGGGCTTCTAAGGGCCATCTCTAGATCCAAGCGTGTTTGTAGCTCTTTTGCTGATATTTGTTCACTGTCTGCCATGACCTAAAGAATCGGAATCTCTTATAAAAAATAAAATGAAAAGTGTCTCAAATCGAGAATAAATGACGAATTTTTAGGTTATTAAAATTATTTAACAAATAATTAAGACCGTCTTGACCTGTCTCCTCATTAAAGCAAGAATTTGCTTGGGTGATTGACTTCAAAAAAGGATTTTATGATGACAAAGATGCACATTAAATTAGCAACCATATTTTTATATCTACTGTTGGCCTCTTGCACATCCTCAAAAAAAACAGAATTTTGGATCTACACTTCGATTTACAAAGATACCGTTAATGATATTAAAGCCGATCTTGAAAAACAATTTCCCGATGTCACTTTCAATTTTTATCAAGCTGGATCAGAAGAAATAGCTACAAAAGTAAATACCGAGGACTTGGCTGGTAAAATTCAAGCAGATCTTCTTATTTCTTCTGACCGATTCTGGTATGAAGACTTGGTTAAAAAAGAAAAACTATTATCCTATAAACCCATCAATTCAGATTCTGTAGAAGATTTTTTTAAACAAAAAGATGGGTATTATACAACCATCAGCTTTCCACTGATGGTCCTGGGCTATAACTCTGAAGTTGTACCAGACAAAGAGGCCCCTGAAAGCTTTAAAGACCTTACTCTTCCAAAGTGGAAAAACAAAATCTCTTCCGGAAGCCCACTGGCATCTGGTACACAATTCACAACTGTGGCTTTTTTAAAAGAGAAATACGGTTGGGAATATTTTAAAGATCTGCGAAAAAATGAATTCATGGCCGAAGGCGGCAACAGCGGTGTCATTCGCCGACTACAAAATAAAGAAAAGCCTGTAGGCATCGTATTGCTTGAAAATATTTTACGTTTAAAAACCACAGATCAACGAATCAAAGCTATTTTCCCTAAGGATGGTTCCATCATTCAATCGAATATTATGGCCCTAGTCAAAAAGGAAAATGCACAGACCGAGTTAGGCCACAAAATTGCCGACTGGTTCCTGTCCGAAGCTGGGCAAAAACATATGATTAAATCATTTATGTATTCTCCAATACCTGGCTTTGCTAACCCAGAAGGGGCTCCAGATTTTAAAACAGTCAAAGCCAATGCAAAACCTTGGACTAAAGAGTTTATTGAAAAAACAATGATTGATCGTGAAAAAATTAAAGATGAATATTCAAAAATAATATTCTGATGAAAAAAATCCAGATCCTTCTTCTCGTATTGTTTTCGACATTATGCATTGGCCCGCTTGTGTTTTTATTATTACAAGTCAAAGCCTCTTCATTTTCTTTGCTGCTTGCAAATGATCTGACAAAACAATCCATCCTCGGAACCATAATACTGTCCTTTTGTGTTTCAAGTCTTTGCTTGCTGATTGGCTTCCCCCTGGCATGGCTTGTCGAACGAACAGACATTCCAATTTCGCAAAGGCTAAAGTCATGGCTTATGCTTCCCTATATTATCCCACCGTACATTGGAGCCATTGCATGGATTTCACTGGCAAATCCACAAAGTGGCTTTTTAAATATTTTATTTGGCACACATGGCTTCAACATCTACTCGTGGACTGGTCTTGTTTTTATCGAAAGCAGCTTTCTTTTCACCTATGTCTTTATGACAACGGCCTCTGCACTCAGCAAGATGGACTCATCCCTTGAAGAAAGCGCAAGAATTTGCGGGGCAAATCATTTTCAAGTCTTTTGCCATATCACCGTACCCATTTTAAAACCTGCCCTGGTCAATGGCTTTCTACTTGTTTTTCTATCCACTGCTGCCAGCTTCGGAGTTCCAGCAATGATCGGCGGGCCTGCAAGATTACATTTTATAACCACACAAATTTTTGCATTTCAAAGACTGGGAACAGAAAATGGACTTCTGATGTCCATAGCTTTTTCGAGCTTACTGATGGTCTCTTCTCTTCTTCTTTTTTTTGGACTAAAACTTTTTGACGACGTTCAGAAGGTTTCAATGGTTGGTGGAAAAAGTTCTAGACCTAGCCTTGTCGAACTTGGCAAGTTAAAAGTGCCAGTTCTAATCACAATATTATCGTTTTTGTTTATAGTGCTCATCATGCCATTTTTGTCTTTGTTATTTTCATCCCTCAGCGAAACCCAAGGAGTCATTTCATTAACCAATATAGGGTTTAAAAACTTTTCAAGAATTCTATTTTCAACAGAAGAAACACCTCGAGCATTTTACAATTCATTCCTACTTTCAATATCCGCAGGGCTCGTCATTACGATTTTAAGTTTTTTTACAGCCTATGTTCAAAGTCGATCAGATAACAAAACAAGAAATTGGATTGAAGGAATTGTTAATCTTCCCTTTTCAACACCTGGTACTATTTTGGCAATTTCAATGATTCTTGTATTTAGTCAAAGTTTTTGGGGCCGGTGGTCTCTTTACAATAGCCTTGGGTTGCTTCTGGTCGCTTATATTTTAAAATTTTTTAGTCTTTCATTAAAAACACTGACAGAATCCTTTTCGCAAATTCACCAATCCCTTGAAGAGGCTGCGCAACTTTGTGGGGCTTCTCGTTTTCGAATTTTAATCGATATTTATTTCCCAATTTTAAGACCCGCTTTATTTGCCACTTTCTTTTTAATTATGATGCCTTGCTTAAGTGAACTGACGATGACCCTACTACTGAGTGGCCCCGGCCAAGAAACCTTGGGCATTCTTATCTATCAACTTCAAGAGTATTCAGACATGGGTGGCGGCGGTGCAGCTGTTATTTCAACACTGATTCTGACGTTTATATTGTGTTTCAATTTAGCCTATCATTTACTTCAAGAACGGAGATCAATCGCATGAGTCAAGTCGAGTTCCAAAATGTGGGAAAACTTTATACTCAAAATGTATGGGCAGTTGAAAATTTTAGTCTTCATATTCCAAACGGCCAATTTGTCAGTTTCCTTGGACCTTCTGGCTGCGGCAAAACCACCACACTCAGAATGCTTGCAGGACTTGAAAAAAACACCCACGGACAAATAAAAATAAACGATGTGACAGTCTCTGATCCTGCACAAAAAAAATTCACACCACCTGAAAAAAGAAAAATTGGAATGGTCTTTCAATCCTATGCCGTTTGGCCCCATATGACAGTTTTTGAAAATATAGCCTATCCTTTAAAAATTCAAAAAGTTGAAAAAGAGGATATTCAAAAAGCTGTTATCGAAATTTTAAAAGTTGTCGAAATGGATGGACTTGCAGATCGAAAACCCCACCAGCTTTCTGGAGGACAACAACAGCGTGTTGCCTTGGCCCGAGGACTTGCCATGAAACCGCAGATATTACTAATGGACGAACCATTATCCAATCTTGACGCCAAACTGCGTGAAAAAATGAGACGCGATATTCGTGAAATTCAAAAACAACTTAAACTGACCATGGTCTATGTTACCCATGACCAAAAAGAAGCCTTTCAAATGAGCGATCTTGTCGTCGTTATGAACAAGGGGCAAATCATGCAAGTGAGCTCTCCGGAACAAATTCAAAAAAGCCCCGCCAACGATTTTGTTAAAAACTTTATCGATCACGAGTAAAGATATTAGTTACTGCTGACCTCTTCAAAAAGCATTGATTTGATATTGTATTTTATTTTTGAAGTTTGATTTCTTTTAAAAGCCTCATCAATTTTTGCTTTGTCTGTTTTAAATAATGCACTTAAAAATAGAAACTCACTTTCATCCACTGGATATGTTCCGCCCGTCATATAGTCACCATCATATTCAGCTTTTGGGTTGAGATACATCGTTCTACCCTTTGCAAAAAGGGTTCCCATACTTTCATCGGAATACTTGTACAGAACTCTCCAGTAGCCTCGGTACATATTTCCGCAGGCGTCTTTGTAGGTATCAGAAATAACAGCGGTTTCCATACTATCACTTCGCATGCAGTAGAAAACACCTTTACTGTTTTTATATTTCGAAGCCAGATTACACATTTCATCATCAGATTTTAATTTGGTCACATCGTACCGGCCAAAATCAAAAACATGGTACTGCTTCGTGGATTGATCAGCATGGGTGGGGTAAAGTTTTTTATTTTCGCAAATCACTTTAACTTGCTTAATTTTATTCAAATCCATTTGAAGGGACACGTAGCCAAATTTCTCTTCCCATCCCTGAAAAGCACTTCTGTTGGGGATTAAATCGTCAGCAACATGAAAGTAACCCGTCGCCGGGTTACTAGATTGAATTGCAAATGCAAAAGCATGGGTACAAGACAATCCTAATGCAAAGATAGCATAATTTATAAACTTAACTTTCATAAAACCCCTCAACATACGGTCAGTATTCTTAATCGTTCATATCTTCTTTAAAGTTTTCATCGCATCCAAAAATTGCTTTTTTCAATTCTGTTTTTTCCGAATCAGACACCTGACTTGCGTCGTTAGTAGAATAGTAATAGCTACCACTATTCATTGCTATTTGTTTTGTTTTTTGAACTCTTTCATAAACAATTTTCTTTTGTCCAGTTAATGTTCCCGGGGTGTCTGTGACAACATTGACATCCATTGTAGATGGAATTTCTACCCGACCAGATCTTGCCCCTTTTACAGACGAGGCCTTTCCGATCAAGATAAATGCAAGATCACGTGCTTTTCGATACTGTGGCTTACCACTTGCTGTGGTCGCAGTATTCGGAATATAGGTATAAATGCCATTCACATAGCCATAACTTCCTGACGAATAATATGAATTGCTATTCGAAGTCCCCAGCCTTGAGTTCGCAGAACACAATTGTGTTCCAATATATGTGCTCCATGAGTATCCGATAGCAGTAATTTTTTGTTCTAAAACAATCTGCTTAAGAGCTTCATTTATAATATACATTTGTGATTTTTTAAATTTCTTACGATATTCTCCAGAAACCTCATCACTTGAATTAATTGCGCCATGGGATAGCGTTCCTGCAGACAAGGATGTTTGTCCACCATACGATGTGCTACCATCTGAACTAAGAGTTGCAATTTTTTGCGACAACTCTGAACTCAGACCTAAACTATCACCCAAGTCAATTATTCGCGTCCCTTTTTTTAAAGTGATCTCTAGCATGGTTTCTCCGTAGCCAGATGATACAGCAGGGTCAATTGCCGAGTACAAACCAGGCCCAGCAACACCAGAAGACTGGGGGCTTTCTTTCCAAAATTGTCCAAGCTCACCGCGAAAGTAAGTTTGAAATAATTTGGCCTTTAAATCCACATCTCGTCTTGGTCCAGCAGGTGCTTTCCATTGAAAGTAATGATATACACGCACGTCTCTGGTTAATGTGATCACTCGATTTTGGACATCTTTCCACAAAAGGTCCTTAATTTCCGACATTGTGGCTTTTTGAGAAGAAGATGAAGACACACTTGAATTGTTAATGTTCGACTGAGCGAAACTAGTGGCAGCAGATGTGGCCACCAGAACTGAAATTGATAAATTTAAAATTTTACTGTTCATTTTGTTTTTCATTTTGCACCCATAGAGTAAAGTTGATTCACTTGCGAACACATCATTTTTAATTCAGAACTTGAAATACTGCTAACTGATCGGCCTTCGTAGTAATCTGCACAAACATTTAAATTGCCCAGCATTTTTTCGATCTTATTGTAGGTCTCAAGGCGATAGCCCATGCGAGTGTTCATTATATCATTGGCCAAGTCGCCAGCAGGGGCCTTTGGCAAATCAAAATGATCCATGATCAAATCCTGCATAATTCTAGA
>DGYJ01000031.1:6356-7435 GCA_002396665.1 Bdellovibrionaceae bacterium UBA5009
AAATGGATGAATACTGACCATCCACTTTTGGGCATCAGCAGAAAATTCAATTGGTGACATCGGCGAGCTTCCCTGTGAAAGCATATTTAAATTTTCACTTGTATAAACCAACCACCAATTCAAATGTGTCTTTACTTTTGGACTTTCAAGATAATCAACCCAAAAACCATCACAACCACTGACATTTGTATCTAAATGAAGTGGAGCATATGTTGTCGCTCGCGACACGTTTGTGCCAAGGGATGAATTCACAAGATCAACAAATGAAATTCTGGATCTGATCTCCCATAGCTGTTGCATTTGAGGCTCTTCTTGCTGCAACTGGGACAACATATTCAGCCTATTCTGATCCAAATGACATCCATTTTGATCACAAACTTTTTTATAGCAGGAGCCATTGACATCATCGTTACCTGATCTGATTTTACCCGGCGGCAATTTAAGATCCGTGATGCTATCTTGAATTCCACGAGTAAGTAGTTTTTTGTGAATCTCGGAAAAGTCGAGCAAAGAAAGTCGGTCAATTTTATAGTTGGATTCGACATGGCGTGCTCCGCTGTCCCAAATGTCCCAGGTATCAGGCATTTTTTTATAGACCCATCTGGGCCCAAGATTAGACTTTTTAGCTTTTTCCCAGCTTGCACGGTCAATAAATCTTAGGGCCCTATATTCTGCAATCTCTTCGATATCCACATTTTGCTGTTGAAGTCGCGAACGAAGAGATCGAAATTGATCCTGGATTCTGCAGTCCCTAGGAAAGGCCTGCAAGACCTGGTCACAGGACCATGCATTGGATTGCATTAAAAAAACAATGGCCGTCGCCAATAGACTTGCATGAAGTTTCATAGGGCCTCCAAGCCAGCTTTTTACAATTTCCGAACCAGCCCAGACCCCACTTATATCAATATGGTACATTTTACCTGTCTAAAAATAAGACAGGTGACGTTTTATGATGTTACTTAAGCTAGACCCTACCCTTGAAAACTTGATTGATTGAATCGGTCGTCGTTAAACTAGGTTAAATTACAAAGGAATGTTTATGACTCTAACAAAAAAAACCATTTATTTTTCGTTATTAT
>DGYJ01000031.1:7684-11651 GCA_002396665.1 Bdellovibrionaceae bacterium UBA5009
TTAGCTGCTCAACTTTCACAGGCTTCGATCTTGAATGTCGAAAGTGGCACTGAAAAAATTGCTGGAATCTCTGTTGCAAATTCTGCCACACTTGCAGCCCCGGCAAATACACAAACTGCACCCGAAGAAGCTCTAAAGTTAACACAGGTCGGAGCTGGAATTCGTGAGAAGAAAATTGTCTTTGTGAACGTCGACGTTTACCTAGCCCAATTATTCCTATCGAATCCGGCTCAATTCAAAGCCTTAGATACCAAAACTGTCGATAAGCTTGGTGGCCAAAAAGCAGTTGCATTACAAATTCATTTTTTACGTGATTTAAGTTCTGATAAAATGAAGTCTGCCTTCGAAGAAAGTTTAAAGAAAAACAACGCCGATACCAAGTCAGATCTTGTACAAGAATTTTTCAAAGTCCTAGATCAAATTAAAGAAGGCAAAAAAGGCCAGACTTTAACAATTCTAGGTCAAAAAATTTCCGACACAGAAGATAAACTAACTGTCGAAGACGGCAATTCAAAAACCTATGAAATCACCAAACCAACAGGAATGATCAAAACGATCTTTTCAATTTGGCTTGGCGAACCGACAGATAAAGAACTTGCGGAACTTCAAAAAAAGCTAATGCAAAAAGTGAATTAATTTGCTGGCTCTCCAAGTTGGGGTGGCACAGCTGCCCCAAAGGGCCCTACCCCATCTGTAGACATCAAATCAAAGTTTAAGTTCAAGGCTATCTTTAAGACCTCGTTGATATGCTCAACAAATACAAAATTCATATCTGCCTTCACCTCTGCTGGAACATCTTTCAAATCTTTTTCGTTTTTCTTAGGCAAAATAATTTTTCGAAGCCCCGCTCTGTGTGCAGCTATGACTTTTTCTTTAATTCCACCCACAGGCATAACACTTCCACGCAAACTAATTTCGCCCGTCATGCCAAGCTGTGGTGACAGACTTGTTCTGGTCAACAGTGAAGCCATCGAAGAAAGCATCGTCACCCCTGCAGATGGACCATCCTTTGGAATTGACCCTGCCGGAACATGGATATGAATATCTTGTTTTGAAAAATCAATGTGCGAACCAAAAAGAGGTAGTCTTGATTTTAAAAGCGATAGGGCAATCTGTGCAGATTCCTTCATCACATCACCAAGCTGACCTGTGATAATAAGCTGACCATTCCCCGGCATGGATGCAGATTCAATAAATAAAATATCACCACCAACAGGTGTCCAGGCAAGACCCGTGGCCACTCCTGGAATAAGATTTACCTCAGCAAGCTCCGATTGAAATCTTTCTTGGCCTAGAAGCTCATCTAAATCAGATACGGAAATCTTAACCTTATCTGAAGAAGCCCCAATCACTTTTTCTGCAGCAGACCTTAACAGTTGAGCAATTTTTCTTTGCAAGTCACGAACACCCGCTTCACGGGTATAGGAAGACATAATTTTGTAAATCACCTCATCATCTATTTCAATTTGCTCTGCACTTATACCATGCTCTAAAAGCTGTTTAGGAATTAAATGATTTTTAGCAATATGAAATTTTTCTTGAGTCGTGTAACCAGAGACATCAATCACTTCCATTCGATCAAGAAGTGGCCCAGGAATTCCTTCCAAAGAATTTGCTGTCGCAATAAAAAAGACCTTGGAAAGGTCGTAGCCAATATCAAGATAATGATCCATAAACTGACTGTTCTGCTCAGGATCTAGGACCTCAAGCATGGCACTTGCCGGATCACCAGAGAATCCACGGGACATTTTATCAATTTCATCCAAGACAAAAACAGGATTGTTTTCGCCCGCTTTTTTGATTCCATTTAAAATACGCCCAGGCAATGCTCCAACGTAAGTTCGACGATGTCCGCGAATTTCCGCATCATCACGAACGCCTCCTAAACTGACACGGACATACTTTTTATCCAAGGCCTTCGCAATGCTTTGACCAAGGGATGTCTTGCCAACACCAGGTGGACCTACAAAAAGCAAAATTGAACCCTTTTTATCTTTTTTTAATTTCAACACAGACAAATGTTGGATGATTCTTTTTTTAATAGTCTCCAATCCGTAATGATCCTTTTCTAGAACTTCACGGGCCTTTTGCAAATCAATTTCTTTTTCTTCAGATGCCTTTCCCCAGGGTAGACTGACAATAAAGTCCAAATGATTTCGAATCATCTGATACTCTGGCGAAGAGGCATTAACATCTTCTAGTCTTTGAGCTTGCTGCTCAGCCAACTTCATGGCCTCTTCAGGCATATTCAATTTATAAATTTTTTCCAAGTAAGAATCAGAATTAGAACTTTCGGATTCACCCAATTCTTCTTTAATAGCCTTCATTTGCTCGCGCAAAATTTGTTGTCGGTGGGATTTGCCAAATTGTTTCGAAAGCTTTTGTCTAATTTCGCTTTGAACTTGTAGATTTGCCTTAAGCTCATGCAGCAAATTAAGCAAAGTAAACACCCTATCCTTAACAGATAATGTTTCTAATATTTTTTGTTTTTCATTTAAATCAAAGTCTGAATGGGTTGCCGCCAAGTGAACTAGCTGTTCCAAGTCATCAATCAAATCCAAACTTTCAATCATCGATTCGGTTTGAGCAGGAATCAATTGAAGTACATCTTTGGAAATTGTTTTTAAGCTTCCAAGCAAAGTCTTGCGGGTCCCCTGATCTAAATCTTCGACATTTGAAAGTGTTTCGAATCGTGCACTCAGATAGGCACTGCCAAGATCAGGCTGGGTAATCTCAACCCTAGAGTGACCGCGAACAGTAATATGGTAACCAGACTCTGGATTGCCTTGAACAGATTCAATCTTTGCCAAAACACCAACACGGTAGATATCGTCCAAGCTTTCAATCTGCTGAACAGATTTTTTTTGCAAAGTTGTGATAATCCAATTTTGATTTTCAAAGGCTTTTAATAAAGCTTTAACGCTTTTCTCGCGACCAACACGAAGAACCTGGGTAATGCCAGGATAAAGAACAGTATTTCTTAAAGGTAATACTGGAACAAAACCAATTGGGAATGACATACAGACTCCTTCTGTGACAATAACCATCATAGACTTAAAGATGAGTCTGATTTAATATTCGTCAAGCTGGACTACTTAACGCCTTGATTTCCTTTGAAACTAACCTTTCGAACCCGTGGATCCAATCTTCAGTATCATTCAAACATGGGACAAAAATAAATTTTTCGCCGCCATACTTTAAAAATTCACCGCGGATTTCCATATTGATCTCTTCCAATGTTTCTAAACCATCCACAACAAAACTAGGACAAAGTACGGCTAGATTTCGCACACCAGCTTGAGCAAGCTTTTGCACAGTCTCGACGGTAGAGGGCTGGGTCCACTTTGTTACACCAACTCTGGATTGAAAGCTTGTCGTCCAAGTGCCATTTTTAAGACCCAGCTCTTTGGCAATCAACTGTGTTGTGTGAAGACATTGCGCCTTATAACAACCCTTTTCACAGGCCATCTTTTCAAAACAGCAATTGCTATTCAGTAAACACGTTTTACTTTTTTTAACCAAATGCCTTTCGGGTAATCCATGATAGGAAAATAAAATATGATCTACCTTTTCATTTTGAGTATTCTTTTTAAAAACCAGGCCCCAAGACTGAATAAAGTTTTCCTGGGCATAAAAAGGAGGAAGCACTGAAAATCTTGGAAAGTAATTTATTTTCTTCATCAAATTTTTCATATGGACTAAACAAGATGTTGTCGTGCTTTCGGCTTCTTGGGGATACATTGGTGCAATCACGACCTCTTTAAAATCTTTTTGCTGAAGGTCTTTTAAAACATTCTCAATGCTGGGCTCCGCATAGCGCATAGCCACAAACACTTCATGATTTGGAATAATTTTCTGCAATTCATTTTTAAATTTAACAGACTCCACAAGTAAAGGAGAACCTTCCTTCGTCCAAATGCTTTCATATTTTTTAGCTGACTTCGACGGACGCACCCGTGTGATAATC
>DGYJ01000019.1:0-238 GCA_002396665.1 Bdellovibrionaceae bacterium UBA5009
CAAAGAATGGGGGCGTCGTAGAAATCGATCATAGGTTTCGGTGTTTAAAAGATCGAAGACTTGGGCTTTCTTCAGTTGCTGTCGCACCAGCGAAGATTTTCCGACGGTGCGGGGGCCTAATAAAAAATGGCTGCGTTTTGCTAAAGCAATATCCAGCCGAAGTTCGCGATCATACATATATATAAAATACGCAACATGTTGCCGTTTTTCAAGATAAATCGGCAACATGTTGCCGATT
>DGYJ01000019.1:386-7433 GCA_002396665.1 Bdellovibrionaceae bacterium UBA5009
TTTAGGGAGTCCATGAATTTGATAAGTTGTAATACCAATCCTGCCAAGTGCTCGTTTTAATCCATAATAGTGTAGCATTGCCACCAAAACCTAGCCCGTATCCAATTGGGGCTGTGGATGAACAACTGACTTTTCCCTTAGCATTCATACAAAGATTTCCATCTGATTGAAAATTCAGGCGGCATGAACCACCAAGACAATTTTGTCCTGCGGTTTTACCTAAGCACCAAATTTTTGTTCCAATCCTGTCAAGGATACAAAGGTCTCCGTCGGGTCTTACAGTTAAGCTTTTCGCGTAAGTAGAAATTCCTTCATCCACATCAAGCGATAGCATTCCAGGGCCATAATACGATGTCGTTGGAAGTGTCGGGGTTAAGTAGCTAACAAATGTGCTGGTTGAATCGAACTTGTAGCTAGAGGCAGACGAATAGGGTTGCCAGTTGCCCTTACCATCTTGCAAAACTTGGCAAATAATATTGAGGCCATTATATTTTGAAAAGTCGATGATGTCTTCAGTGTGAGTATAGAATTGTTGAGGATTTGAATAGCCGATAGAACTTGTACAATCTCCTTGGCTGTTCATTTTCAGAAGTGCTGCTGCTGCTACACTATCATATGGATTTTTTAAGGTGCACCCAGGGCAGTACCACTTATATTTGTAAGCAAATGGTACATTCGATGGCGAAGATGTAGAAACGTATCCAATCGCAGCTTGAGGGGGAAATGATTCAAGATCTAACGGTGCGTAAACCAAATCAGCACTAGCCTTGGTCCGTGCAGCATATTTACCAATTTTTCCAATTCCTAGTGAAGCAAATCCGCTTGTAGTGGCAACGTTTTTAGCTGAAGCATGATATGGCAACACACAGATTTTATACAGTTGAAGTGCTGTGCCGATGGGCTTTGTTGTGAAGTTAGTTACTGTCGTCGATAAAAGATTGCCACCAGGCTTGTAGCCAATGGGATTGTCGCACGAATCAGGCAAGTTCATTGGGAAGATTTTGTAATCAAAAGATGTGAACGCCGGCGAAGGATTAAAGTGCAGAACAACCTTCCCCAGATCATCGGATTTAACTGGTAAGATTCCGTCTTGAAATGAAATGGCGACTGGGCGAATATCTGGCTTATTGAAGTAAGCTTGCACGGGTAAGCTTTGTACCCCAAGCCCATTGATTCCAATAACACAGACCGAGTTAGTCCCGTATTTAAGACTGCCGATATCAAGGTGAAGTGGAGTGGCGATATTGATGACGGAACTGTACCCTGCAGATGTGGGACAGTATGACGTACCTGTTGAATTAAATTGATACTTGTAACTTACAGTGCTCTTGTTCGAAGAACCAATCGTTAGATCCAGCGAAGTAGAAAGCACATCGGGCACAATGCCAGGTAATATACGTACGGGGCCTTTAATTTGAAAAACAGGAGTTTGAGTTGCAGGATCAAGAGGAAGGACTTTGCAAGTTGCAAATGTATAGGAGCCAGAGAGGGCGCTATTAACTCCGCAAACTCTGTTTTCACTAACGCATGCTGATCCATAGGGAACAAAGTCAGCTTGAAAGGCTTTTACACTAGCACCGACGGCAAGTGATTTGCTACCAAATGAACATGTCGGGGCAGGTGGAGCAATAAAATTCCAAGTTACCTGCGTCGCTTTTGGATCGCGTTCACCCAATGCGCCGATCCCTTGAACGCATAAAGTGATTTTTCCAAATGGTTGTGTAGAGATATCATCAGTTATCGGAGTAGAGATAGGTCGTGGGCTTGAATAGCCGGAACTAACTGAACATTTTGTTGTTTTTGTTGGACCAATTTTATAGGCGTAGGATTTTGCTTTTCGTCCAATCACAGAAATTTGCAATTGAGTCATCGAAGATGAATTCATGGGTTGTCCGTCAATAAATGCCTTAGGAGTACCTACGCAGTAATTAATCCCATTTGCATCAGATGCTAACAGTTTATTCGAATTACAAGATGAGATATTACAGTAACCCGCAGAGTCTACGACATAGGAGGTGGCATTGAAGTCTAAACTGCTGCTTCTTGTACTATAAACGGGGTATTGAAAACTTGTGTTCCAGAGACTGGCATTGTTTGTAAATTTGATATACGGACAAGTCGAGCCAACTTTGGCGCATTGTATAGGGTTAACGGGTGATCCTTTTAATTGGACATATCCAACAGGGCATGAGCTCAGAGGGTTTGGAGGGACACATTGACCCGCTGAAGTTACTACGCCGACATTGTAACTTCCTGGAACAAGTTGATCTGGGAACTGACCACAATAGCATGTACCCATGTAATTTGTGAATCCAGGGTTGCACGTAACTGCTTGGCATTTCCCATAGCTAAATTGACCTGATATAAACTGTGGGTATTTCGCGCCAGTACCGTTTGGGATGGAACATGTCACCGGGGTTGCAGGTTGACTGCAATTTATATTCGAAACGTTGATTGAACCGTTCGTGCAAGTGACAGCAAATGAGCCAATAAAATTTTTAGCTTGCGATTGGCCAGCTTGAAGATTATCTGAAAAATTTAAACATCCAACAGTGACTGGTGTTGTCGAGTCGTACGCATAGGACGAGCCAACAAGACGTTTTATTGGATTTCTGAATTGATAATTTGCTCCGCCAAAACTAATTGTTCCCAGTGTGGCTTCTGAACAAGTGCTTGTTGCATTAGATAATGTTGCTGCGCCTGATGTGACTAAATTATGATCTTCTCGATACTGAGCTAATCCACGTCCATTTGTAACTGGCCACGGATCAGCAGTGAACATAGCTGTTACTATCGCGTAGGTTTCAGAAAGACCATCTGTCTGATTCGGAGTTTGCGCATTTCCAATGTACCCACCAGGTTGAATTCCTATATGAGTTAGGGCCCAAGTATCCCAAGCCTGTGTCATGCCATTGTAGACTAGACAGCCGGGTTCCCCTTGGTTGCAATGGACAGTGCCCATAATGGGTGTGTAACTGCTATTGACCCATTGATAGCCGACTTGTGCTACACGATACCAGGTTTGATAGGGAACTGACTTTTGTTGAACATCAGTCCATGTGACATGGTACGAGCGCCCCCAAGGATCAAAAATGATAATATGACTACCGCTAATGCCTTGTACTGCAAGTGCATGGCGATTAATTGTCGTGCCTGAATCCAGCGTCGATCTTGCATCTGGAATTCCTGCGTAAGAAGGAGAGTAAACATTCAGTAAGACCCCGCTGTGTTGCGCGATCAGATTGGGAATATCAGTTCTCACAGTAAGGTTAAGCTTTTTAATATTTGGATCAGAGTAAAGTTGGCTAAGATATGTTTGACCAGTTTTTGTGTCAAAAACTGCGTCTTTTCTGTATATTATGGAGCCAATTTTCATCCCTGAATATTTGGCATTTTGAAAAAATATTTTATTATTTGCAATAGATTCATAATCATCCGGAGAATATAATATATTTGAACCTGATCCATCTAGAAGTCCAAGTAACCTTGCCATATATTCAATGTGAACTGCGTATTCGTCGTAGGTTCTGTACGAAGTCTGGCCATTGATTTTAAGCGGTAAAATTTGCTTTGGGTTGCTAGAATCAAATACATTATTTAAATCAGAGTATTTCGAGAGGTCTTTCAAGCCCAGTGCGACCATTGACGCAGCTGTTGGTGAGCAGAGACCAACTTGTGCATAGTTAAAGTTGTATTTATCGATAAAGAGCCCCTGAAGCCATCCACTGCCTTGATTTAAGAGGGGCATGTTTCCAAATGCGGAGAAGTTTGCTGGGAGGTCATTACTAATCGAAGTAAAAGAACCACTTGCATTGAGAGCTTGGGCGGACTGTGCAATCATTGCTTGTGCATTAGAATTAATTTCAGCCATGGCTTCTAGTGTAGAGCAAATTTGATCACTTTTCTTAGTAATGACAATAGTATCGCCAATGGATGAATTGGCTCGTCCTAAACATTGATAATTGAAACAAGTTGTAATTTTCTGGGCAAATGGCTTTGCAGTCGGAAGGTTCCCGCATGCAATTGAAACTTCAAGACTCATTGAGGGATTAGCAGGGTCTGCGAAAGTGAGAGCTGCAGAATTTTGCGCGGAATTTAATGCAATTCCACTTAAAAAATCAAGTATCGCTTTTGGCGTAGATCGAACATGATTATCATTTACAGGGCTAGTTGCGCCAGGGGATTGCGGCAGGCTTCCAGTAATTACAAGACCACTAGCCGGAGAGAATTGCAGATTCGAAGAGGCCCCAGTTTGACTTGTCGGGTCCTCTGGGACAAAGGTACCAGACTGTGAAGGGCCAGCGAAACTTCCAGAGTCAAAAGTACCAAAGTAGTCAACAAGGCTAGTAATTTCTGATGTGGCCCCAGAGACATCAAATTGCGACACGAGCTGTTGGTCAATGGCTGTCAATTGTTTGTCCTGCGATGCGAGTTGCGAAAAAAAAGGTTCATTTTTATATTTCGTCATTGTTTCATTGATAATATCAATGAAGGTTTTGTTTGCATTTTTAAAAAGTTGTCGCACTTCCGCCTGATCGGCCGCAGGTAGATCAGTAAACAATCCAGATTTAGGTACATTTTTGGGATCGATATTATTAATATAGAATCCTCCAAATTTACTTGTTGATTCAACATAAACACGTGGTGTTTTCCCGTCAGGATAATCAATTGTGACCAGAAGTTGGCTATCAGGAGAGCTTGACAGCCTGCCAGAGACAGACAGTGAGGCATGGGCCATGAGATTTGTTTTAAGAACGTCATATTTCAAGTTAAATGATACAGTCGCAGAATCATCAAGTGCGGGATTTATTTTTACTTCATTTAGGTATGAATTATCTGCTCGGGAAGAGATAAGGTATGCACCAACCTCTGTTGTGTTAAAACCATTTGCATAGCCACCAAAAGGCGAACTATTGGAAAGATACATAGACGGAAGTATAAATCCTGAAAAAACAGTAGGCTGATTGTTCGACTGAAGTTTGTTATGATAGGCATGGACATATTCGTGGGCCAAAACATTGGAAGAATCTGTAGTTCTCATCGCAGAAAGTCCTTCAAGACTATTCTTGCCGACGACCAGACGATTAATGCTAGGGTCATAATAAGCCGATGCTTGCGACACCTTGTCTACATAAGTATTTAAGGCAGATGAAAATAACCAAGGGACTCCGGTGGCTCTGTAGGCTGAGGCAATTTTTTGTCCTAGGGGATTTGTACCGCCGCTTATATCTAGTCCTAAACCAGAGGGATTCCAAGATACCTCAAACCCCATTGCTCGCAAGTTATCCATCGCCGCCTGGTCAGCGGCCTTGATTTGTGCCCGTATATTTGGAGTGCCCATCATATGGTTTAAAAAGGCTGTCCCAAGGACTTCATCTGCGCGTTGGTTAGTGTTTTGAAGATAGACAGGGTCTGGTTGAGTTGGATTGAAGCCGTCATAAATGGATTTTTGTAAATTATAAGCTGAAGCGTCAAAGCTATCAAAAATCATCGGCGCATTTGGGTCCATGGCGTTGTTGAAAAAAATCATACAAAAAATCAGTGCAAGTATAGAAATTCCATAGGGTGCTCTTAGGATTTTTTTTAACTGAAATGTTCGCATTTCATACTCCGATGCAAAACTAATGTGATTTATAACGTCTGGTAAAAATCTGGAAAGTAAGTAGAAATCCTAGATTTTACTGCAGCTTTTTCTTGCGGGTTTTTCAGCCCTACCACAATTGGGCGTAATGCTTTTATAACAACTTCTTCATTAAGCTTTTCTTGCTTCATCAAGATAAGTGCAGTTTCAAAAGCCAAAGAGTTCTCTTTTAAATTTCCTTTGTGGTCAAATTCCAATGGCTGGGACATTGATCGAGCATAAATAGAAATTTTCTTTTCAGGTGAAACGCTAAGTTGGTGGACTAAATTCAACATGGATTGATGGGTAAAAGGATCTTGGTTGTACCCATTTGGATTTGATTCAATTTTTTTAATGTAGTACTCTGATTGAAGAGAGATTGTTTTTAAGTTTTCAGTCATAAGCCTGTTAAAGTCAGGCGAGTTTTCCCAAATTGGACTTAAAGCCATAAACTGTGCAGCCGGGAAGGCTTTGTCGCCCCCACCAAAATAATCCATGTACTTACTAAAAAGATCTCGTGAGGCGCGATTGTTTTGGATAAGCTGTTTAAAGTAAACATGTGCCGAATGGGTTGCTGGATCGACAACCGCCTTTTCATAGGATTCAAGGTGTTCAGCATGGGGTAGCTTACTGATTAATGTGTCTTTGGCTGATGGCAAATTGTGATTCTGGGTTTCGTTAATCACATATTGATTTTTTTTTGAGTTATGTTTAGTCGTTAAAAATATTCCAAGTAGTATGATGACTAAGAAACTGAACATCAACCATCGGTTGGTTTTATTTTTTTTCATGCCGGGATTCCCTTTTTTTGCGCGCTAAGGATACTTTAAGTATATCGGCCTGATTTTTAAGAATCTGTACTAGAAATAAATTATTGTATTCGTTGAAATTAATTAAATATATTGTCTAGGGTAGTATCCGGCCCTTCGCTTTAATTGTGTACTTTCTTGATCCAACAGAAAGATTCCACATTTCTATAAACTCGCCAACCTGGGCCTTTGTAATGGTCAGTGTAAAATTGATTTCTTGCCCTGCGGGAAGTGAAGTGGGTAGTCCTGTTGCTTTTGCAATGCTAAGTCCACTGGAACTAACGACAGCAGAACTTGTCGATGAATTTTTTATCTTCAAATTAATGATTTGATCAGCAATTTCGCCTGATGGGACTTCGCCAAGTCCAAGTTCATCTGTATCATAAAGTTCTTTCCATGTGCCAACACTAACAGTAGGATCGTAAAAGTTTTTATCATAGAAAAACTGAAGACCGCCCGTCGATGTTGAGCCACCACCAGACGATGAACCACCACCTGTTGAAGAGCTTACGCTACAGCTTGCAAAACGGTAGCTACCGCTTAACACGCCATTGTTGCAGGCCCTTGATTCGGAAATGCAACTTGAGCCAGCTGTAACCGATGATGCTTGGTAGGCAG
>DGYJ01000019.1:7652-7831 GCA_002396665.1 Bdellovibrionaceae bacterium UBA5009
TAGGCAGTAATTGAAGATCCGCTTTTAACTGCAGAGCCATTGAAGTTGCAATCCATAGGAGAGCTTACGCTACAGCTTGCAAAACGGTAGCTACCGCTTAACACGCCATTGTTGCAGGCCCTTGATTCGGAAATACAACTTGAGCCTGCTGCAACTGATGATGCTTGGTAGGCAGTAAT
>DGYJ01000019.1:8127-8273 GCA_002396665.1 Bdellovibrionaceae bacterium UBA5009
ATTGAAGTTGCAATCCATAGGAGCCATAGGAGAGTTTACGCTACAGCTTGCAAAACGGTAGCTACCGCTTAACACGCCATTGTTGCAGACCCTTGATTCGGAAATGCAACTTGAGCCTGCTGCAACCGATGATGCTTGGTAGGCAG
>DGYJ01000019.1:8502-12450 GCA_002396665.1 Bdellovibrionaceae bacterium UBA5009
ATTGAAGTTGCAATCCATAGGAGAGCTTACGCTACAGCTTGAAAAACCGTAGCTACCGCTTAACACGCCATTGTTGCAGACCCTTGATTCGGAAATGCAACTTGAGCCTGCTGCAACTGATGATGCTTGGTAGGCAGTAATTGAAGATCCGCTCTTAACTGCAGAGCCATTGAAGTTGCAATCTAAAATAGGATTTCCACTTGCAACGATTTGGGCAGTTAATTTGATTTGTACGACAACTGACCCAAGTCCCATGGTCAAATTCTCGCTAAATATTCCTGCTGCTTGATCTGAGGCCGCAATCGAAATCAGCTCTTGATTGGTACTTTTTGACCTACTGACAACCACAAACTGACGTAATCCCGATAGTGTCGCAGTAACCGATTGCCCCGGCGTCAAAATAACTCGCAAATTTAACACTCGTGAAGAAGACTGACTAATATTCAGGGCCCCAAAATCCAATTGGTTTCCATTTTGCAATGAAGACCAAATTCCTTTCGCGGTGCTAGGGTTTGAAAAATTTTTTTCATAGTAAAAAGTTTGTGCAATCAAGGTATTTGAAGACAATGTGCTGCTGTTGCTTTGCGAGCTTAACTTCGGGTCAACGGCAAATTGATTTTTTGTACATGACTGAGCAAGCAGAAGAATCAAAAGGCCAGTGATGATTTTGATAAAATTTATTTTTAACATTTTTGATCCCCCAAATTGTAGATATAGCACTTGCGAGTTTGCTTTTTAATTTTCCCACCCAACCGGAATTAGTGACTGAATTGTTTGGGAAGGTTGTCCGTTAGCATCCTTATAGATGTCGGGTGCTGTATTATTGCCTTCTGGCCAAGTCAGATTTACATTCACATTATTAACATATGTGAAGATGGGATAATTTCTAAATCCTTTGCGATTGCCGAAGTATCGACTGACTTCAGAACCTACGGGGACATTGTTCAATATTAATTTAACATCTGAATTGGCAAAATATGGAAATTTCAAAGGAGCTAAAGGGTCAGATGTAGCCAAGCCAGAAATTATTCGTGCATTAACATTGGCATTTACTTTCAATCCACTGACTTTTGCAATTGAACCATCCGACAAACATGGTCCAACTGATGTGTAAGTTCCCCCGGTTGTATCTGATCCAAGCAAGATATTTCCGCTAAACTCACTATTTAATATGCCGAAATAGGGCGTTTTTCCTAGATCGCGGGAATCGTAGATAAAATCAGAAGTGCGGCATCCGCCAATCATAGCTTGGAAATAGCCACCTGGAGCGTTGACATCCATTTCAATCTTCGAGCCGACTAAGGGCGATCCACTGGCTCCAGTAATTTGTGATGATACACCGGACCTGACAGTGGCTTTAACGTAGCTATTCAGAATTTGTCCAGTAGCAACTGCACCCTGAATTAGGGATCCAGGCGCACCTAGTGCCGAGAATTCAATGTAAACATTTTCACCTGTACCCATTCCAGCTCCAACAATATATTTAGTAAAGCTTGGATTTGATTTAAATTGAACAGATGTAAAGCTCGAATTTTTAAGTGCACCGTCTGTAAAGACGTTCGACACGGAATTTCCCTCGATGTAAATCTGATCTGCATGAATATTTTCTATGGATAGATTATTCCACATAGAATGTTGAATCAAAGCAGCTTTTGCGCCACGAATACTGATATTTTTAAAATTTACATTTTTAAAAAATTGTTGAGAACCAAAGTTGCTTTGTATGTCGAAAATAAACTGATCATTTGTGGCATCAGCTGTAATTAGATTTGAGATTGTAAAGCCATTTCCATCAAAGTAGCCTCCAGGAACAATGTTTAACTTAATTGGAATACTATTTAGATTGATCTGGCTTAAGTCTAAATTTGCTTCTAAACGGTAAGATGCCAACAATGTAGACTTAATAAGTTGTTGAACCGAGCATATTATATAAGGGTTTGCATTTGATCCGTCACCGCCAGCAAATGGGGAATCGTTTCCGTGAGCTACGCAATAGCTTGAGTCTGTTTTAGCAGGCAACATGCCTTGAATTTGCACATTGACTGGGGTTAAGGCAGGAGGTTGCGGGAAAGGTATATTTGGCATCGTAACTTTTAATGAATTACTAAGGCCTGTAACTGGATCTGTGGCCATAACTGTCATGACTTCGCCTTTTTGGCCATCGAAGATTCGCGCAAATGCAAGAGAGGAATATTGTTCAACCCAATTCAATGGGCTTGAAGAACCTTTTGAGTTTAAAATCTGATAATTTGCTCTTCCGCTTATATTTAAACTTTGACCGTTGTCATAGATGATATATGTACCTACTATTACTTGTTCAACTGGAGCACCAGCAGTTATTGATAAACTAGTAATCGGGTTAAAAAAGCCTCCGCCAGAGCCACTAAATGTTAGACTTACTGGCTTTGTATTTTGAATTTGAAAGTCTTTTGATAATACTAATTTATTCAGGTTTCCATCGCCCCAATGCGTGAACTCACAATTATAGGTAAGCGTTGTAGTATTATTATCTAGAGGGATAATGTTTTCAGAAACTCTTCCTAAAGAGACACCTGATCCACTTTTATAGTTGATTTTCTGAGTCATCCATTTTTTTACGGGAAGGCAGCTTCCATCTGGAACGTTACAATCTCTAGGGTAAGTATTCAGTACTAAGATCGATCGGCTATTAATTTTTCCAAACTCGTCTACTGATTGATGGACGCATCCAACAAAGTTGTCAGCTTGCACGCTAAATACTGAATTGTCTGGCAGACCATAACCTTTTAGAAAAAAATCTGTATTGCTTTTTGCTACCTGTGTTTGCACCGTGAATTTTGGAACGTACCACGGGTAATCAAGTCGAATTCCGTTGTACAAAAATGAAATTGTTATATTAGCTCCACCAATATAAAATGGTTCGCTATCAGAAGTTGGGGGCGAATAATTTTGAGTCACAACTTGGCCACTTTTTAAGGTTCTAGTTAAAATACGTGTATAGTTTTGGACTTGTCTGTAGCGACCATCGGTGTATGTGGCATACAGTCTGCAATCTGAGCAGCCTGAAATTCCCATATCATTGTTTGGAAAGTTATAGCCGTGTACAACCTTCAACTCTTTCAATACTCCATTGGAACCAGTCAGCGTGCTAAAATTCACAGCTTGAATGGTCGCGCTGCCAGTCAGTCCTAAATATTTAGCAGTGACTTGATAATTTCCCGCAGTTTGTGGGTAGGCCATGCCTGTGCTAGAAATTTTTAGGTTTGGATCAGCGCTGCTCCATTGGGCGGCATCACTAACAACCAGTGTTGTTGCATCATCATAGTAAATGACGGCTTGCACTTGGGATTGGGCTTTGACATTTACAAACATTTCTTTTGTGTAGACTTCAAGCTTAATGGGCTGTCGGTTCACAGAAGCAAGTCCTCTGTTCAAACCAAAACCTGCTTCAGGGTTGTCAGAAGGCTGTTGTCTTCGCTCTTCATCGGTTTTTGAATTTAAGCTGACAAGATAATCAGATAAAGTTTTAAAATTTAAATTTTTACCTAGGCGAACTTTTTTGATGGCAGATCCCCATAATTGTGGGGCTGTGGGGCTTCCGTTGATCAAAGTGTCTTCGATAATCCAAGGATTATAAAACCAACCTCTTTTTTTAAAATAGCCAATGGTGTCGGCCACTGCCGCAGTAACAAGTGGTGCGGCTAAAGATGTACCACTTTGGTAGCTAAAGTTTCCATTTAACACTGGGACATAAAGATTTTCCCCGGGCGCAGCCATTTCAACAGCGTCATCACCCCAGTTCGAATGGCTGGCAATAGCGCCACTGCCATCAGTGCTGGCGACAGCAAGGGCCCCTTTATAGTATCTAGCCCAACATGCAGGGGCGACGTTGTAGTCAAAAAGATTTTCTGCAGAATTTTCTTTTGGGGAAAAGATGGGGCCAGGGACAGGATTTCCACCGGAATCAGT
>DGYJ01000019.1:12618-13645 GCA_002396665.1 Bdellovibrionaceae bacterium UBA5009
AGTATGGGTTCCATTTCCGGCGGCCATAACAACAAAAACTCCATTTTCAATAACTTCAAATAAGCTAGCTCCGAAAATTGGATCACAAGAAATATCCATTCCTACTGTACGTTGTGCTGGGTCCACACCGACCATGACCCCAAGGCTTAAGTTCATCACATCGGCCCCAGCATTCACAGCGTGTTTCATAGCTTGAAAAAGGGATTCTGTACTGATCTTTCCCGCAGAGTCGATACCTTTGATCGGTAAAATTTTTGTAACAGATCCCGCGGCCCCGTGAAAGGATGTCCCACCGCCAAGGGCCCCAATAAGTGATCCCACCATGGTTCCATGGCCAAGTTCGTCTTCTGGTACATTGTCACCACGGACATAGTCTGTTCCAACCATAAAAGTTGGATCAATTAAATTAAAACTTGGTCCTTTTGTTAGATCATAGCCAGAGTCTATGACAGCAACTGTTACTGACTGTGGATTTGTATTGGCATCAAAAAAAGTTTTGTCGAATTGAATTTGATTTAGATATGTTTGTTTTGAAAAATGATCAGTTGAACCCACGGACTGCGCAATTTTATATTGCAAGCCCTGGTCGTTGGCGATTCCCATAATACAAGAATCAGAACGTTTAATTTGGACCAACTGATCAAAACTAATATCTACAGGTAATGATATAAGCAGTAAAGATTGATTAAATTTTTGGTTTGGTGTGAGCTCTGCCTGCAGAGTTTTGTTTAAATAGGGATCTAAAAAGTAGCGATCAAGGGCGCTACTGTAACGGTCACTGATGCAGGCATCGTCAAGTACAAATCCAAGTTTTGTGCTTGCAGGTATGATGGTGTTGTTGCCAAGTTTGTTCATAGTTGTGGCGCCACCAGTTAGCGACTTGACGAGCCCAGGCGTTAGGATAATTCCTTCCCTGGACATCGTGGGACTTTGAAATGGTGAGGGGTGATTGGTTGGTGTCGACGTAACCTGCATTGGTCGACCACAGTTGTGAAATGCTAGACCCAGAAATAGACTTAAAAATGTA
>DGYJ01000028.1 GCA_002396665.1 Bdellovibrionaceae bacterium UBA5009
AAGAAATGTTACCATCTTCATCGAAATCAACGATTAAAATCCCGTTGCCATAGACAATAGTAGTTTGAAATTTTGCAGAATTGGATTTAGCAGTGATTCTCATTTGTGAATCGCCAAACTTTGTGGAAAAAGAAACTGAACCTGTTGTATTGGTTGAACCATTAGGATCATTTAGAGACCCATTGCTATAGCGAAGTGTAGTGCCTGAAGGGTAATTCATAGCTCCATTAGAATATCGTAATGTAGTGCCATTTTCGTAATTCATGGCTCCGTTTGAATAACGAAGCGTAGTGCCTGAAGGGTAATTCATGGCTCCATTTGAATATCTCAACGTGGTCCCATTAGGATAATTCATGGATCCATTCGAGTACATCAGTGTGCTACCATTTGGATAGTTGGCAGGACAGTCGACATTTGCGAAAGAAAATGAAGAAGCAAAAGACGTAGCAACTATTAGTAATAAGATTTTCATGATTTACCCCACACGTAAGAATTTTGAGACATTCTGACACCAGAAAAATTAGTAGCAAGACTTATACCATAAACAAGTCGGCTGCCAAGATTTAATGAACGACTATAAAATTTATTGATTAAACATACCTGAACATATTTTAGCTTTTTCTTTGAAAATGGGCGCAAAAACTTCTGAAAATTTTTGTGTGGATCTTAAACGTGATTCAACTGTATCCAATGCGTAGTCGGCTCTTAAAATAATAATATACTGGGGTGTCGCCCTGACGGTAATTCCCACCAACTTGCCCTCGCCATCAAACACAGGCCCGCCAGACATTCCTCCGTATGCAAAACCCTTGGCAAATAATAACTTCCTATAGTCTACGTCTATAGGAATACCTTGGTTTGTTATACCCAAAGCTTTTGCTTCTTCCATTGATAAGGGCTCGCCTAAAGAAATCTGCAAATCCTTGTTTGGATTTCTTTGAACACCAAAGCCAAAAATAAAAAGTGGTTCATCTTTTTTAAGTAGACCTTTTCTAATAGTCGGCATAGTTGGTGGTGTAAATTCGCTTTCAAAAATCTGTTTTGCAGTAAGGTCGCTTTTCGTGCCAGTGGTTAATTCAATCATCTGGAAATCCTTATCTGGGGGAAGGGCTTCGGATTCAATTTGATGAGAATTCCACTCAGGGAAATAAAGAGGTCGATTAAAAAGCTGGTTTTTTGAGGCCCGGCTGTCTTTGTCGTTGAAGCTAGTATATCTATCAAATTGATCAGCAGGATCATTGAAAGGACCAATTTGTTCTTGATATCGCCCAGATCCTCTCTGCGCTGCCTGCGGTGTACCAGCGTTAACATGAAGTGCCGTAAGAACAATTGCATGCTGTTTTGAATTGAATCCAAGCACTACTCCTGATCCATCCCAAATTTTAACAACCAGGTTACCTAAGGACTTGAGTTCGGATAAAAGCTCTGGAGGACCCTTTAGAAGATTTAAGGATGCTGCTTCGATATTCGCGGGCGTTCTTGTTTTCTGGCTATTTAGCACTGCAAAAGATGGGTTACAAAATGCGATGAAAGTAAAAATTAATGTCAGTTTTGTTGAAAAATTTGACAGTAATTTTCCTTGAGGTCGAAATAGCTTTATTTGATTCATAGGCAAAATTAGCCTTCAATTTTTGTACCATAAATAAACTGATCTCTTTTATCCCTGCCATAATAGGATTCGGATTTGGTACAAAAAATAAATTAAAAGATGTCATGAAGCCATATAGGAAGTTAATAAGTTTTAGCGGAAATAAAAAGAGCCCAAAAGAGCATCTGTCCAGTTCATTGACACTGTTGATCCTAGCAATTTTCATAAACTTTTTCGTTGTTGAAGTCGGCGCAAGTACTATCTCCTGCCAGGGCATTTTTACCGACCAGTCCATAGGTAAAGTAAGAACAAATTTACTAAACGACGCTCGCACAAATGGCCTAAGTGTCGAAACATTTGAAGAGGCCTGCCGATTAGCAGTATTTAATGTGAGCCTCTAATGATTAGACGTAGCCTCTATAAGCCAATAAATGCCAAATAAAACTAAAAAAATAGTATATAAAAACTCAACTGATAAAGCGATTACAGCCGATGTACCTGTAAAACTAAATACCTTACTTGTGCGATACATAGGAATCACTACCGGATCTCCTCGTCTAAGATTTTGTAGATTTGAGACCACTCTACTTCCGACAAGATAAGCGCATAAGAACAATCCTATAGCGCAAAAAGTACCAGAAATAGTTGGATTAACTTTAGCTAAGAATGATTTCGGCAATAACACCAGTAAAAATAAGAAGAGCAAAACCGCTACATCCTTATTCCAATTTAGCAGGCCTAACTGAGCCAAAATTAAACAGATCACCAGTACCATTTTTCTCACAAGCAAACTCCAGCACTTGTTCATATTGTCGTCAACTCGCGAAAAAAGAAATTATTAAATTAGGTCCTTCATCTTCTCTGGAGAAGGGACGCACCGACACGAATGATAATAATAATTGTTCCGACTCCCAGACCACCTTTGATCGCGATAAGGCCAGGAAAATCAAACTCATTATGCCAGGTCGCATATATTTAACCTAAGCTATTTAGGGCATTTTTTATGAAACTGGTTCACCCCCAAAACTGCACTAAATAGCTCAGATTTGCTTTATCTGGAGGTATAAAAAAACAATTGGTATGTTGATCAAATCCTGACGATCTCGTAGATTTAATGTATGCGTATTTTTCTTATTCTTGGATTCACGCTATTGCTTGGGGGCTGCAATGGAGATGTCTCTTCAAAAGAGATTTTACCACCGCAGCATTTACATATTAAAGACCAATTTAGTTATCTAATCAGTCTTGAGGGTTTCTTTGCTCCTGAAGAAATCAAATGGATCCATTCAATTGAGCCTCGTATCAAATACCTATTAGCGTCAGGGTACTCGGCCCAAAGACAATCAGATCGATATCACAATTTCAAAAACGCGAAAGAATTTGTCGATATTCCAGATAAGAATTTTCGCATACTGAAAAAGATTAAGTTTGGTGGCACTTTTCTTTCAGACGCAGTAGTACTCGATGTTGTTGAAAGTTCAAAAAAAGAGCTTTTTGTGACATTTGCAATTGATCGCAATTTCGATTGAGACAGAGCCTCACCGGCCGCACCAATTTCCTCAACCTTAAGGCATAATTGAAATCGCTAAATACGAAATCATGATCATTAAATGAATTAAACCATGAAGTGATGTTGTTTTTCCTGAACCAAAAGTTAATCCCGCAGTTATGAATGTCAGCATCAGAAAAACAATTCCCTTTGGGTCAAGTCCAAGGGTCAAGGGTTTGTCGTACATGATTGAATACAAGCTAACAGCGGGTATGGTTAGGGCAATGCTGGCAGCTCCTGATCCAAGGGCTAAATTCAGACTTGTTTGAAGTTGATTGATTTTAGCTGCATTCATTGCGGCAAGTGTCTCCGGGGCAAGAACAAGAATTGCAATCACTATTCCCACAACCGTTTTTGGTGCTCCGAACGCTGCTATCGTGGATTCAATATTTGGACTTAAAATTTTAGAAAGACCCACAACAGTAGTCAGTGAAAGTAGAAGTGAAATAAAACTGATGATTGTTCTCGTTTTACTTGGTAAAGTCGGCTGTTGTCGGTTTTGTGAGTTTTCTGATGCTGCAAAAAAATTCTTATGGGATTTTGTTTGTGCCCAAACCAGGGCTCCATACAAAAATAAAGATGTGAAAGAGGCGTAGATCAGTTGGCCACTGCTATAGGTCCCACTAGAAGTCGTTGTCGTATATATTGGTAAAATAAGAGTCAGCGCCGACAGCACGGCTAAAACGCCAAGTAATGCCGTAGTTCCAACGGATTGAAAGCTAAGTTCTTTGTGCTTGATCCCACCCAACAGAATGCATGCGCCGATGATACCATTCGTAACTATCATCAGTGCAGAAAAGACAGTGTCACGGGCAATTTGTGAAGAACTAACAGATTCGTTTCCCATAAGACTTAAAATCAGCGCGACTTCTATGATTGTCACCGACAAGGCTAAGATAAGACTTCCTAAGGAGGGGCCTAAGCGTTCAGCAATAACCCCTGCGCTATGGACAGCGCAGGATACTGCCGTTGCCAGAAAGATAATTGCTAGAAATGGTGCGGCCCCGCCACCAATGGGGCCTAAATTAGCGATGATCAAAACCAAAAATGAAATCAACGAGAGCCAGTCATTCGAGGTCAATATTTTTGATATGTATTTCATTCTATGGACACTTTATTTTGTTTTCCAAACGCGGACCCATTGGACATCCATACCAGTTTTAGAATGGGCTCGGTCTAAATAACCTTCGGTAGGAATCAGTCCCGCCCAGTCGTGATTTCGAATTTCGCATGTTAAATAAATGAACTGTGATCTTTTCGAAATTGGATAAGCAGTTTGCCAGACTTGTTTTCCATCCAGGTAAAACTTATATTCTTTATCTGTCCACAGGACAGCATAGGTGTGCCAGTTTCCATCAATGGAATTGTTTTTTGGCCCCGCAGCGGCAGAGCCAATATGCTGATGTTCTTTTTTGTAGCCATCCCAATGTAAATTGATTGAAGCAAAGTTTGAAATATTCTGATTTCTTTTATTGATTGCACGGTGTTCGACGATATCAATTTCGACACCAGCCTTTGCTGGGTTTTTCATTGGGTTACCAATGGTCGGCGTTTGAAGCCAAAATGCACACCATGTTCCTGGGGCTCCGTGGAATCGAATTTTGGATTCAAAAAAACCATAGGTCGTTTCAAAAATATTTTGTGTCGAAAGATATCCAGTGTAGTGGGTTTTGTTTTCTGTATAAGTTGTAATTTTTAAAAATCCTGGAACTGTCGTTACGGCATCAGTTGTGCGCATGGCATTGTCGCGTTGGCCAGTCAGAATAGACCATTTGCTTTTATCAACCTGCTGAGACGAAAAATCATCCTGCCAGGCCAGAGCATAGTTTGCAGGAAGTTGAACTGACGGCGTAATGTCAGAAGCAACCTTACGATTTTTTGTATCACTGTTTGCAAAAGAAAACACCCCTAGACTAAATGCTAGGATTGCAGCAATGGAATAAAAAGTTTTCATTCTAAAATGTTAATCAATACGCAAATGTGTAGCAAATGAAAAATATTAATTTTTATTATTAATGACTACATTTGCTATTAGACAGTCTTAAAATCCATACAGCCGGGATTATAACTTTGACGCCAAAAAAATGTATCAATTCCGTAGTGTAAGGTTGAAATACTTGCCAGAAAGGGTTCTAGCAATTCCAATTTGCTAAACTCATAAAAAGGTGGAAATCCAACAATCACCAAATGTTCCGTCAACGAAAAGACAAGGGCAAAGATAAAAATGCCAGCAAAAATTTTTGGAAGCCTGTTTGGCGTAGCCAAAGCTTGGGGTAGCCGCATTTTGACATATTTGTATGACAAAAAAATGAATGGGGCAGCATGCAGAACCACGATCAGGGCCAGTGAAATGACGTTGTAGTTTTTAAAGACAAAAAAAGCCGTGCCCCAAAAAATAAATGTCGTCAGCCAAATTAAATTTTTAGACATATTCATATATTTGAAGCGAATAAGATTGCTTATTTGCCAACCAATATAAAATAAATTCACAAGCCCAATCAGAATTAGAATTAAATTTGTTGGCAGCCATTGGACATACCCTAAATCTCCGGGGGAAAACCT
>DGYJ01000126.1:0-8169 GCA_002396665.1 Bdellovibrionaceae bacterium UBA5009
CCTTTGGCTATGCAGGTGGTTTGTACGATACAGATTCTAAGTTGGTTCATTTTGGCGCGAGGGAGTACGATGCATCCGTTGGACGTTGGCTATCTAAAGATCCAATACTGTTTGCTGGTGGAGATACAAATCTTTATGGTTATGTGTTGCAGGACCCGGTGAATTTTATTGATCCGGATGGGAAAAAATCGCTAGCAAGTTTTATAGCTGGCTTCACTACACCCAATCAGCAGTTGGCACTAGGGACCTTTACAGCCGCTGTTGGTGCACGGGTTGCTGTGGGAGGTGCCATGACAGGAAATCCTTGGGCATTTGGAGCGGGTTTAGCCTTGGGGTTGGCAGGCTCTTCAAATATCAGTTATGCAATTAATAAAAGGGGTGCTCCAATACTTGATATATTTCCACCAGAAGTAGATGATGGATCTGGCAACGATGCAAGTAACGGGCAGCCAATGTGTTCTGCTGCATCAAGATAGGGGAAGCTATGAGCAAGGGAAATGGTATTTTAGCAGCGATAATTGCATTTTCTTGGACGATCTTGGTAAATCAGTTAACTATTCATTTTCTAGGCGACAGTTTTTTTTATGAAGTGATTGGAACACTATGTGGTATTTCCTTTGGAATATGCATTGGCTGGGGTACAGTTATTCTCGGCCATAAAGTTAAAAGCTCTAGGCGAGAGTAAATATTTCATTTTTAGATTCTTTTTTCAATAGACCAACTTGCTGCTGATTCGCTCCGAGCATGCTTACAAGCCCCCGTTTTTTACTGACGAAGGTCTGCGATCATTAGTTACATTACAAATTTACACAACAATTCAAAAAATTTAAAAACTAATCCGATCATTTTTTGCCTTGCTACATACTGGCAAGATAACTGTACAATTCGATGCAAGTGGAGATGTTAGTGTTAATGAATAATAGATATGATCAAAAGAACATATACAAGGTCGAAGGGTTTTTAAAGTACATAAGTATTTTCGCACTTATTCTTCTGTTTTTAGGATTAGCATACAGCATTTATATTCAAAATTTTATAAACGCTTTCGCACTAGTTATAATTCAACTTATATTAATATTTGGACTAGTTGCTAAAACTATAATTACAGATGACGCTATCACCATAGATTATAAATTTTTTAAGACGACGTTGCGATTTTCAGATATTCAAGATGCAGCTATCATTAAAGATATGGTTATTCTGAAATCGAAAGACAACAAAAGAAAGCTGTTTTTTAAACATGACAAAATTGGTAAAAAAATAATTGAGTTTCTACGCTTAAAAAACTTTAATATTGATGATCCACAAAATGAGTTTGCTAAGCTTATTCACCGACAGCGTCGACTTGACAAAATTTTATCAATTATATTGGTTATGATTCTAGCGGCAGTAACATTTGTATTTTGGTACTTAAATCAAAAACCAGATTTTTAAAACCCCACTACGCGTTCGAACCAGGAGCAAAATTTCTTGGTTTGCCTGGATAACTTGGCGGGGCCTGTGGCGGTGGCAATGGGCTGACATTGTGTGGGTCGGCATCGCGGAAGCGATTGAATTTGGCGTCAAAGTGAAGTTTCACTGTTCCGGTCGGTCCGTTACGTTGTTTACCAATGATAACTTCGGCATGGCCCTGTTTTTCAGGGTCTTCTTTATCGTAGTAATCATCACGGTAAAGCATACCGATCACGTCGGCATCTTGCTCGATCGACCCAGATTCCCGCAAATCAGAAAGCATCGGGCGACGGTCCGAACGACCTTCAACACCACGATTCAACTGCGCCAAAGCAACAACGGGAACATTTAATTCTTTGGCGATTGTTTTTAAATTTTTAGAAATTTCAGAAACCGCGCGCTCGCGACTTTCGACTTTGATTTTTAAATCCATCAACTGCAAGTAATCGATCATGATTAAGTCCAAAGCGCCCTGGGCTTTTAATCGACGACAACGGGCGCGGATCTCGAAAGGACTAATCCCAGATGTATCATCAATATACAAAGGCGATTCGCTTAAGGTTGAAGCGGCTGCAATTAATTTTGGCCAAGATGAATCTTGCACGCGACCAGTTCTGATTTCAGACATGCTGACTTTGGCTTCAGCAGCCAAAAGACGCATCATCACGGACTCTTTACCCATCTCTAAAGAAAAATAAGCCACGGATTTTTTTAATCGTAAAGCCACATGGCCTGCAATATTCAAACTAAAGGCAGTTTTACCCATCGAAGGACGGGCCGCAATAATCGTGAGCTCGCCACCGTGAAGACCCGCCAACATTTTATCCAGCTCAGTAAAACCAGTCGATAAGCCTGTGATGTCTTCTTTGCGTTGATAAAGACTTTCAATCTTTTTAATACTTTCTTTAACGATCTCCATGGACCCAACAAGTCCCTGCGAAGATTTCTTTTCACCCACTTTAAAGATATCAGATTCGGCTTGATCTAGAATAAAATCGACTTCTTGTTCGCCCTTGTAAGCGCGCTCGATAATATCCGTGCTGGTGTGAATAAGTTTTCGCAGCAAAGATTTTTCTTTTACAATTTGAGCATAGGTATGAACGTGGGCTGCAGAAATTGTTTTTTCAAGCAACGAAGCCAGATAGGTATAACCACCGATTTGATCAAATTCTTGTTTAGACTGCAAAATATCAGTCACAGTCACAAGATCGATAGGTTTATTTTTTGAATGCAATTCATGGATAACAGAATAAATTTTTTGATTGGCAGGGCTATAGAAATCGTTGGGTTCGATCAGGTCTGCAACTTGGTCAAAGGCTTCTTTTTCAAGCATAAGACCGCCCAAAATAGATTGCTCGGCATCAAGACTTTGCGGTGGTATACGTGCAGCCATTTCATCGCCCCTCAAAGACTGACCATGGTGAAGTCAGCCCCAAAATAACATTAACATAGATTTTGTGGGCCTTCATCAAGAAGAATAAGGTTTTGAGCCCACTGATGCGATTCAAAGGTGAAATACTTATTTAGTTATTTTTTTTAACGCGAATTTTATAATTGTCGATCTTTTTCTTCAAAGTGTTGCGATTAATTCCCAACATTTGGGCGGTTTTCACCTGGTTGCCATTATAGGCGCGCAAAGCCAGTTCAAATAAAGGTTTTTCGACTTGTTCAAGAATGATCGTGTACAGGCCGTTTAAATCCACTTGTGCATCTTTTTGTTGTTGAAAAAGCACTTCCAACTTGCTCTTAACCAGTTTCTCTAGGCTAACAGATTGTAAATTGGCGACAAAAAGATGATCCGAATTATTCAGATGTGGTGTCATGGAACTCCTACATTTTAATTTAAAAAAAGTTGGCGAAGTTTTTGTGGGACGACTTCAAACGCCGCGTGTTTCTGGTAACCAAATATACTTATGTAACTGCAATTGCAACCTTGCAGATGATTTTTTTTCTAAAATTTTTTCAGCTAACCAGCGTTCAGATACTTGGCCATATGATGGGCTGTATAAAATTGTAAATTTTTTGAATAAATCATGTTGACGACAAAATTGTTCTGACCAGTCGAAATCTTTTTCAGAACAAATCACAAATTTATACTCTGTACTTGTGTTTGAGTCGGCAATATTTTCAAAAACAAAGGAATTTGCGGCTCCACTGTCAGGGGTTTTAACATCCAATATAATTTTCACACGGGGATCGACATCTTTAATGGACTTAGAACCACTTGTTTCTAAAGAGACATGAAAATTTTGGTCACATAAACTTTTCATCAACGAAAAAACTTCGGATTGAAGCAGGGGTTCGCCCCCCGTAATGCAAACATAGGGTGTTCCAAAGCTTTGGATTTTCAGCAAAATGGCTTCTGAAGCCATCATATCACCTTCGTGATATGAATATTTCGTATCACAATAAGTGCAGCGAAGGTTGCAAGCCGTGGTCCTTACAAAAACCGTTGGGTGGCCCACAAAGGTCGATTCGCCCTGAATACTATAGAAAATCTCGTTAATTTTAAGCATATCTGGACTGTTGTCTTGCCGACGAAGCCCAGTGAAGTCAAGACTAAGAACCCGTATTAGAAATAGAGCTTCTGATCGTTTTTAACATCGAGTAAATTTTGTAAATGGGTATTGCGTTGAAAAAATATAAGAAAGACCTTGTTTCAATTCTATGGTTTGCGGCCGCACTTTTTCTAACCCTGTCATTGTATAGCTTTAATCCCAATGATCCTTCCTTTAACTCGCTTGGACGGGGCTTTAAATCCGTGAACCTCTGTGGGGTCTTTGGTTCTTTTCTTTCGGATGGCTTTTTTCAACTTTTTGGCTTGGCCGCTTGGTTTTTACCCATCGTCTTTGCTAAGCAGGCCTATGATACCTTTACTAAAAATGGCCATGACGAACGATTAAGACTGATCTGGACAGGCCTTGTCGTGTTCTTGATTTCGACAATGTTTGGCTTTTACTTACCGGAATCCAAGTTTTTTGAACAAAAGGTCCTTGCGGGCGGCATAGTTGGTATGGGTTTGTCAAAAATCATGGTGCAAATGTTTAACTCGGCCGGCGTGCAAATCATTCTGTGGTCTTTGACCCTGGTGATGGCGATTTTCTACTTCGATAAAAATATTCAAGAGCTTTTCCGTGGACCCCAACTGGCATTTCAGTTTGTTCAAGGGCTATCGTTGTGGAAAAACCTGTGGATTAAAAAACCTTCTGTTTTGAGCCAAGCCCTTAGAGCCCGCCAAAAAGAAGAAAAAAAGACCATGCAGTTCATTGAAGACGAAGAGGCCGCTTCAGAGCCCAAACAGACCCCCATCGTCGAGCAAAGATTGAAAGAAAAAATAGAAGAGGGCCCCTCTGACGTTGATCTTGATCAAGATTTGGACGAGGCCCATGATTTCGCCCCGAAAAATCTACCAAAACGAAAAGTCATTATGAAGGCGAAGCCACCACGTCGGGTAGAAAATTGGGAAATGCCTAAGATGTCTTTGCTGGAAGACCCACCCTTACTTCGTTTCCGAGTCGATGAAAAAGAAATCAAACGAAAAGCTGAAATCCTTACCGATAAGCTGAAAAACTTTAATATCGAAGGCCATATTGTCGACGCAAAGCCAGGCCCACTGGTTACTATGTACGAATTTAAGCCCAATGCCGATGTTAAGCTAAGTAAAATCACTGAGCTTCAAGACGATTTATCCTTGGCGCTAAGTAGTGAATCCCTGCGGGTTATTGCTCCGATTCCAGGCCGTGATGTTGTGGGGATCGAGACCTCAAACATCAAACGTGAAACTGTTTACTACAAGGACCTTCTGGCTGAAGACAGTTTTTGGAATGATGATCTGAAACTACCTATTGCCCTGGGTCGGCAGGTGAATGGCGAGCCCCGTATTGTGGATTTAAGAAAAATGCCCCACTTGTTGGTTGCCGGAACGACGGGATCAGGGAAGTCTGTACTTATAACTTCAATTATTACGGGTCTGTTATTTAAACATTCTCCAAAAACATTAAAGTTGATCCTGGTGGATCCTAAACAGGTGGATTTGGCTGCGTTTTCAAAGGTTCCGCATTTGATTATGCCCCCAGTGACCGAACCCAAAAAGGCGGTCTCGGCATTAAAGTGGGCGATTCGCGAAATGGAAAAGCGTTATAAATCCATGAGTAAGTTCGGCGCCCGCGGCCTTGAAAGTTACAATGAAATTGTTGGCAAATTCACATCTGATCAACTGCAAGAGCACGAAAAAATCAATCAAGAGTACGAATCCCAAGGGGCCATGAAGCTTGAGCAGTACTATTATACTCCACAGCCGTACATCGTTATCGTTGTTGAAGAGTTTGGTGATCTTATGGCCGTCGACAAACAAAACGTTGAGCATGGGGTTGTGCGCTTGGCTCAAATGGCAAGGGCGTGCGGTATTCACTTAATCTTAGCTATGCAGTCGCCAAGAAAAGAAGTGGTGACGGGATTGATTAAAACAAATATCCCTGGCCGAGTGGGCTTAAAAGTAGCCAGCAAAATGGATTCACGAATTATTTTAGATGAAGGCGGCGCCGAGCGCTTACTTCCCAATGGGGATATGTTGTTTCTAGCCCCAGGGATTGCCAAACCCATGAGGCATCATGGGCCCTATCTTTCTGAAAACGAAATCAACGGCGTTGCTAAACACTGGTCCGATCAATCTGAACCTGAATATGATGCCTTAGCTATGAAGATCATGGATGGATTTTCAACGGACTCGACGGGTGGTGATGTTGGTGGTGGATCTTTTGATTCAGACACAGAAGAGTATGACGAAATGTATGATCAAATCTTGTCTTGGACCTCTGGGCAAAAAGAGGTCAGTGCTTCGTTACTGCAAAGGCGCTTTAGGCTTGGTTATCCACGGGCCGCTAGAATCATAGAGATCATGGAAAAAGAGGGCGTTGTCAGCGGCGCCAGTGGAAGCAAGGCGCGTCAGGTGCTTGTCAATTCTTACAAAGAAACCTAGTCTGTTGGGATGAAACTTAAGCCAATTCCTGGGTTCCTTATTTTTTTCGCAATTCTATTTTCCCACCCAGGGCTGACAGCAAAGACAAATAAAAAAACAACTCCCAAGGTCAACTCTATTTCAAATGAAGAAGATCTTATTCAAAAGGCACAAAATCTAATTCTACAAAAAGATCGCCCCCAGGCGATTATGATTTTAGTGAAGGCCATAAATCAAACAACCTCTAAAAACGAAAACATCGAGCTTCGCAAAAATTTAGAAGACATCAGCTCACTTTTTTTAAACGACAAAACCCAGCAAATCTACGAATCGACCCTGTCGAACAAACGCAAAGATATTGCAACTGCGACACAAAAAATGCTGGAAATTTCAAGGGTAGAGCCCGATCACAATTTAATTTTATCCGAGCTTGCCCGAATGATGATTATTAAAAAAGATTGTCAACAGGCCTATGAATTAATGGATGCCCAGTTGAAAAAAAATCCCTTTGATGAAATTTACAATCTGACGGCGGCCCAATCTTTAGCCTGTCTTGGGAATAAATTAGAATTTGATAAAATAAGGACTAAAATTGATTTTAAAAAGTCTAACTATAAATCGGAATGGTTATTTTTAGATCTTGAAAACTATTTTAAAGATGGTAACAAAATTAAAATTAAAGACACTTTGGCAGATTTTAAAAAGCTAGATCCACAAAACCCAAGTGTTTATTATTTTGAGGCCAGACTTCAGGGTTTACAAAAACAATCAGCTCAAGCGCAAATCGAAAAATACAATCAAGAGTGTAAAAACTTAACTTCGGCGCAGTTTAGAAAATATCTTTTTAACCCAAGCCTTTGTTTGCCTGTGAAGGAATAATTTATGAAAAGAATGGGAACTGTTCATTTGATATTTTTAGGACTTCAGTTGTTGATGCCCGGATGCGGGGTGAAAGGTAAACCAATGCCACCCCTTGTTCCACCGCCAATCTACAATGAACAGGAGCAAGCCAAAGAAGATCAAAAAGCTAAACCTGCTGCAAAGTTGAAATCTGATAATAATGAAAAACAAAAAAAATAGCGTCTATGACGGGGCAGAAAACACCTTTATCTTAAGCTCTGGTGCGCCAACGGAAGCACAGAAAAGCCCAATATGGATTCAGTCCGAATGCAAAAAAAATAATGTGGATGGAATTTTATTTTTAGAAAGTATTCAAAATAAATTCAAATGGCACTTTTTTAATTCTGATGGGTCGACTGCAGAAATGTGCGGCAATGCGGCCCGGTGTGCGACTCAGTTTTTACATGAAGAAGAAAATATCAAAACGCCCATCGATTTTTTAACCCAGGCAGGCCCTGTTCAGGGACTTATTAAAGAGAACAAATACTGTGTGGTTATGCCGTCGGTAAATGTTATAAATTCTAAAATGGATTTTCCTGAAATTGCTCCAAAGGAAATTCTTTTTTTTGTGAACACAGGGGTTCCGCACTTGGTTTGGGACTTGTCACAAAAAACCAATCAATTATTTGAAGACAAAAAAAATTGGTTAGCGACTATTCGCCAACTGCGTAAAGCAAATACTTTAGGTCCCGGGGGGGCAAATGTCACTTTGGTGACGCTGTCTTCCGGTGGTAAAAAAGCCGTCACCTTTGAGCGCGGGGTAGAGGATTTTACACAGGCCTGCGGAACTGGGGCAGTTGCTGCAGCAATTTATTTTCAAATGATAGATCATAAAACAAGACAAGAGATTGACATGCCCG
>DGYJ01000126.1:8327-13911 GCA_002396665.1 Bdellovibrionaceae bacterium UBA5009
CAGACAAGAGATTGACATGCCCGGCGGCAAGTTAGAAATTGCCCTTGATTTGCCAACGCCAATTTTAAGCGGCCCAACAAAGAAAATAAGAACCATCCAATGGGACGGAGTTTAAAAATGAAAAATTTCCACGGAGTTTATACAGCCCTAGTGACACCATTTCTTGATGGAGAAGTTGACTACGCCTCTCTTGAAAAATTAGTGAACTGGCAAATTGAACAAGGGGTCCATGGTTTTGTTGTTCATGGGACTACAGGCGAAAGCCCAACAGTCACTCTAGAAGAAAAAGAAAAAATATTTAAGTTCATCAAAGAAAAAACTGGCGGCAAAGTTCCTTTGATTGCTGGAACCGGTACGAACTCGACAGAAGAAACGATTAAGCTGACTCGTCTTGCTGAAAAGTGGGGGGCTGATGCAGCCTTAGTGGTTGTGCCTTATTATAATAAACCACCACAAAGGGGTCTTGTGGCCCACTTCACAAAAGTGGCAGAGTGTTCTGAATTGCCAATTATTTTGTACAATGTCCCCGGAAGAACAATCACAAGTCTTTCTGTCGAATCAGTGGCCGAACTTTCGCAAAATAAAAAAATTATTGGTATTAAAGAGGCCACGGGACAAATTGATCTTTTGAAAGAAATGAAAATGAAATCGAAGCCAGATTTTGTATTTTTATCTGGGGACGATGGAACCTATGTGGATTTTTTAAAAGAAGGTGGCCATGGGGTTATTTCTGTGACCTCGCACTTGTTCCCTAAAATCATGCGGAAGTGTTGGGATTTGGCACAAGAAAAAAAATGGTCCGAAGCAAAAGATATTTTTCATCCCATGGATAAGCTGACACAACTTTTGTTTTGTGAAGCAAATCCAATTCCGGTTAAAAAGGGATTGCAACTTTTGCAGGTCATTAAAAAAGCGGAACTTCGCCTACCTCTTGTCGAGTTATCTGAAAGCTTTTCCCACCAACTTCATTCTGAAATGAAAAAAGTAGGTATTTTAAAATGAAGAAATATAAACTTGGACTAATTGGCGCCGGCGGGCGAATGGGAAAAGAAATTTCTACACTTGTTTCAGAACAAGAAAAATTTGAAGCCTGGTTTGGCATTACAAAAAACAAAAAAGACAATGGCTTTAAATTTAATCATCAAAACCTAAACCATGAAGCGGCTGCCAGCACTGATTTGTGGATAGACTTTTCTAGTCCCGATGCTTTTTTAAATTTTTTGCCTACTCTTATAAAAATGAAAAAGCCAGTTGTCACAGGAACCACTGGGTTTACTGAGGCCCAGTTAAAAAAAATCACCAAAGCTGGCGAAAGTATCCCATTGTTGTGGTCCCCGAATATGAGTTTAGGAATTGCGATTTTGCATAAAACAATTGCTCAGTTTGCGCAAATTAGTCATTTCGATTTCCAAATTGAAGAAGTGCACCACAAGCATAAAAAAGACGCCCCAAGCGGAACAGCCTTGCATCTTCAAAGACAACTGAACAAAGTAATTCCAAATAAAAAAAATCCCGAGCCCCTGGCTATTCGTGGCGGCGGGGTTTACGGTCAGCATAAAGTTTGGGCCCTGGGCGAAGAAGAGTATCTTTGCTACGAGCATGTGGCTTTAAACCGTAAAGTTTTTGCGAAGGGCGCGCTGTGGGCTTCGGAAAAAATGTTAAAAAAGGCCAGTGGATTTTATACTTTTGAGGATCTATTAAAATGAAGAATGCGTTGATTTCATTTTCTGTTAAGACAAAACAAGGAATTGAAAGCATTTTAAAAACCGTAGAAGAAATTGGTCCAGATCCAATCATTGAAAGTTCTTCGATGGTTTATAAAAGAGACGATCCAAGTCATCGAATAGAAATTGCTGCAGACTGTGTTTTTAAAATTAAAACCAGTTTGCGCATCGAAAAATTAAATGCCTACTTAAAAAATTTAGAAAGCTTTTGCCAAAGCCAATCTTTGCAAGAAGTTCATTTTAAAATTTTAGCCTACGAACAAGAAGTACATTTGATTCCTGACCTTAATGTTCCTTGGCCATCACTTTTTGAAGATTTTCTGATTTTAAAATGTGCGACTGAAGTTTGGCCTGATTATGTTCACCCCATTTTAAAACGAACATTGCTGCAACTTTTAAGCGAAAAGTCGGCCAAACCTGATTTCGAATTTTTAAGACAAGGCCCTAAGTCTGGTCTTTCTATTTAATAACTGAAAATAAAGTCAAAAATTAAATTTGCGGTATACTTGAGCCATTATGAATCTTTGCAAAATTTTTATAATTTTAGCCTCTGCTTTTGTTTTAAATTCGTGCATGACAGCAGGCGTGGCCCTTGAAGATGTGAATAGCAGCGCCAGTGATATTCGAAAAGCCTTTGTGACAGTTTTCGGGGAGCCTAGATCAACAAGCCAAAATGGGCGCGAGCTTGAAAGTCGTTACCATGATATAAAAGCTGTTGTTGAGCCCTCGATGGCTACTGACAAAATCAGAAGACATACTAAAATTGTCATTTATGGCGATCGTAGACCATTTCAGGTTGCAGTGGATGTTATTACAGAAAAAAAACTTCGAGATGGTAGCTACGAAGAAATTGATACAGACGAACGTCTAAAAGAAGATATGGCTAGCCGAATCAAAAAAGCACTTAACCAAAGTCTCGAGAACCGTAACGCCATTGACGACTTCAGGGCGTTCTAAATAAAATAAAGCCTGGAGGAATTCAATCTTGTCTGTCTGGTCCAGTGCCTTCCTTTTATCACTGCTTTTATTTTTTTGGTCTTCACCAATCAGCAAGCCTTCGTTTAAGCCACTTTATCAAAGCATTAAAGTTAAAATTAATAAAAAACATCCCCCATCTATCGCCTTCCAAGATAGTTTGAATGTGAAAAAAGCCTTTGATTGGGGTGAATTGTCATCGGGACATTTTTCAAAATTAAGCACAGATGAATCCCAAGAGCAGGCGTGGTTTGGTGGAAGAAAAATTATTTTATCAAAAATGTTAATTCGCCTTGAAAGACCAGAAGTTTTTGAAGAGCTAAATCCGCGAATTGAAAATCCAATATTCCGTTTCGCTAGCCAAGAAACCTACAGCCATGCTGCGCGCACAGATGAATCCATAGAAGACCATGTGCTTCGAAAAGTGAAAAGCCCAAAAGAAGTCATAGGCCATCTTGAAATTCAAGGCGGTTTAGCGGTACTAAATACTTCGCACATTGAAGTTCGAAGAATTCAAGATGGTGTCGAGCAAGATTTAGGTAACGTAAATATCAAAGATGGAACATATTCGATAGAGCTTTCAGATCGTCAAGGATTACTTGTTGGTAAGCTTGTTGATCACAAAGGACGCACTTGGGGCGAAGGCCAAGTTCGACTTGAAAATGTTTTTTGGAATGGACTTAAAAAACACCAAGGTCCCACTTTAAAGATTGGACCAACATTTGCGTCGAAAGGCCAGCTTCAAACACCTTACACGATGGCTTCGAATGATAAAAATAAAGTTCCTGCAGCCGGCGTAAAAGTGCATTTTACAAACGGAGCCATCGAGCGCGACATTCCGGCTGATGGGCAATTTACAATGGATGAACTCCGAAAGTATTCTAGCACCTTGGCCAGGTTTGAATCTGCTAACTTTATGCCGACTCAACAAATTTACACCGTTGGTATGAATGACAAATCCTTGATCATGCCTAAAAACATGATGGGATCGCTAAAGTCCATCGTCAGCGAACAAAAACAATACAATCTTTACGATCCCGAAGCTCCGGTCATATGGGGACAAGTTGTTCAAGATGGACAAAATGCATCTGGAATTCGTGTCGAAATGGAAATGCATCCAGAATTTGAAGTGATCTATTTTAATGACTACTTTTTGCCAGATTCGCAACTAACTGCGACCGGAAAAAATGGACTTTTTGCCATCATTAATCCACCCGAGGGCTATCAATCTTTGGTGGCCTTTCAAGGTGAAAAAATATTTTCATATCAAAACACAGTTGTTGATCGTGGCGTTGCTTCCTATGTCGAGCTTCAAAATACAATTAAAACTAAAAACACAGCTTTAAAAGTCTTTGATGCCTTTTCAGGATTGGGCGTAACGACCAAAGTGTCTATGCAGTCAATGGACGAAGAGTTTTTAGTCAAAGAGCAAACAACAATTCGTACCCAAGAGATTAGCCGCTGGGGACTTTTGAAGTCTGAAAATGGCGATGGATATGTGAATGCTCATTATTTGTATAATGACAGTGACGAATTTATTCACGTTCCATTGTTTCAGCAACCCTGGATTGAAAACATCATGCTTAGAAATCGTATTAATCAATCCAGTCAAAAAGCCATCTTCATAGGGCTAGTCAGTGAAGATGATTACCACGTCGACTTGATGGTTGAAGATCAGCAAAGCGTCCAGGTTGTCTATTTTGATGCTGCAGGCGAAGTTATTTTATCAAACAAAGGAAAAGCGGGTGGTGGGTTTATAGTTTTTAATGCACCACCGGATGTGTTCGAAGCTGTTGTTTCCTTAAATCAAAACGATGACCAGGTCATTTCCAGATTAGTTCCAGGGCAGCCTGGGGATACTCTGGTTAGTGTGTTTCGGTAAAAATATTTTTAAAAAAATTTCCACGCTCTTCAAAATTTTTAAATTCATCTTGGCTGGTTCCGCCCGGCGACAGCAAGACGATTTCATTTTCAGAAAACTGATTTTTAATTTTATCAACACATTCTTTCAATGTTTTATAAATATCACCATTTAGGCCTGACTTTTTTTGTGCCATTTCCCCGCATTGTCCAAAAAAACAAACTGATATTTTTTTGAATTTATCATTTTTTAAAATTTTTAAATCCTCCCACGGAAGGCCTTTATCTTTTCCGCCCAAGAGCAAATATATTTTCTTTGTATTTGGGAACTTTTCAATAACGGATTCAATGGCAGAAATGACACTTTGTATGGATGTGGCTTTGCTGTCATTAATAATTAAGGATTCATTTTTCGTATGAACAATTTCTAAACGATGGTGAAGGCCAGTAAAAGTTTTAAGAAAAGAAATGGCCCCATCAAGACCGCATTCATGCAAAAGTTTTGCAGATAAAGTTAAATTTTGAATTTGATGTTGCCCAAGCAATAAATTTTCACACAGACTGTATTTTGTCACCAAGGGGTCATGATCATTGGACCAGTGAACAGGTTTGTGGCCGAAATCTTGAATTTGTTTTTTATAATGAACAAGATCGGGACTATGTTCGTTTAAAACAAGAGGTCCTTGAAGATAATTAATAATTTGTAATTTTGTAGAGTAGTAATCATTCAAATCTTTGTATCTATCCAAGTGATTTTTTTCAAAGGCAGTGATTGCTGCCGCTTGAAGGTTTAATCCAGAACAATTTTCAAGCTGGTAACTTGAAAGTTCTAAGACAATCCAATCCATGGGCGACTGTTTTTTTTCAATAATTGAAGAGACATAGTCAGCCAGTGGCTGGCCAATATTTCCTAAAGCTAAAGAGGCTAGTCCTGATTTTTGAATGGCCCAATTCAATAGTGCTGTTGTGGTGCTTTTTCCCATGGAACCCGTGATTCCTATGAGCTTTTCTTTTGTCAGATAACC
>DGYJ01000126.1:14086-18528 GCA_002396665.1 Bdellovibrionaceae bacterium UBA5009
TGTCAGATAACCACAGGCCAGACTGATTTCACTTGTTATGGCGAGTCCTAATTTTTTTGCAATCAAAAAGCCAGGATTAGAAAGTGGAAAGCCAGGGGAAACAATTAATGTTTGGGGTTTTGTTTTTTGTATAAAATCAGACAAATCAGTAAATTCGGCAGAACGACTTTGTTCGTCGTAAATTATAATTTCCTCTTTGTTGTAGCCCAAGGCCAACAGTAAGCGAAGGCTAGCTTGGCCACTGAGGCCATATCCAATCAATGCAATGGGGCATTTTAAATCTTTTGGCATAACCTCATCATTGTTTATAATTAGATCTTTGCCAAGCATGGGATTTTTGTTTCATACTATTTGTTATGAAAACAGAAGCCATTTGTTCGGCCATCATTAGCGATCTTCATCTTTGCGAGGCCGAACCCATCAACGAAAAGTACCCGCTTTGGAAAAAATATAAAACCAAGCAGTTTTTTTTTGACGGAGTTATTCAAAATTTTTTAGATCACTTGGAAACTTTGTCCCAGGGTAAAAAAATTGAGCTTATATTAAACGGTGATATTTTTGATTTTGATAGTGTGATGTACCGGCCCACTGAACCCATTTTTCATATTCATTGGATTGAGAAAAAGCGAGGACTTTTCCCGCGCGAGGCCAGATCTTTGATAAAAATTCAAAAAATAATCGAAGACCATGCGATTTTTTTTACGGCTCTTTCGAATTTTCTTAAAAAGGGCCACGAGCTTATTTTTATTATCGGCAATCATGATGTTGAATTGCACTATCCAAGTGTACAGGCAGAAATACGCCATGCTCTTGGCGAAAAAGACAATTCACAATCAAGAATCAGATTTAACGAATGGTTTTATGTTAGCGAAAAGGACACATTGATCGAGCACGGAAATCAATACGATCCTTATTGCGTATTTGAAGATCCTATAAATCCTTATTCTCGTGGATATAATTATATCACCATGAAGTTGCCATTTGGAAATCAAGCCTGTCGCTATATTTTAAACGGCCTTGGATTTTTTAATCCCCATGTTGATTCGAACTTTATTATGAGCTTGAAAGATTATGTGAATATCTTTTTAAGATACATGGTCAGGGCCCAGCCCCTTTTGATTTTAGACTGGTTTGGAGGCGCCCTTGCGACACTGTATTTTTCGACAAAAGACAAAACACTAAGACCTGTGCGCAATCCCTTAAAAATTGAAGACCGAATCGAAGAAATTGCCATTAAAGCCAAAGTTGAAACCCGAGTTGTTCGCGAATTGAAGGAATTATTTGTGGATTCGGCAACAAACTTTCCCCTGCTGGTTATGAAAGAGCTTTGGCTGGATCGTGCGTTTTTGCTCTTGATCAGTTTTATTGTCATTTTGCAGTTATTTACAATTATGAAGGCCGCCTTTGGGATTTCATTATTTTGGGGTTTGATTCCGTTTTTTATCATGCTGCCATTTTTTTTATTTTATTCGAAGTCGATCATTTCAAATGTTTCCACCTACAAAGAGCCCGATGAACAAATTTTATCGACAGCCAGTGCGATCACCGGGGTTCAAAGAATTATCTACGGCCACACGCATATTCCAAGGCACGAGATGATTGGACCCGTGGAACATCTGAACTCTGGGTGCTGGTCAGCAGCATTTTTGGACTTAGAGTGTACGAAGCCCGTTGATCAAAAAACTTTTGTTTGGATCGAGCCTTCAGAAAATGAAAGCCAAAATTCAAGTGGCGTCCCCCAACGCCGGGCCGAGCTTCGAAAGTTTACTGGGAATGAATCTGAAATTGTTAAAAACACCAAGGCCAGATAGCGCACGGCAGTATAAAAATCAGACAATAGTATTGTCATCAAAATGAGCCTATGTCAGGCTTTAGGTGTTAAAACAAATGTATGTCATTTGGAGGACACATGGCTGAAGTATTAGTTGTGACAAGCAAAGTAAAAAAACTGATCAAAGAAAAAGGCGATATGAACACATCGGCTGCAACGATCGAAATTTTGAGCAAAGCTATCGAAAAACTATGCTTAAAAGGCGTTGAAAGTGCAAAAGCGGATGGCCGCAAAACTGTTATGGATCGCGATATCATCATCGACCATATCTAGTTTTTTGTTTTTTTTGCTAATTCTTGAAGCTCATCCCAGCTGATCGTTTGCACGCCCAGTTTTTGAGCTTTTTCAAGTTTAGAACCAGCATCGTCACCGACAACAAGATAACTTAATTTTGATGAAACGGAGGAAAGCAATTTTCCTCCGTTTTTTTCTATCAGCTCATGGGCCTGATCTCGCTTCACAGGCAATGTGCCAGTGACCAGAAAGCTTAAACCAGAAAGCGATCCATTTTGAATTCGAACTGGCCCTTCCCATTGAACTCCACACTTTTGAAGTTCGTAAATTTCTTTTACAAGTTCCTTTTTTGAAAACCAATCCGTTAAAGCCTTTGCTACTTTAGGTCCGATTTCAGGGACCTGCAGCAACTCTTCGTCGCTGGCCTCGATTAATTTTTCAATACTTTGGAAGTGATCCGCCAAATGTTTTGCAGTTTGTTCACCAATAAAGCGAATTCCCAAAGAGTATATTAATTTAGCTAAAGTTGTTTTTTTGCTTTCTTCTACGGATTGCAAAATATTTTCGACAGACTTTTCGCCCTGACGATCTAATGAAAGTAAAACATCTTTTTTAAGCTTATAAAGATCAGAAAATTTAGAAATAATTTTTTGATCAACTAAGGTTTCAATTAAACGATCCCCAACTTTTTCTAAATTCATGGCTCTGCGACCGACGAAATGTTTCAAAGATTCTTTAACAATAGAACTACAAAATGGATTTGTGCAGCGATAGACAACCTCGTCTTCGGCCTTTGTCACTGGCCCATGGCAAGTTGGACAGTTTATCGGCATCACAAAGGGAACAGAATTTTTTGGTCGTAAATCATGGATGACAGAGACCACTTCTGGAATAACATCGCCAGCGCGCTGAATGATAACGGTGTCTTTTTCGCGGACATCTTTTCTTTGAATCTCTTCCTGGTTGTGAAGAGTCGCATTGGTCACGGTGACTCCACCGACTTTCACGGGATTCATGATTGCAACAGGAGTTAAAGCCCCAGTTCTTCCAACCTGGACAATAATTTTTTCGATCACAGTTTGTGCTTGTTCAGGCTTAAACTTTGCTGCCGTTGCCCAGCGTGGGGACCTTGCCACAAGCCCCAGATCATCTTGTAATTTTAAGGAATTGACCTTCACAACGATGCCATCAATATCAAATGGCAAGTCGACACGTTTTTGATCAATGGAATGATAATAATCAACAACGGAAGAAATATTTTTACAAACTTTTGCATAAGTAATCGGTGCTGGAAATTTTTGATCATGCAAATACTTTTCGATTTCGTCATGGGTTTTAAATTCAACACCATCAACTTCACCCAAGGCGTAGGCAAAAAAGCGCAGCGGTCTTTGGGCCGCAATTTTAGAATCCAATTGCCGCAAGGTTCCTGCAGCCGCGTTTCTTGGGTTTGCAAAGACTTGCTGTCCTAGCTCTTCTTGCTGTTCGTTCAATTTTACAAAATCTTTTTTAAGCATAAGCACTTCGCCACGGACTTCGAGCAGTTTTGGCGGCTTCGGCATTTGCAATTTCAGCGGAATTGACCGAATGGTTTTGACGTTGGTTGTAACATCTTCGCCTATTGTTCCATCGCCACGGGTGAGGGCTGTAGTTAAAAGACCTTTTTCGTAGACAAGCTCAATGGCAAGTCCATCGAATTTTGGCTCACAAAAATATTCGACTTCGTTTTCAGTGATTAGAAATTTTTTTACACGCTCATCAAAGGCCAAAATATCTTCGCTATTGTAACTGTTCGACAAAGAAAGCATGGGTTTGCGGTGGGCTACTTTTTTAAAGTCCTTTAAAGGAGGGGCCCCGGCTCGTTGTGATGGAGAGTCGCTGAGATCTAAATCGGGATGGGCGGCCTCGTATTTAAGTAACTCATTAAAAAGCTGATCATACTCAAAGTCAGAGATCGTAGGGCGATCGAGGACATGATAGTTGTAATCATGCTCTAGTATTTTCTTTTTGAGCTCGAGATAGCGGGCTTTCATATGACTTATTGATATTTCATTTCTGATTTTCAGTCACTTTGAAAGGTGTAAAAAATACATATATGACCGAAATCACTGACAATATAGAAAGTAGACGTTATCTGAGGTGTAGATCCATTAAGGAGCGAATATGAAGCTAATGATTTTAATTTTCTCTTTATTTTTAAACATCACGATGGCCAATGCCCAATTGAGTCCAAAATTCACATGTCAAAGCCCACTCACACCGAAGGGCCGCGGATATCTGATAGAGGTCATTTACAGTCCTTGGCAGAAATCCTATCAGTTAGGTTTAAGTTATATGAGCGAATTCGGTCTTGAGCCCATCACCTCATTTTACACTC
>DGYJ01000126.1:18683-25729 GCA_002396665.1 Bdellovibrionaceae bacterium UBA5009
CATCACCTCATTTTACACTCGCCCAGGGTACACACAGACCCAAATGATCATCCAGGATGTAGTTAGCGAAAGCAATTTTCCCCCGTTCAATAACGGTGGCCAAGTTTTTAGTCCATCAAACCCAAGACCTAAAAATGGTAAAGTTTTTAAGCTAGTTGTTGATAAAAAGACCCTTGAGGGTGGCTTTACTTACAATGAAGTCAGATATGGAACCGCCCCGAAAAGTTACCAGTCCAAAATCAAATGCCAAATCACAGCGACAACAAACGTGTTTCCACCCCTTCCTCCAAAGCCGGGCACTCTAAGATCAAGATAATTCAGCGCTTCAGGGGCCAGGTTTAGACTATAAAGTTGTCAATGAACCCCATTCTTAGATATGAGTGGGGAATGATTGATCAAAAAACTATCCAACAAATTGCAAAGTTATCACGTTTAGAAGTAAACGATGATCAGGCCCAATTATTTAGTGAGCAGATGAGCATTGTTTTGAATTATTTCGAACAAATTTCGAAAGTTCAAACCATCGGCGTTGAACCTATGATTACACCGACAGAAATTGAAAATTTTTGGCGCGACGATCTTGTTGTTAAAGAAAATAGCTCTGAAGACATGCTTAACAATGCCCCCGCGCGCACTGGAAACCTTTTTAAAGTTCCACCTGTGGTTGGTTAATTTGCACTAAGGAAAAAAATGGATTTACTGAAGAGCTCATTTAAAGAAATCACGGAAGCTGTTCAATTAAAAAAAATGAGTGCAAAAGAAGTGACTCAATTTTTTTTAAAGCGTTCAGAGCAAATTGATAAAAAATTAAATTCATTTGTTATCATGAATGAAAAAGCAATTCAGCAGGCCGAACAAATTGATCAAAAAATTGCTCATGGTGAAGTCGTAGGCCCACTTGCCGGTGTTCCTTTTGGAATCAAAGACATGCTTTGCACAAAAGGACTTCGCACCACTGCTGGGTCAAAGATTCTTGAAAACTTTATTCCTCCCTATGATTCAACCGTTGTTAAGAAACTAAAAAATGCTGGCGTCGTGGTCCTTGGCAAATTAAATCAAGATGAATTTGCCATGGGATCTTCCAACGAGACTTCTTATTTTGGTCCCGTTAAAAACCCATGGGATCTGACTCGGGTCCCCGGCGGATCCAGTGGGGGATCGGCAGCGGCCCAGGCTGCAAGATTAACAGCAGGAACAATTGGAACAGACACGGGCGGCTCTATTCGCCAGCCGGCTAGTTTTTGTGGAATTGTTGGTGTTAAGCCAACCTATGGACGCGTTAGCCGTTATGGAATTATCGCTTATGCATCAAGCTTGGATCAGGCTGGCCCCATGGTGTCTTCAGTGGAAGACGCGGCACTTTGCCTTGAAGTCATTTGCGGTCATGACCAGATGGATTCGACAACCAGTCAAAAAAGCGTTCCCCCATTTTCTAAAAATTTAAATCCAAATATTAAAGGCATGAAAATTGGATTGATTAAAGAATTTATGTCGGGCGGACTTGATCCTGATGTGCAAAAAACTGTGCAAAACGCCATAGATGAATTAAAAAAAATGGGGGCTGAAATTGTCGAAATATCAATTTCGTTAACGGATCAAGCCGTTCCTGTTTATTATCTTGTGGCGGCCAGCGAAGCCTCTTCAAATCTAGCTCGCTATGATGGCGTAAAGTATGGACATCGTGCTCACTTTGAAAGTTTAGCCTCTTTGGAGCTGGATGAATTTTATTCGAAAACCCGCGGCGAAGGTTTCGGTCCAGAGGTTCAGCGCCGAATCATGCTGGGTACTTACTGCTTATCGAGTGGCTACTACGATGCTTACTACAACAAAGCAGGACAAGTTCGTCGTTTGATGAAAAATCAATACGATGAAGCTTTTCAAAAATGTGATGTTATTCTAAGCCCTGTGACAACATCCCCAGCCTTTAAGATTGGTGATCGAATTTCTGATCCACTGGCGATGTACTTAAATGATATTTTCACCGTTTCAACAAACCTTGCGGGACTTCCTGGTATGAGTTTACCCTTTGGATTTTCGTCAGAAAAACTTCCCATCGGAATTCAACTGACATCGTCGCATTTTGACGAACAAAGAATGTTGAATGTGGCCCTAGCCCTAGAGAATGTATCTTCGGCGAAAGGAGCCCTTCCAAATGTCTAGTGCTACACAAACCGCATTTATGAAATCATTGCAGCAGCGTGGATATGAGGCTGTTATAGGATTAGAAATTCACGTCCAACTTAAAACACAAAGCAAAATGTTTTGTGCTGATTCGACTCAGTTTGATGCTGCTGATAATGAAAACACATCACCAGTCAGTGTTGGAATGCCGGGAACTCTTCCCGTCGTCAATAAATTGGCCATTGAATATTCAATTAAAACTGGTTTGGCTTTAGGTTGCCAAATTCGCTCAAAATCAGTCTTTTCAAGAAAAAATTATTTTTATCCAGATTTGCCTAAGGGCTATCAGATTTCACAATATGATTTGCCGATTTGTGAAAAGGGCAAAATTTCTTTTGTCGTTGATGGCTATGAAAAAACCGTAGGGATCACGCGGGCCCACATGGAAGAAGATGCAGGGAAATCAAATCACCATGGCGACTGCACACTTTTAAATTACAATCGCGCTGGAATTCCATTATTAGAAGTTGTATCCGAGCCCGATATACGAACACCTACAGAGGCTGCAGAATATGTTCGTACAATTAGACAAATAGCTCGCTATCTGGATGTCTGCGACGGAAATCTTGAAGAAGGATCTTTACGTTGTGATTGCAATGTCAGCGTTCGAAAGATTGGGGCCCCAGAATTTGGAACAAAAGTTGAAATAAAAAATATCAACTCTTTTCGTTTTGTAGAAAAAGCTATCGAGTATGAAATCGAACGACAAATTGATTTTGTCGATCGCGGAGAAAAAATTATTCAAGAGACGCGGCTTTACGATCCAGATAAAAACCGAACTTTTTCAATGAGAAAAAAAGAAGATGCTCAAGACTATAGATATTTTCCAGATCCGGATTTGCAACCAATCATAGTCACTGCAGAAATGATTCAGAAATTAAAATCTGAATTACCGGAACTTCCTCGCGCGCGCGCTGAAAGATTTAAAAAAGAACATGGCCTTCCAGAACACGACGCCGCTGTTTTAACAAATGAAAAAGAATTGGCTGATTACTATGAGGCCACGGCTGCAGTTTGTAAAAACCATAAGGCATCATCCAACTGGATCATGACCGATGTTTTGCGCGAATTAAATCAGGCTCAGAAAAATATTCTTCAGTGTCCAATTAAGGCCTTTGATCTTGGAAATTTAATCCAGATGATTGATGGCAATACAATTTCTGGAAAAATTGCCAAAACCGTTTTTGTCGAGATGTGGAAAACCGGGGATGCCCCAGATAAGATAGTCAAAGAAAAAGGTCTCACTCAAATTACAGATAATTCGGCCATTGAAAAAATTATTGACGATGTTTTAGCCCAAAGTGCGCCCCAGGTGGCAGATTACCGTTCTGGGAAAACAAAACTTTTTGGTTTTTTTGTTGGTGCTGTGATGAAGGCCACGAAGGGACAAGCCAATCCAGATCTTGTAAATAAATTATTGCAGGATAAATTGAATGGTTAAAACGAAACGTGTCGCCGCCCTAGATTTAGGAACAAATAGTTTTTTATGTCTAGCAGTTGAAGGTGATCAGTCTGGCATCAAAAAAATACTTTCAGATGAAGTTGAAATTGTTAGACTTGGTGAGGGCGTTCAGAAAAATAAAAAATTTTCAGAAGCCGCACTTCATCGGGCCGAGCAAACCCTGACAAAATTTAAAAAAACCATTGATCAGCACCAAATCACTGAAGTTTTAGCATCGGCCACTTCTGCGGCCCGTGATGTTGAAAATGGACACTTACTTTTTGAAATTGGAAAAAAATTAAATATTCCCATCGAAATCATTTCTGGGGACCGCGAAGCTGAACTGACATTTCAGGGGGCATTAAGTGGGAATTTGAATCCAGCATCAGCGGCCTTGGTGATCGATATAGGCGGGGGCTCGACTGAACTTATTTTAGGGGATCAGCAAAACAGAATTCAGCTAGCCAAAAGTCTTGATATTGGCGGTGTTCGCCTCACCGAAAAATTTATTTCTGGCCATCCTCTACAAGGTAAAGAAATTCAAGAGGCAGAACTGCACATCGAAGACGAGCTAAATAAGTATCTAAAACTACTTGGCAATAAAAAAACTGATTACGCAATCGCTGTTGCTGGAACACCAACTGCATTGGTCCAAGCAATTAAGGGTCGCTTTATAGCAAGTGAAATTGATGGTTACTTTTTAAGTCTAGAGGAATTGGAAAAATGGTTTATCCAGCTATCAGAACGATCCGTTCAACAAAGAATCGATGAGCTTAACATAGAAAAGGGCCGTGCGGATATTTTACCTATCGGTGTTCTTATATTAAAAAAGGTGATTCAAAAAATTCAATTGCCCGGGGTGTTTGTGTCAACCCGTGGTGTGCGGTATGGTTTAGCTTATGAAATGCTTCAAAAATAAATTAGGTTACGTTTCGGCAGTTTTAACCAGTTGCTTGTTGATCTTTAGCATAAAGGCTTATTCTATTGCTGAAACCACATCAGATTCTAATCTTGGAAATGCAAAATCAAAGCAACTGCAGAGCAGTCGTCAAAGTCAAAAGTCCTCTGCTGAAAAAATAACATTTCGAACAGCAACTTTAAAAATTGGCACACACCAGATTAAGGTCGAGCTTGCAGAGTCCGACGCGCAAAAAGAATTCGGGCTCATGTACAGACAAAAACTTGAACCCAATACAGGTATGCTTTTTATATTTGATGACGAACAGTATCGCACTTTTTGGATGAAAAATACATTCATCGATCTATCGATTGGGTATTTTGATCGAAATAAAAAACTTGTCGATACACATGAAATGACTGGCGTTCATAGTGTTATGGAAACTCCTAAAACATATCCCAGCAGTTCCCCTGCTATGTTTGCCCTTGAAATGCCACCAGGTTGGTTTTCAAAAAACAAAATTAAAATTGGCAGTGCTTTTTCATTGCAAACTAAGCCCTAAGGCCAGTTCAGGGCCGTCTAGTCCAACATAATTTCTTTGCGTAATATTTTCATTATGTTTTAATAATAGTAATAAAAAAGCGAAAATGGATTTTTCGCAATGAACAAGCATCAAGGATGAACTTATGATGAAAAAATTTCTGTTGTTAATCGCAATCAGCAGCTTTCTTGTCTCTACAGGCTGTACTTCGAAAGATTCAAAAGATGATAGTTCTGAAGTGACTGCAGCTGGTGACGGCGAAGAGGGTCTAGAAAATATTGCAGAAGATAAAAATACTGATGCAGCAACAGAGCAAGCTGTTTCAGAAAATGCAACGTCTGAAACTCTTTCAGAGGATGCTTTATCAGAAAATAAACCAGCAGAAACTCCTGCGGAAACTGCTCCCACAGACAGTTTAGCTCAAGCGAATCCACAAGAAAATACATTGCCTCCGGCAGAAGCCGTGCCTCCGCAAGATACTCTTGCACAGTCACAGCCAGCTCAAGTGACAGAGGCGCCACCTCCTGTCGAGACTCCGGCTCAAGATTCTTCTGTTGCTCAGGCAGAAAAACCAAAAGTCAGTGTTCCACTTAAAAAAATGGAATCAACACCTTGGCAAGTGGGCTCTAAGTGGGTCAACACTTTGTATTTTGCACGACCAGGCGATTCATTGGCGTCTATTTCAAAGAAAATTTATAGTTCAGAAGATCGCGTTGATGAGCTGAAAAAAATTAATCCGACGTTCAATTCAAGAGACGTTCGACCCGGGGACAAAGTTTATTACAACTCTCCTCACCGCGCCGATGATTCTTCAAAAGTGATCACATACTATGAAGATAACGGAATAGCTCCAAAAACATATACTGCAAAAGCCGGCGACAATATGAGAACAATCTCTAAAAGTTTGTTGGGCTACAAAGATGCTTGGAAAGAAGTTTGGGCATCGAATGCAGTTGAATCAAAATCTGCATTAGATGAAGGCACAGAAATTAAATATTGGGAAGCTGCAGAGATGGCCTCAAGTGCTCCATCTGAACCTACTCAAGAGGCAGCGACAGGATCTGTTGCATCTAATAATATAAATAATTTGCCTCCGCCACCGGATGCAAATATGCCACCTCCACCGCCTGCTGACGCTGGAAGTTTGCCGCCACCACCACCAGACATGGCTGCCAACAATCCACCGCCAGATATGAATGCTCCTCCGCCACCGGCTCCAGATGCAGCAGCAAATATGCCACCTCCAACACCGCCTGAAATGGCGCCACCTCCTCCTGTTGCGGCGGCCGAACCAACTCCTGCACCCGCTGCCGAAGAGGGAATAGCCGGTATGGATCAAGATATGATGTTGGCTTTGGGATTGGGTGCTGTTGGATTGATTCTTGTTGTGAGCATGTTTATTAGAAATAAAAAACGCAGACAGCGCGAATTTGAACAAGCAATGAGCGAAACACAAGTTGGAACTTAATTCATAAATTATTTTTGAAATGAAAAATAAAAAAAAGGAGTCTTAGGACTCCTTTTTTGTTTTACGCAAAGATTGTGATTTTTATAGCGTAAGTGTTTCTAGGAAACTTTTTTAAAGATATTGTCCAATACGCTTCGACGATCGTTTCTTTGGTTTTCAACGAAGTAAATAAGATCATCAACGATTTGAACATCTCTTTGGCTTGTTGGGGCAAACTTAATTCCGCAACCAGCACCATTGGCCCAAATAATTTTTGCAGCTATCTTTCTTTCTCGGCCACTAACAACAAAGCTAAGTTGAATTTTTTCTTCTGGGCGTAATTGGTGTGCGGGCAATTCTAAGAAAGCACCAGTAATACTAATATTTCGCAAAAGTCCCTTGGACTCTTCGCGGGCATAATTTTTTTTAAAAGAAACCTCTAATTGTAGGGGTGTTCTTGGCGAAGGCACTTGATTTTGATCCACTTCAAAACTCCTTATCCTTAATAATGCTTCTCTGTGGTCCATTCAACCCTTCG
>DGYJ01000126.1:25936-26093 GCA_002396665.1 Bdellovibrionaceae bacterium UBA5009
TATGAGACAAAATTGGCTTCCAGTTCAATTTTATGAAGAGATTTTTTACTTTTAAAAATATTTTCCATTGACATTAATTGGTCGGCTGCTAAAACGGAGTTCAGCTAATCATATCTAGGCCGCTTAAGTAGTAGTGCCAAGTCTTTAAATACCTATT
>DGYJ01000056.1:0-6235 GCA_002396665.1 Bdellovibrionaceae bacterium UBA5009
ATAGGTGCTCCTCCTCTAAGGATTGCTATAAGACTATTATCGGTGTTTTTTAAATTTATTGAGAGGAAAAAGGAAAAAAGTATTGTTCTATTTTGAGACGAATTGAAATTTTTCTTCAAAAATGAATTAAAAAGTAAAGCGAAAAAAATTTTCGCCTATCAACTTTACATCTGCGCAGTCTTTTTTCGTTTTAAAATCTAATTTTGAGACACTATGAATTCTTTGTAGAATAGGCCCCATAGCAAAGGGCAAATCCTATTCCCCACGAAGGCAAAGGGGCCGATACAAAGAGTGGGTAAATCATCAAGGCAAGACCAATGATGACCCAAATAAGATTTGGTCTTTTTCGACCTTGATTAAAAATATATAAACCAGCGGTTCCAAAAACAAGCCCAGCAATCAAGCTGGAAACAGAGAAACTTTGAAGAAGGGATCCTGTCAGGCTATTCAATTGCGAAGGTTATAGATCTGGGGATAGTTACGGCCTTTTTCATCAAGGTCCATTCCGTAACCAACGACATAGCGATCATCAATTGTTTTACCGATGTAATCAGCACGGATTGGCAATTCACGCCGAGCAGGTTTATCCAGCAATGTTACAATTTTTAAAGAAGCAGGATTAGAAGCCAACAAACGTGTTTTTAAAAAGCTCAATGTGCGGCCTGTGTCGATGATCTCTTCAAGAATCAAAACATGTTTGCCTTTAATATTTAAAGTAATGTCTTTGATGATGCTAATAGCCCCGCCGCGGCTTTCGGCGCGAACGTAGACGAAATCGATTTGCTGTGGCAGTTGAATTTGTCGCATTAAATCTGCTGCGAAGTGAACTGAACCGCGCAATGGGCAAATTAAAACAATTTCTTGTCCGCGATACTCTGACTCGATTTGTGTAGCTAATTTTTTGACTAAAACTTGAATTTCTTCAGTTGTTAAAAAGGGAGTCATTTCATTTTTAATTTGCGACATAATCTATCCTTAAGGTTCAAATTTTAACAAACTTAAATATTCAGGTCCCTTGAAAGTCCATTCATTTGGGAGTGTCTTAAGTTTTTTAAGGCTTCCGCGTGGTGGGGATCAAGAACCAAGATATGCTCCCACTGTTCTGTGGCTTCAGCAATCATTTGCAAGTTGAAATAGATAATTCCCAGCTTCAGTCGAGCTGGTATGTTGGCAGGCTCAAGCTGAACAAGGTTTTTAAGATCTTGAACCGCTTTGTCGGCATAGCCCAATTTCACATAGCATTCTGCAATACGTAATGTGATATCAGCACGACGACGACTAAGGCCCTGGGCCTTGACCAATTGTTCAAGGGCTTCAGAGTACTTGCTGTATTGAAAATACAAGTCTGCAAGCTCTTCATGCTTTTGTGCGATTTTTTCATCAAAGAAGGGGTCATTTCTTTTTGTTTTGATTTCCAATAGTTTCTGAGCTTCTTGAAAAATGCGACGACCTTCATCATAGCGACCAAGATCATTTAAAATAATCGAAAGTCCAACGCTGGCGTCAGTGTAGTAGGGATCAATTTCAAGGGCCCGTTTAAAGGTTTTGATGGCTTTGCTGAACTGCCCTTGATCGTAGTAAATAGTCGCCAACATTTGAAAAATTTCAGGATTATTTTGCGGCTTTAAAAGCAGTTGATTAAGTAAGCTTTCGGCCATTTTGTAATTGCCATCAATAAAATATTGGCGGGCTTCACTGACTAGTTCATTTTGTGAAACTTCAATCATCGTGTGGCCTTTCTTGCATCTGATAGCTCGTCAGAATTTGGGAATTGATTTTCAAGTATAGAAATATATTTTTTTAATTTTTCGTCATTGCCAATTTTTTTAGCGCAAATTGCAGCCTGCGACAGGGCCAAGACATAACCAGGACTTTGCGGATATTTTTTGATCACATTTTCATAGCGGGTAAGGGCGCTATCAAACTTTTCACGCTTAAAATAAAATTCGCCGATGTAATTTTCTTTTTCAGAGAGTTTTTTATAACAGTCAGTTCTTTTTTCGATGGCTTCAGCAACGTGGGCCGATTGTGGAAACTTTGTTGTGAGTTCAGAGAAGTAGGTGATGGCTTCAAAGGCTAAGGTTAAATCGCGATCAATGGTTTCTGGCAATTGATTGTAGTAGCTTAAGCCAATTCGGAAGACAACGTAGTCAATGCGTGGATGCTTAGGGTGAAGTTCGCGAAAAGTGGTGTAGTTGATTTGGGCTTCTGCAAAGGATTCTTGTTTGAAGTACACATCAGCAACTGCAAGTTCTGCATCAACGGCTTTTGCGCTATAGGGAAAGCGATTTTTAACTTCAGTGTAGCGCTTAATGGCCTCTTCAAAACGCTCGTCTTTTTCGTACTCTTGGGCAATGGCAAAAAGTCCTTCAGGTGTGTCTGCTTTTTTGTCATCAGAGGCACAGCCAGCGACTAGAAAAAATTGTAAGGCAAGAAGTGCTGAAACGAGCGTCGTTAAAGATTTTTCCATAGATTCCAATGTAGGAAATCCTAGTGCAAAATGTCAATCAGGAAGCTTATTTTCTGAAGTCTGTGACGTGGGCGTAGATAGACTGCGCAGAGACCTTCAAAGCGCTGGCCACAGGGATGGAAATAATCATGCCCAAGATGCCCATGGTTTGCGAGCCAACAATAATTGCTAGAACCACAGTGACTGGATGCAAATTAACGATTTTTGCGACCAAAAAAGGAACAATCAGGGCAGAGTCTATCACCTGGGCCCCGATATAAATTATCAATAAGCCTGTAAAATCTGCAGAGGGTGCTCCGTTGATAAAGCCCACCAAAAATGCTGGAACTGCGCCAATCACAGGGCCCAAGTAAGGTATTAAGTTTAATAATCCGCCAAACAAGGCAAGCACCAAGGCATAGGGAAAGTTCAAGATGACTAGTCCAAGCCACAAAATGAGGGTTATGATCATGGATTGAATCATTCGTGCGCGCACAAATCCACCCATCTGAGTGCTAATTTGATAATTTAAATTCAAGGCAAGTTCAAAATAGCTGTTGGGAACCAAGGATAACATTTTACGAACCCACTCGCGCCCATCCAAGAGCATAAAAAACATCAGAAACGGAGCTAAAAACAAAACCGTCAGCGAGTTTGAAATGTGATTTGGTAAATCACTAAAAATATTTTTTGCTGTGGATTCGACATGGCTTTGAACTTGTAAAATAACATTGGTGCTGGACTCTTCATCAAGGTATTTAAGCAATGTTGTTTTTGCTTCAACCAAAAGATGTTGAACCCCGGCCGTGTATTTTGGAAATTCCGCTTTTAAGGACTCAAACTGTCCAGATAAAGTTGGCAGAAAAGTTTGTAGCAATCCAAAAAATAAAAAACTGACAAGTAAAAATGGAATTGTGACGGACCACAACCGTGAAAAGCCTTTGCGCTCGAGATGATCAACCCATGGATTTAAAATATAAAAGCCAACAAAGCCCAACAAAAAGGAAACCAACATGTTTTTGACTAAAAGTAGGAATGCAAAAAAGCAAACCAGGCTAAGTAAAAACAAAACCAGTTTTCGAAAATGAATTTTTTTAATTGCTAAGTCCTGCATCTCTTTTCAAAGTCCTTATTAAAGCGGTTGTTTCAAGAAGCCTTGTTCCAAGGACTTGCGATAGACGAAATAAAATTTTCACTCCAGCGGATGGATTTCGATTTGTGACTTCCATCAGATCGGGCTTAAAAAAACCAATCAAGGTTGTCTCTTCAGCAGCTGTGGCGTTGGCTGTTCGGCGGCCATTTTCTTCAACGAGTGCAATTTCTCCGAAAAAATCACCTTCTCGAAGCTTCGTGATATGTCTTTGTTCAAGACTGATATCAATGGCGCCGCGAACAATCAAATACATACCCACACCAGTTTCACCGTACTTAAAAACAGATTCGCCCTTTTGGTACTGCCGAACATTGACGATATTTTGCAAAATATTCAGTTCATGCAAATTCAAATCTTTAAATAAAATATTGTTTTTTAGAGCAGAAACGATGGTTGTTTCTTTGCGATTGCCTTTAAACAGATTGTCCCAAAAAAAATTGTCCATGAAGACCTTTCTAAAAATTAAAGAGCATTCGTAACAAAAACATTTTGAGCAGGAACCCATCCTGTCATGCCACCAGGATATGTCACCTGCAGCCAATCATTTTGAGTGCGTTGAATGATGACCTCTAGCCCCTCTGGAATTTCATAAAGTGAAGAAGATTTTTCATCAGGTGCAGCAAGGACTTTTGTTTGTTGGATGACGATGGTTCCCCGGGTTGTTTTTTGGTCCACGGCTTTTAATATGGATAAAGTTGTGACGGCCACAAAAGCGATCAGAAAAATAAGGCCGACCGTTGGAAAGGGTGGAAAAGGAAGGTCTTCATCGAGTGATTTTTTTCTAGCAGCAAAGTAGCGAATTAAAATCCAACCGCCAAAGGCAAAAAGAAAAGTTCCAAGTATTGAGTAAACCCACCCAGAGACAGGCTCTAAGAATGTTTTACGAAAGCTTTCGTAATTTTGAATGCGGTGGGGGATTTCTTTGACCTCAAGTTGTCCCAGGGCAAATTGAAGGGCAGTTTCTGCTGGGCTAAAGTCGGGGTCCAACCAAAGGGCCTTTCGAAACCTGGCTAAGGCCTGGCCCTTTTGATTTTTTTGAAAATAAGCCAAGCCTAAATTTGTAAGGATTGAGGGGTTTGTTGGTTTTTGCTGTAGTGCCTTATTGAACTCGACGATGGCCTTATCAAAATCTTTGGATTCGTAATAGTTGATTCCGGCGGCGAAACCAGAGGGATTTTGGGCTGTTTCAGAGGGGGTTTCTGCAAAAGTCAGCTGTGCGAATATAGAAATCAGCAAAAAGATGAAGGTCATAGGACACAGGATAGCTTTGTCCGTCGAGCCTTGTCTTGTTCTTATGCGGAGAGTAAAATAATCTCTCGACCTGGTAAACCAAAACATGTCCCTCAATTCGGGATTTTGTTATTTGTTTCAGAAAGGAAACATCAATGTCTACTCTTGCAGGCCACAAAATCGAATCTTCTGCGCAAATTCAAAAGCTGATCGGCGATCTTGTTCGCGAAGTCACACAAATCAATCAAAGTATTTCGCAAATTCAAGGACCGCAGCCCCAATTTGCAGATCGTGCGCAAAAAATGCTGACGGATATTGCAGCTTTTCGTGGTCGACCATTGCATTACTCTTACATTGGGTCAGGAGCGGGCCGTGGTCCCTTTGTAGAGCTTGAAGACGGAAGTATAAAATTAGATTTAATTAACGGAATTGGTATTCATCTTTTTGGACATGGTCATCCTAAGGTGATCGAGGCCGCTTTGAAGGGCGCTCTTTGTGATATCATTACCCAGGGAAATCTTGAGCCCAACAAAGAATACATTCAATTTTCTGAAAAGCTGGTGAAGTTAGCCTCTAAAAAAAGCCGCATTAAGCACGCTTGGTTTGCAACTTGCGGAACTATGGCCAATGAAAGCGCCTTAAAAATGGCTAGACAAAAAAATTCTCCGGCCAGAATGATTGTTTCATTTAAGAATGCATTTGCCGGTCGATCAACAATGATGGCCGAGGTCACTGATAACTTAGCCTATAAACAAGGTTTACCAGATTACAATGAAGTTCTTCGAATTCCTTTTTATGATAAAAAAGATCCTCAAAGCTCTGAAAAATCCCTGGCAGCACTGAAAGAACATGTGTCCAAACATCCGAATAATATTTGCTGTTTTGTTTTTGAACCGATGTTGGGCGAAGGCGGCTATCAGCCAGCACCGCGTGAATTTTTTGTTCCTCTTTTGGAATTTTGCAAACAAAACAAAATTGCTGTTTGGGCTGACGAAGTTCAAACATTCACCCGAACTGGCGAATTGTTTGCTTTTGAAACATTGGATATTGGTCAGTATGTTGACATTGTTACAATTGCCAAAACTGCTCAAGTTGGGGCGACATTGTACACGGATGAATACAATCCAAAACCAGGTTTGATTGCGGGTACATTTTCTGGCAGCACAGTTTCGATGAAGGCCGGAATGGCCATGTTGGATATTTTGACTGAAGAGGGCTATCTGGGACCACAGGGACGCATTCAAAAAATTCATCAGCGCTTTGTTCAAGGCTTAAACAAATTAGGTCAAACCACATGCAAAGGTAAAGTTGATGATGCCGGCGGAATGGGTCTGATGATTGCCTTCACGCCATTTGACGGAAAAAAAGAACAAGTCGATCTTTTTCTAAAAAAATTATTCAAC
>DGYJ01000056.1:6383-7712 GCA_002396665.1 Bdellovibrionaceae bacterium UBA5009
GCTTCTTAGTGCCTGCAATTATTCAAGATCCAGATATTGATTTAGCACTTTCTGTGATTGAAAAAACAATTTTGGAAGGCGTGTAATTCGAGTGGATTTTATTCAGGCGTGCAGGGAACTTATTGCGATTGATAGCTCTCCGGGGGCGGGCAGTTTTTTGGTGATGCAAAAAGCGGCCGAACTTTGTCGTCAAAGTGGCTTGCATGTTGAAATCCAAGAGGAATTTTCTGGTGATGTGAAAGAGGCCAATCTGATTGCACGCTTAAGTGAAAAGCGACCTGACTATGAATTTCTTTTTCAATCCCATTTGGATACCGTGGACCCTGGTCCTTACTCGATGTGGACTGAAACAAGTCGAAATCCTTTTGATGCCACAATCCGCGACGGAAAAATTTACGGTCTTGGTGCTGCAGATATCAAACTTGATTTTTTATGTAAGCTTCAGGCTTTGTCACAATTTAAAGATCATAAAAACTGGAAAACACCCCCAGTCTTAGTTGCCACCTATGCAGAAGAAAATGGAATGCTGGGGGCTTTAAAGTTGATCCGAAAAAATAAAATCTCTGCCAAAATGGCTTTGATCGGCGAGGCCACTGATTTGCAATTGGTCAGCGCCGGAAAAGGTTTTGCAAGTGTTGAAATTCGCATTCCATTTTCCCAGGAAGAAATTCAATATCGTTTAGATCACAATTTAAAAGAAAGCACATCGACACAAAGTAAACTTTTTCATGGGGTCTCTGCCCATTCTTCAATGCCGCATTTGGGTGATAGTGCTGTTGTTAAAATGTTGAACTATATGCTGATGCTTCCTGAAAGTGTTGTGATCATGGAAATTGACGGGGGAACCCGGCGGAATTCTATTCCAAGTCATGCTTTTTTAGAAATCGATGCCACTGCGGTCAAAAACTCAATGATTTCGAAAATTATTGGAATTTATAAATCGATTCAAAAATTAGAAAAAGAATTTTTAAATTTTTCAGACGTTGGTTTTCACCCCAGCACGCCGACATTAAACATTGGAATAATTCGTACACACGAAGATCATGTTTTAATCGGAGGCAGTTGCAGAATTCCCCCCATGATCACACAAGAGACCTATGAAAATTGGATGCGAATTTTGCAATCGGATTGTGAAAAACTTGGGGCGCAATTTCAAGTGACGGATTATAAAAAACCATTTCGCACCAATGAAAATTCAGTTTTTGTAAAAGGCTGTCGTGATGAAATATTAGCTATGGGACTTGCGGGCGAGCTTGGCGCCATGGCTTCAACGAACGAGGCCAGTTTATTTTCTCGGGTTGGGGTTGAATGCTTAGCTTTTGGAGCAGG
>DGYJ01000056.1:7952-9013 GCA_002396665.1 Bdellovibrionaceae bacterium UBA5009
GCATGTGTTGGTTGATGATTTGCATAAATCGACGCAATTTTATTCTCAAATATTAAAGAGGTTTTGTTTATGAATTTTGTTGTACGACCTGTTATGCATGATGACCTAGGCCAGCTGGTCGATTTGGCGAAGCAGTTTTCATTATTGAATTTACCTGGTGAAAAGCGCGTTATTTCTGAAAAGATCGAGCGCAGTGTGTCCTCTTTTGCCGGAAAACTAGAAAAAACAAAAGCAGAGTATTTATTTGTCCTTGAAGATATTGAAGAAAAATATGTTGTCGGAAGTTCTTTGATTTTAGCGAAGCACGGAAATGAAGACGTTCCCCATTCGTTTTTTAAAATTCTAAAAAAAGATCATTTTAGCAAAGACTTGGGCGTTGGTTTTATTCATCAAGTTTTGCGATTTCAACTAGACAATGACGGTCCAACAGAAATTGGTGGGCTCTTGGTCGACAAATCCTATCGTCGTCGCCCAGAAAAATTAGGAAAACAAATTAGTCTGGGAAGATTTCTGTATATGGCTTTGAATCCTGATCGCTTTGAACGTCGAGTGCTTTGCGAGTTGACCCCGCCATTGACAGAGGAAGGCCGCAGTGAATTTTGGGAGGCCCTGGGCCGTCGATTCACAGGTCTTCCCTATCAAGAGGCTGATTTGCTGAGTCAGTCCCACAAAGAATTTATTGAAAGCCTTTTCCCCGAAGAAGATATTTATTTATGTTTACTTGATGCCAAGGCCCGATTGGTTTTGGGTCGGGTGGGCGAGGCCACCAAGCCGGCTCAACATTTATTAGAAAGCATTGGATTTTCGTATCTTGACGAGGTCGACCCTTTTGACGGTGGTCCACATTATGGTTGCGAAACAAAAGATATTTTACCGATTAAGCGTGGAAAAAAAGTTCGCGTGGCAGAATTTAAAGATTCAGGATTCAAAGGCAAAGCTCTTGTGGCCTCTGCCGGTGAAGAATTTCGTTGTGTTGTATCAGGCTACGATTTGCGTGATGATGAAGTGGCTTTGCCTAAAAAAGTACAAGATGTCTTGCAGCTCGAAGAAGACAGTCAGCA
>DGYJ01000056.1:9104-12268 GCA_002396665.1 Bdellovibrionaceae bacterium UBA5009
TATTTCCCCTTTCGAATATGATGGAAGGAAGGAGCAGACATGAATTTAACAAAAGATTTTAAATACCAAGGTGATTACATCCACGGGCAATTTCGTAAAGTTGAAAAAGCCCATGGCGAATTCAAGGACATCAGTCCTGCAGATACTTCTGATGTGATTATGTCTGTTCCGTTTTTGCATGATCGTGTGGATGAGGCCTGTGATTCTGCGAAGAAAGCTTATCCAGCATGGTCAAGACTTAGTGTTGATCAGCGAAAAGATTACTTGAATCGACTGAAAGAACTTTTTGTCACCCACGAAGCTCAAATGGCAGAACTGATTGCGCGCGATACGGGTAAACCACTTTGGGATGCGACCACTGAAGCTAAAGCTTTGGCAGGAAAGATTGATATCACAATGAATTTTTCTTCAAAACTTGTGCAAGAAGAACGCATAGTGAATGCTTTGCCACAGGTTGATGGTGTTATTCGATATAAATCCCGTGGGGTCATGGCTGTTGTTGGTCCTTTTAATTTTCCAGCGCATTTGCCGAATGGCCACATTGTTCCAGCTTTGTTGATGGGAAATACAATAGTGTTTAAGCCATCAGAACAAACCGCAGCAGTCGGTCAGTTTTATGCCGAGCTGATGGATAAAGCTCAATTTCCACCGGGAGTCTTTAATTTAGTCCAAGGGGATGGTGAAGCAGGTCGCCGACTTGTTGTGAATGAAAATGTTGATGGAATTCTTTTTACAGGATCCTACGAAGTTGGTTTAAAAATTAAACAAGAAACTTTAAATCACTATTGGAAAATTTTAGCCCTCGAAATGGGTGGTAAAAACGCCACCGTGGTATGGGATGATGCGGACATCGACAAGGCTATTTATGAAACCTTGATTGGTGCGTATATGTCCTCTGGGCAAAGGTGTTCGGGAACCAGTCGTATTATTGTTCACGAAAAAATCAGCGAACAATTCACTGAGCGTTTTTACCAAGCGGCAAAAAAATTATCCATCGGTCACTGGTCAGAAAATCCATTTATGGGGGCTTTGATCAATGCTTCTGCAGTTGAAAAATATATTCGCTTTCAAGAAATCGCCAATCGCGAAAATTGTGAATCTTTAATGCGCGGTAAAGCTTTGGATTTAAAACACAAAGGGCACTATGTTACGCCAAGCATTCACTTGGTGAAAAAATTTGATCCCAATTCTGTGTATCAAAAAAGTGAAATTTTTGGTCCCAATGTCGCGATCTATACTACCAATGACTTTGACCAAACAATGAAGATTGTGAACTCAACAGGCTATGGTTTGGTGATGTCTTTGTTCACCAAAAACAAATCACTTTACGAGCAAGCATTAGTTGAGGCTCGTGTTGGTTTGCTGAATTGGAACCGCACGACCAATGGTGCAAGTTCTAAGCTTCCATTTGGTGGCATGGGAAAATCTGGCAATGATCGACCGTCGGCGCATTTTGCAATTCAGTACTGCTCTGTGCCCGTGGCCAGTCTTGAAGACTTAACCCCTTTTGATCCAACAAAGGTTTTGCCGGGGATGAATTATTAATTTTGGGATAAATTTAAAATGAAAAAAAATCAAAAAGTTCTTTCTGTTGCTGTGACCTTGTTTCTGATTTCTGTTTTTGGATTTTTAGGATTCATTGGTTACAACTTTGTGAATCAACCAGCCCAGCAAAATGCCAGTGACCAGGTTGTCATTTACGAAGTTTTGCCACAGACCTCATTTTTAAAAATTGCTGAAGATCTAGAGCGAAAAGGACTTATCAAAAGTAAAACTTTGTTCAATGCCTATGCACGAATCACTGGTCAGCGCGCAAAAATAAAAGCAGGCGAATACGGTTTTAAAGCCAGCATGAAACCAAGTGAAGTGATGCAGGTATTAACTTCGGGTAAAAGTATCGCACGGCTTTTTACAGTTTCTGAGGGTTTGAATGTTTTTGAAATTGCCTCTTTGTATGAAAATGCCGGGTTTGGAACGGCTGAGCAGTTTACAAAATTAGTTTTTGATCAGCAATTTGTGAAAAAGCTTCTTGGATTTGATGCAAAAAGCCTTGAAGGCTATCTTTATCCCGAAACCTATCAAATCACTAAATTCACAAGCACCAAAGACCTGATCACTGCCATGGTCAGAAGATTTTTTATTGTTTTCGAAGAGACTCAAAAGCAAACAGTCGTGACGAATTTAACCCCTCAACAAGTTGTAACTTTGGCAAGCATCATTGAAAAAGAAACCGGGGCTGCACAAGAGCGCACAATGATATCTGCGGTTTTTCACAATCGCATGGCGATCAAGATGAAATTGCAAACAGATCCAACGATCATTTATGGGAAAGCATTAAAAACTGGTAACACTGAAATTAATATCACCCGTGCGGATTTATCTGAACCGACTCCGTACAATACCTATGTCATTCCAGGTTTACCACCGGGACCTATTTCAAACCCAGGTCGTGAGGCCTTGATTGCGGCTGTTCGACCAGCCCCAGTGAAGTATTTGTATTTTGTCAGTCACAACGATGGCACACATGCTTTTTCAGAAACCTATGCCCAACACGAAGCCGCTGTAAAACAATTTCAATTAAACAGAAAAGCCCGCGAAGGCAAAAGCTGGCGGGATTTGAAGAATACAAAGTCAACTGAAGGTACTGTGTCTGGCGAACCTGCACACGGAGCTGGAACGGCTACAAAGATAAAAAATTAATTATATTTTTGGCCTTAAAAATTTAGCTTAAAAACTCAATCTCTAAACTCAATCCATAAATTTGTGCAAGTTCGAAGGCAAGTTCACGGGCGTGGGCCTCAAGAAGTTCGGGATGCTGGGACCAGTTATCAATTTTTTTAAACCACTGCATCCAGCGGTGAACAAGGGCTGGGGATTTTTTTTCGATAAGTGGCAGCAGGCGTGCGGACTCAATCACGATGGCTTCAAGTCCCTGCTCTTTATTAAATGCACGCAGCAAATCTAAACTTAAAATATTTGTTGTGCCTTCCCAGATCGAAAAAACTTGGGCATCACGCAAAATCATTGGTAAACCCGTATCTTCGACATAGCCAGCACCACCAAAGACCTCGACAACTTCGCTGCAAATTTGCATGCATTTTTTTGCTGTCCACAACTTAACCAATGGGGTTAGGGAACGAAGAAGATTTTTTTCATCGGCTGTT
>DGYJ01000056.1:12457-19370 GCA_002396665.1 Bdellovibrionaceae bacterium UBA5009
GCCAACTTCGTCGGCGCCCCAAAGCTCTGCAGCCTTCATTGTCATTAAGAAACAACGACGCCAAACTTTTTCTAAATCCATTAAAGTTTTTTTATGTAGTGGGTGATCAATCAATCTTTTGCCAAAGGCTGTGCGGACATGGGAATAGCTGATAGCTAAATCCAAGGCTCTTCGAGCATGGGCCACGGCGCAAACGGAATTATAAATCCGAGTGACATTGAACAAGCTCGAAATTTTTTTAACGCCATTGCCTTCGTCGCCCACAAGCTGCGCGGGTGTTCCCCTCAGTGAAAGCTCTGCGGTTGGCAAGGCATGTGTGCCCAATTTGTTTTTTAAGCGATGAATTTCAATATTATGAAGTGAACCGTCTGCACGGTGTGTTTCAAGATAAAATAAAGAAAGCCCCTTCGAAGACAAGTCCTTTGGATTTGTTCTTGCTAAGGTCATGGCCATGGGCGAAGTCGTTGAAGAGGTGAACCACTTTGTTCCCCAAAGTTCGTGGGTGTTCATTCCTACAGATGATGAGGAATCTGTTTTTGATTTTTTATCCAATGGCTTTGCAACAGTTTCGCTTTGGCTGACATCCGAGCCACCAATTTTTTCTGTCATCCATTGTCCCGAAGTCCAAAAGGTTTCAGGATTTCTTGAAGTTAAATTTTTGAAAGCGGTTTTTTTGAGTTGGTCAGATCCATAAATTTCAATGGCGCGGGCCGCCCCGTCGGTCATGGCCAGGGGACAGCTCATGAACGCGCTCGAAGGATGAAACAAATAAAGCAAAGACATCTGCGCAAGTCTTGAGTTAGCTCCGTAGTCTCTTTCGTATCCAGTGGCGACGATTCCATACTCAGCGGCAAAATTTTGTAGTTCGACCCAAGCACCAGAAACTTGAATCTGGTCCATGCGATTTCCCCAGGGGTCAAATTGAACGAGCTCTGGCTTTTGGTGTTCGGCTGTCCATGATAAATCTAAAAGTTCGTTAACAGCTTTATCGCCCAGGTCTTGTAAAATCGAAAAAATTTCTTTTTGCTGAGATTTGGAAATTTTTTTAGACAAATATCTTTTTAATAAGGGATCAGTTTCAAAAGTATTTTGTAAAGAAGGAGGAGTTTGAAAAAAAGGTGACTCGTGCGTGCTCATTAAAGCGACTCCGACTTCATCCGATCAAATGATCCCGAAGTTTCGTTGTATTTGTAAATATTTAAACGTGGAGTCACTTCGTTGTCGTAGGATGGAATAATGATTTCCATTTTACCATCATGGTCCATATCGCTGACCGCCAAGTTGGTGGCATTGCCTTGAAAATTAACAAAGGCATCTTTCTTTTCTGACAAAAGAATTTTTGTTAAAAACATGGCCTCTTCTTCGCTGGAATTTTTTTTGTAAACTTCGACAAAAAGTTGTTCGTTTTGTTGAATTTTGAAAATTAAAAACTCGGCAGGTTGTGAAAGGTCTATTTGCGTTACGACCTTAGCCAAGATTTTTCGTTGTGAATTGAACAAAAAAGCTTGGGCGCGGTGTCGCCAGCTGGGAATGACCGACACTCCAATAGAAAATGCTGCTGCAACAAGTAAAAATGCCATCAATAGTTTTATTTTCATATTCACATCATGCCATACTTTTGGACATGATCAACACAGATGATTTTTATCAATTGATTGAGGCGCGAAAATCCATTCGTAAATTCAAATCCACTGAGCCACCAAAAGAAAAAATGGATCGGATTCTAAATGCGGCCCTGCATGCCCCATCTGGCAAAAATAGACAGAACTGGCGATTTTTTGTCGTGCGCGGACCCAAGCGTGACGAGTACTTAAAGTATTCACAGAAGTCATGGAATGGAATTAAAGACGTTCTGAAGGTAAGATTAAAGCCTTCTCTTTATGAGTTTACAGAAAGATTTTTTTATACTCTTGGCGATGCCCCTATTATTGTTTTTGCCTACAGTCATAATTCCGAAGACGAAAAGTATCTGACAAGTGTTGGAAGCGTTTATATGGCTGCACAAAATATTAATTTAGCCTGTGTGGCTGAAGGTTTAGGTTGTTGCACGATGGGTGCACCACTAGAAATTAAAAAAGAAGTGGATGAGTTTTTGGGATTGACCAACTTGCCAGATTACCGCGACGGAAAACTAGAGCTTTTATTTGCCATAGCCATTGGTTACCCCGATCACAATCCACCCAAAGCGCCAAGAGAAATTGCTGGACGAATCACTTGGATTGAATAATATTTTTAAATAGGAACTGTGTTCACCACCATAAAGGAAATTCCAATGAATAAAAAAACGATATCTTTATTTGCGATAGCTTTGCTGATGACTTCATCTTTGCTAATGACCACCTCCTGTGGAAAAAGCTCAAGTACAAGTGACGACGAAGAAGGCGTCTCTGATTCAAATCAAAATACTGTCGAGCAGTCTTATTCAGTTGCTGGCAGTGTGGGTGGCACAACTGAAGGCGGAGCCGTCGCCCTGATGAATCAAGATATGGAACAAGCCTTTGATGTGATTGAAAGCTCGGCCAATGTTTCCATGCAAAGTGTGAATCCATTTGCGGCCTGTTCTTACACATCAAACCGATCATGCGCCGGAGCTAATTGCACCATCAGTTGGTCTTCTTGCACAATTGGAACAATCACGATGACTGGCGGATGGAGTGAGGCCTACAGTTCTTCGGGCTGTACTTCGACATTTGGTACAGGATGTTCTGTGACCCGCACAACGGCGGCGACCACGGGAAGTGTTGCAACTTTTTCTTCAGGTGCAACACTGACAACGACTTCAGATTCCCATCAAGCCTATGATGGAACAACGGTCTCAGGTGGCCAATCGGCATCAAACTCGTCTGGAACAAGAACAATTACGATCAATGGAATTCATCGTGTTTTAAAAGGCCCGCGTGGTCGCACTTGGTTTGATCATTCAATTTTGACAACAACACCAATCACAATGACAGGTTCACGAAGCGGTGGAAATCGCACAATTTCTGCTGGGGTTTTAAAGATTTTCCACAACAGGGTTTCTTTAACTGCAACGAACACATTTAGCTCTGTAGTTTGGGGAAGTTCTTCATGTTGTTACCCAACTTCGGGCACAATTTCGACGACATTTTCTGGCTCCACAACTGGGACGGCGTCCTTGGCCTTCACATCAACCTGCGGAACAGCCAATTTCACAGATACAAATGGGTCAACATCCTCTGTTTCACTCTCTTATTGCGAATAAAAATTTCAAGATTTCGTTGGGGCTAGGGTTTTATGTATAAATCCCTACCCCTCTGTGGTGGTTTTTGATAGAAACCACTGCGTATGCATCCTCTTGAGGCCTTAAAAATTAATCCATTCATTTTAGCACCAATGGCAGGAATCACTGACCACGCTTTTCGCCATCTTATGCGTAAATTGGGATCCAGTGTTGTGGTCACCGAACTTGTCAGCGCCAATGGAATTGAATACACCAGTGAAAGAACTTTTAAACTGATGAGTTTCGATGAATCCCAACGGCCCATCGGGATTCAACTTTTTGGCGAAGACCCCGAAGTTTTGGGGCGTGCGGCCCAAGTTGTTCAAGAAAAAGGCGCTGATTTTGTGGATCTTAATTTCGGCTGCCCAGTTCCTAAAGTGGTTAAAAAAGGGGCGGGTTCGGCCATGCTCAAGGACCCTGTTCAGTTTGAAAAAGTGCTAACGGCTGTGAAAAAAGCTGTGGAAATCCCGGTGACGATCAAAATCAGAACGGGTTGGGATGCGAATACTAGAAATGCTGTTGAAATTTGTAAAATTGCCGAAAACTGCGGAATGACCTGGGTGGCAATTCATGGGCGAACACGTGCCCAAGGATATTCTGGCTTCGCGGACTGGGATTTTATTACAGATGTAAAATCGAAGGTGAATATTCCTCTGATCGGGAATGGTGATATTCATACTTCTGAGCAGGCAGTTCAAAGACTTAGAAATTCGGGTTGCGACGGGGTGATGATTGGGCGCGGAAGTCTTAAAAATCCTCTCATTTTTAAAGAAGCCCTAAAATTGTTCCAAGAAAGTTCGGCGTATCCTGTGCAAACCAAATGGGACCCGTCGGTTGAGGCCATATCAAGCTATGGGGATATTATTCGCGAACTTCATCTTTGCCTCGAGAAATATGCCGAACCCCACATTATTCCACTGCAGTTGAAAAAGTTTGCAGCGTGGTTCAGTTCGGGCTTTCCTGGGGCCTCCCAGTTTCGAAAAAACATTTTTCAAACCCAAGAAAAAGAAGCTATCTTGTCAGAATCGTTAAACTTTTTCGAAAAACTAAGCTGGCAAAACCAAGCAGATACAAGTCAAGAGGGCTTTCTAATGGGTGGCCACGGTTAGTTTTTATAATCCTGTGAAAATTGTAAGAATAAAGGCTGATAAAATTTAAAAAGTAGTTTAAAAAAGTCGTTCCAAATAAGTAAGAATGTAAAGAAAAGGCAGACACATGTACAATCCAGAAAAAATTCGCAATATCGCTATCATCGCCCACGTCGATCACGGGAAGACAACTCTTGTGGATCATTTGATTAAACAAGCGGGAACTTTCCGCGAAAACCAACAAGTGGCCGAGCGTTTGATGGATTCTATGGATCTAGAAAAAGAGCGCGGGATCACCATCGCTGCCAAGAATGCCTCTTTCAACTACAAAGATTTTAAAATCAATATCGTCGATACACCGGGACATAGCGACTTCGGTGGCGAGGTTGAGCGTATCTTGAACATGGTGGATGGTTGTATCCTTCTTGTGGATGCTTCAGAAGGTCCATTGCCACAAACACGCTTCGTTTTGAAAAAAGCTCTCGAACAAAATCTAAAAGTCATGGTTTGCATCAACAAGATCGACCGCTCGGATGCTCGTATTCAAGAAGTGCACAATGAAGTTTTCGATTTGTTTATCGATCTTGATGCGACAGAAGAGCAATGTGACTTCCGCACGATCTATGCGATTGCCCGTGAAGGTATGGCCACGATGGATCCCAATGTTAAAACTGACAATTTGACCTGCTTGTATGATTCGATCATTGAACTTGTTCCACCACCAAAAATTGAAAAAGATCATCCTTTGCAAGTGATGGTTTCTAACATCAGTTACAATGATTACGTTGGTCGTTTGGCCATTGGCCGTGTTCGTGCGGGCTCAATCAAAGTTGGCGATGATGTAGTGGTGATGCAAGAAAATGACAAACAGAAAAAATTGAAAGTCAGCGCCTTGTTCCAATACCATGTGAACAACCAAATCCCTGTTCAAGAAATCAATGCCGGCGATATCGCCATCATTGCAGGGATGGAAGATTTCACGATTGGTGACACCATCACTTCAGCCTTAGATCCAAGACCTTTGAAGCGAATTGCTGTCGAAGAGCCAACTGTGGGAATGATTTTTTCTGTGAACAACGGACCATTCGCAGGACAAGACGGTAAGAATGTGACTTCAAGAAAAATTCTAGAGCGTCTTGAAAAAGAATTACTTCACAACGTTGCGATTCGAGTCGAGAAAACAGAAAACACTGATGCTTTCAAAGTGATCGGTCGTGGAGAGTTGCAACTTGGTGTTTTGATCGAACAAATGCGCCGTGAAAACTTTGAACTTTTAGTTTCTAAACCATCGGTTATTTTTAAAACTGTTGATGGTCAAAAAATGGAACCAATGGAAATTGCCGTCATCGATATCGAAGATGCCTACGTTGGAGCCGTGACAGAAAAATTAGGTAAACGAAAAGGTGTAATGTCAAATATGGTTCAAAAAGGTTCTGGTCGTACCCGTTTGGAGTTTTCAATTCCATCACGTGGTTTGATTGGTTACCGTTCTGAATTTTTGACAGACACTCGCGGTACTGGTTTATTGAATACTCAATTTGATGGCTGGCAACCTTACAAAGGGGACATCAATTCCCGAATGAATGGTGCGATGATTTCTGATCGTAAAGGAATGGCTACAGCCTATGCAATTTGGAATCTGCAAGAGCGTGGCGTGATGTTTGTGACCCATGCTGATGAAGTTTACGAAGGCATGATCGTTGGCGAAAACGCCAAAGAAAATGATATGGACGTGAACATCACACGCGAGAAAAAATTAACGAACGTTCGTGCTTCAGGATCTGACGAAGCTATTCGCCTTGTTCCAGTGAAACCTATGACATTGGAAAAAGCTATCGAGTGGATTGAGGACCGCGAATTGATCGAAGTGACGCCGAAACACATTCGTTTACGTTGCCGCGAAGTAGATCCACACAAACGCGCCAAGGCCTCTAAGGATTCTGGTCACTAGTTTATTTTGAGCCTAACCTTAGGGCTAGCTTGGGTGTTCGCCTTGGACACCCATTGGCGTGTCTACTAACATATTGTCATTATGTCGAATGATCGCCACATCGTTGAAATTAAACAAGTTTACAAAAAATTTGGAGAGCTGGTTGCAGTTAACGGAGTCAGCTTAGAAATTAAAAAGGGCGAATGTTTCGGCTTATTGGGTCCTAATGGTGCTGGCAAGTCCACATTAATGAAAATGATGTATGGAAGCATCCTACTCAGTGACGGCGAGCTTTATGTCTTGGGTTTGAATGTTAAAAAATTTGCTGACGAAATCAAAACAAGAATCGGCGTTGTGCCCCAGGATGATGGCTTAGATTCTGATTTTTCAGTTTCAGACAATCTGCGCCTATGTGCCGAATACAATAATATAAAAAAAGATACTGCCGAAGAAAGAATTCGAACCCTTCTAAGGCTTGTCCGTTTAGAAGATCAAGAAGCTCAACCTATTGAGCACTTAAGCGGTGGGATGAGAAGACGATTGGCGTTGGCCCGCGGACTTGTAAATAGTCCTGAGGTTTTATTTTTAGACGAACCGACAACGGGTTTAGACCCCCAGGCGAGACTATGGATTTGGGATTTTTTTAAAAATATT
>DGYJ01000056.1:19537-21399 GCA_002396665.1 Bdellovibrionaceae bacterium UBA5009
ACCCATTATATGGAAGAAGCCGAACAAGTTTGTGATCGTATAGCAATCATGGATCATGGAAAAATTTTAGCCCTTGGAACACCAGGTGAACTGATCAAAGAGCATGTCGGTGAAGAAGTTGTAGAATTTAATACGAACACTGTGGACTTGAATTACTATTTAGGTCGTCTAAAACAAGCAGGCCTGTCATTTCAAACATTTCAAAACACAGTTTGTGTTATGCTCAAAAATGGTCAAAAAGCTGAACAGGTTTTATCCAGCATTTCGAGTGATAAAATTGTTGTCCGCAAGCCATCACTAAATGATGTCTTCTTAAAGCTTTCAGGGCATCAGTTAAGGGATGTGTGATGACTTTTCAAGAAGTTTTTAAAAGACCAAAAATCAAAGGCAACTTTATTAAGATTTGGAAAAGAAATTTTCTTTTTTTTAAAAAAAATATTTGGGTGTCATTGTTTTGGATTGTTCTAGAACCACTGATGTATCTACTTGCTTTAGGATATGGCCTTGGAACTTTTGTTGATAGCATCCAAGGGCAATCCTACGTTGAATATTTTTTTCCGGGAATGATTGCAATGACAGCCATGACAGTCCCATTTTTTGAGGGCACATATGCAAATTATACAAAATTAACCCATCAAAAATTGTACACATCTGTTTTGCTGACACCCATCGGAGCTGATGAAATTATTTTCGGTGAAATTTTATGGGGCGCTTCTAAGGGATTTATTGGGATCACTGGAGTGCTGTTTGTGTCCTCTTTTTTTGGATTGGTCAAAACGTGGAATATATTTTTAGCATTGCCTGTTGTTTTTTTAATTTCTTGGTTGTTTTCGTCTTTAGCAATGGTGGTCACTTCAATGGCTAAAAGTTACGATTCGTTTATATACGCAACATCAGGATTTATCATTCCAATGACACTGATTTCTGGAATTTATTTTCCAATGCAACAAATGCCTTTAGGCCTTCAAATTTTAAGTTATATTTTGCCGTTGTCACACAGTGCAGCTTTGGTGCGGGCTCTCTTTTTAGAGCATTTAACATGGATTGATTTGGTTCATTTCATTTATTTATTTTTGGTTTCATGGGTGCTTATGAATTTGGCTTTGAAAAAAATCAAAGCGAAAATTATTTACTAAGCTCGCTATTATCGAATATCAACTCCACCTGATGCTATCTCAACTTGAGAATGATAGAATACGATAATTCGACGTCTTAAAACGAGACTTTGAAAAACTGAAAAAGTAATAGTCAACGTCGATCACTTCTTCAAAATAAAAGCTTCAAATCTGTCTTGGTCGTTTCTGGCTGGTCCAGTTATTGAAGTACATAATCTTGAGTTCATTACGTTAGGGGAAACTTCATGAAGCGGTATTATTTAATTGGGATGCTATTGCTCACTTTGGCTGTCTCATTTCAAAACTGTGCGCCTTCAAATCAAATGAAAACTGTCAATTCATCGAACACTTCTGTTAGTGCAAATTCAGCAGTTGAAAGTAAACCTGCGACTACGAATGGCGTCGTTGAATACACTTATTCACCGAATGGTTTTGACAGCCAGAAATTATCTGCTGCTGATCAGATTTATTTGAATGTAAATTTAAAAACTTGGGTTATATCAAAAAATGATTCACTAGGTTCTGCACAGGTTAATATTCCAGAGCAGGATAAGGCCTTAGCACAAGAGATATTTAATCAGGTGAAGCTTTGTAAACAGGTCGTGTCTGACGACACTGTCAGTTGTATGGCCTATGCGATGCCTGACAATGTGTTTATCGATACCCAAGGCGAATCAGTTTACGTGGCGACAAAGTCAATTTGTAATCAAGAGCGTCTTTGCGATGACAGCCGCAATAGCATTAAAG
>DGYJ01000056.1:21614-21834 GCA_002396665.1 Bdellovibrionaceae bacterium UBA5009
ACATTAAAGAATTCTTAGCACGCTACAATATAAATTTTTAATGACCAAAATTTAAGCTGAGACCTTAGTCAGCAATTTCTTCGCTGTCCTCGTCATTGGGGACAGTGTCAACATTTGAAAATGGCTTTAAAAAATTATCGAAGTCAATAAGGGCCGCTGTGTACTGCTCTTCTGTGATTCTTTGATAGTGATAAAGGTCATTAATAATCCGAGCAATTCT
>DGYJ01000109.1:0-280 GCA_002396665.1 Bdellovibrionaceae bacterium UBA5009
AGGCCTATTGGTTTTTGCCACCATTTTTTTATCCATGGATGCATTGTCCACTTTGGTGAGCTTTAAGAATATCTCGACGGACACCTTAATTTCCTTTTACCTCAGTTATACGCCGGAAGTTGTTCAAAAAATGATTCCGGTGGCCTGTTTGCTGGGCTCTGTGATGACGCTTTCTGTGTTGAATAAAAATAACGAACTTGTAGCCCTTTTTTCTAGCGGTCTCAGTTTATTTCGAATCGTTTTGCCAATTCTATTTTCAATTTTATTTATTTGTGTTGTT
>DGYJ01000109.1:463-1519 GCA_002396665.1 Bdellovibrionaceae bacterium UBA5009
GTTTATTTATTTGTGTTGTTAGTTTTGTCATGGGGGATCGCTTGATTCCCATGATGACCAAGAAAAAGAATTATATTTACTACAATGATATTAAGAAGCAGCCTGGATTATTCTCTGTCATTAAAACAAATCGGATTTGGTACCGTTCAAAGAATTCAATTTTCAATATTAAGACACTCAATAATGAAGGCACAAAGGCCCAAGGCTTGACCCTTTATTTTTTTTCCGAAGGCTGGAATTTACTGCAAATGATCACGGCTGAAGATGTGGACTTAAATGGTGCCAGTTGGAATTTGAAAAAAGGATCCATTACGGTTTTTTCGACAAACTCTAGCTTTCCACTGACCAGCGAGTTTAAAACTAAGACTATCAAAATGACCGAAGAGGCAAAGGATCTGCAAAACAGTGGGCAGACCTCAGATATGCTGACTCAAAAAGAACTTTCGCAGTTTATTAACAAAAATAAAGAAGCGGGCTTGGACACTGTTCGCTACGAGGTCGATTATCACTCGAAATTTAGTTTTGCCTTTGCGGGTTTTGTGATGAGTTTACTGGGCATTCCATTCAGTATCGGTCGCGCGCGAGCTGGTGGAATGATGGTCAATATGGGTATTTCAATTGCATTGGTCTTTGGTTATTGGGTGGTCTATAGCTCAAGTCTAACGCTTGGAAATCATGGAACATTGCCGCCATTTATTGCGGCCTGGGCGCCGAATTTGTCGATGTCCATATTGGCCTATTTTCTGTTTATGAGACTTAAACGCTAACTGAATGCTTTTGAAGCCTTTTCGGTTGTGTTTTTTGACCGATAAACTTCCCAGGAAAGTGAATCTATGGTAGTCTTCGACCAAAATAGGTGACTATGTCCATACTTAAAATTTTAACATTTCCAGACCCACGTTTGCGGGAAGTTTCTAAACCCGTCGACAAATTCAATTCCAAATTGAAGCAACTTGCAGAAGATATGCTTGAAACCATGTACAATGCCAACGGCATTGGTTTGGCTGCTCCCCAGGTTGGCGAGTTAATCCGTATGCTAGTCATCGATACTAGACC
>DGYJ01000109.1:1664-7091 GCA_002396665.1 Bdellovibrionaceae bacterium UBA5009
GTGATGAAAAGGGTCGTAGATATGAGTACGAAGAAATGTCTGAGCTTGAAAAATCTGTGAAGCAACCATTGATTTTGATCAATCCAGTGATCGTCGAAGGCGAAGGTAAAACGACCTTTGATGAAGGATGTTTAAGTGTTCCCACTTTTTATGAAACCGTTGAGCGTTTTAAAGTGGTCGAAATCAGAGCTCAAGATCTAGACGGCAAAGAATTCACAGTAAAGTCTGATGGTTTGCTTGGCATTTGCATGCAGCACGAGATGGACCACCTTGAGGGCACATTATTTATTGATCATCTTAGTTTTATTAAAAGTAACAAAATAAAAAACCAAATCAAAAAACATGGCTATCCGAAGCCTGAAAAAGAAAAAGTAGAAGATAAAGCGTGAGTCGCGTACGAGTTTGTTTTTTAGGAACACCTGAATTTGCTGTCACTTCATTGAAGGCGCTATTGGAAGACGAGCACTTTGAAGTTGTGGGTGTTGTGACCCAGCCCGATCGTCCATCGGGTCGAAAGTTGCAGCTCACACCAAGTCCGGTGAAAGTTTTAGCCCAGGCCCGCGGCCTTCAAGTTTTAGCTCCTGAATCTTTAAAAAAGAATCCATTGATTGTTGAACAAATTCGCCTTTGGGGGGCCGAAGTCGCAGTGGTTGTGGCCTTTGGCCAAATTTTGACTGAAGACTTTATGAAAATGTTTAATTTCGGGGCTGTAAATGTTCACGGAAGTATTTTACCCCGCTGGCGTGGGGCTGCGCCCATTCAAAGGGCCATCGAAGCCGGGGATACCGAAAGTGGTGTGACCTTGCAAAAAATGGTTAAAAAGCTAGATGCGGGCGACATCATTGGGATGCGAAAAATTTCTTCAGATCAAAAAATCAATGCCCAAGAGTTGCACGATCAATTGGCTGTTCTTGGCGCAGAACTTTTAAAAGTTGAATTGATGGATTATATCCGTGGCAATTTAGCGGGCGTTGCTCAAAATGAAAACGAAGTCACCTACGCAAAAAAAATTGAAAAGTCTGAAGCCGAAATTAAATGGTCCATGTCTGCAATGCAAATTCATAATAAAGTCCGAGCCTTCACTATGGGGCCCGGTGATTTTACAACCTGGGCTGGTAAAAAAATAAAAATCCATCGCACAGAGGTGGTCATGGAGTCCTCTTCTGTGGCGACTGTAAGTCAAAGTGGTGTACCAACCCATGGTGACAAGTTTGGAGTTATTCAAAAAATCAATTCGGACAGTCTTTGGGTTCAGACGGGTGACGGGAAGCTTCAAATTTTTGAAGTGCAACCAGAATCCCGGGCGAAAATGAGTGTCGCAGATTTTTTAAAAGGTCAAAGTGTCAGTGTTGGCGATCGTTTTGGTTTGTAGAGATAATTTAATTTTGTATTTTATTGCCGATGAAATTGAAGAAGGAATTTGAAGTGAGCAAAAGAAAAAAATTAGTCGCTCCAAGCATTTTGTCTGCTGACTTCGCGAATTTAGAAAAAGAAGTCAAAGCTGTTGCCACCGCCGGAGCAGACTGGATCCATGTGGATGTGATGGATGGGCACTTTGTTCCAAATCTAACAATCGGCGCGCCAGTGGTGGCCGCGCTAAAAAAAATATCTCCACTTCCCCTCGATGTTCATTTGATGATCGAAAAACCAGAAAAATTTATTGATGATTTTTTAAAGGCCGGAAGTGATTATTTAACAATTCATGTGGAATCCACGGATCAAGTTGAAGCTTGTCTAAAAAAAATCCGAGCCCATGGGGCAAAGGCGGGGATCACATTGCGCCCACGGACTTCTTTGTCGACGATTCTTCCTTATCTTGAGCTGTGTGACCTTGTCTTAGTGATGACGGTCGAGCCAGGTTTTGGAGGGCAATCTTTTATGGTGGACCAAATGCCAAAGGTCACTGAACTTCGAAAAATCATTGACGAAAAAAAATTGCCAATCTTGATCGAAGTCGATGGCGGCGTCAGTGATAAAACTTTATCCCATCTTGATGATGTGGATGTTCTTGTTGCTGGATCCTATGTGTTTAAGGGCGAGTATTTGCAAACAATTACTAAGCTGAAAAGCTAGGATGTCCTTGAAAAATTTCCTACTTTTTTTACTTAAAAAAGCAAAAGAATTTGAGTCTTCAATATACAATTTATTTCCAAAGTCTGAAAATTTCTTTTTTTACCTGCTTGCATTTGGTGTTTTAAGCATAATCCAAATACCTTGGGGCTATGGTATTGATTTGCATTTGGGCTTTGATTTTTCAAATCTTTACCTGTTTCATCATTGCGAATTTGCTAAAATTTCCCCGTACTTAATTCCTGGTGGTGATTGTGGTGACTTATTAAATCGGGATATGATCTATCCTCCTTTACTGTACTGGCTTTTTGGATGGACAAAGTTTTTTGATTTTGAAACAGCCTATTTGGTTTGGTGTTTGTTTATGATTGCGGCCATGGGTTTCGTGCTTGCTGCGATTTTTATGAAGTTAAAAAAGAAAAATATTGCAGCCTATAACTTGCTTATTCCATTTTTGTTTTTTTTGCAGTTGCCATTTGTTTACGCCATCGAACGGGGAAATAATGATATTCTTATTGTCCTGTTTTGGGCGACATCATGTTTTTTATATCTGTATGGATTTTCTTTTGTTGCTGGCATCATCGTAGGGCTTTGCTGTTTGTTAAAAATATATCCTGTGTTTGGCGCCATTGTTCTTGGTTTTATTGAGCTTAGGAAAAATAGGCTAGGGTCACGTTTTGTAATTGGTGGAGTTTTGGCTACGCTTTGTGGATTGCTTTTATTGCGCGATCAAAGTTTTGTTTACTTTTTTGATGTATTACCCCAGTGGTCAAAATCTGAAGTGATCAGGGATGTAACAGCACATTCGATTCGTTCAATCAGACTAGGGGATCCTTGGTTGCCATTACTAATTTCAATTTATCTTCTTTATTCGTGGATTAAGCAAGATGGTTTAAAAGAAGGAAGCAATGTCGAGTTAAATTTTTTTGGATCATTAGCTATAATGACTTACTTTTCAAACACAACGAATGATTATAATTTGGTCACAACCTATCCGCTTATTTTTTATAGTTGGATGGGTATGTATTCAGATGACTTAAAACAAGCGAAGTTCTACGCGTACACATTTTTTATTGGTATCGTGTCTATTTTAGGCTATCGATTTCTTTGGCATAATCAGGTTTATAATTTGGCAGGCCTGCACGTGCTTTTTCAAATCTACTGGTTGTTTCTGTTTACTCGACGTGCGTCTTTTGGGTGAGCTGTTTTATTTCTAAATATTTTTCTCACTGCACATGATATTAATGTGCCACCCTAGTTGTGGTTCAAACGTTGATTCAAATAGTTCTGACCCTCAGTGGATGAGTATCCCCAGATGATTCGAAATTTGCGGAGTTAGAATCTTTTTGGCTCAAAAATCTATTTTTGGCCTGCCAATTGCAATAACTTCTCTGAATGAAAAAAAGAATTTTAAACCAAATATATAAGCTTTTAATGGCAATTATTTTGACAGTGTTTGCCGCGATTAGTTCTTACGCAAAAGTAACTGATGGCCCGGGTGGGACTGGAGGCGGTGATGAATACGTTTTGGATTTCATTTCTGTTGGTTATCAAGAAGTTTACCCTTGGCTAGTAAAAAATGGAAGCAGGCTAAGTCCTGCTGTAGATGCAAAAGTGTTTTTACAACAACTTTCGCAATATAATATTTTTTCTAAAGATAAAGTGTTTGAGAAATGTGATGGAACCCAAACGGGCAAAGAATTTCAAGCTTGTTATAATAAATCAACTGGTAAAATAATGATTAGCAGATCTCTATGGCCAATAAAGGAGCTTAATTCTCCCACCAAAAGAGGCACTGTTGCCCATGAAGTTTTTCGTCGTATGGGTATTGAGGGCGACAAGTATGAGGTGACTAGGCAAATTCCTATTCTATCAATTAAAAGAGCCTCTTCAGGCCGTAAGACATTAGTAGATTGGGCTTATTTAGATGAAGATTCAAAAGAATATCTTAAGATATTTCAATCTAATTTTGATTACATAGAAGAGAATAACTCAGTTGGAAATATTATTTTTTCTAATCCTTCAAAGGCAAGCGGTCTTGGTATTAGTGTTGAGCCATACCATTCGACCTGTGGTGCTATCGAGATTTTGCCGAGAACCAAGCTGATTTATAATGGAATACGCAAGGAACTACAAAGTAACCGGGAAGCTGCATTTGCCATAAGTCTTCAGTTATTGCTGATGGTTCCAGCGGGTACTCATGTTGGACTGAATGTATCAAATTCAACTTATGTTAATACAAGTGGTTTTCTATTAAAAGATTGCTCTATAATTATTGATTCCTGGTGGGGAGAATTTGAAAGCTTTTCTGGATTAAATTTCCCTCCAAAAACTGAAGAGCCACTGGATGTTAAATTTTAAAGCAATCACATGTAATAACAATGCCCTCTTCCGGCTTTGAAGGCCCGGCAAGTCGGCTAGCATTTTCAATAAATTGAAGCATCATTTCTTTGATTTGATCATAATCTTTTTTGCTGACGGCCTGTACGGCGGTAAAATGAACGCTCTGATTTTTATAATCTTGAGCGTCTTGTATAGCCCTTGTTCGCCAGTTTTGATGGTGCATTATAACTAGCGGCGAATCTTTTTTTGCATGAAACTCGCCACTCTTGTATGCCCATTTGCCATTTTTATTTTCAATCATATCCTGATCGGCAAGTTCATAGAGGTAGTTCGTAAGAGTTTCTGTGCGTATATTTAGTCGGTAGGCTAAATTTTCGATTTTTTGGTATTCTGGAATACTTGTTAAAAAATGTATTGCTGACCATATCCAACTTGAAAAATATTTAAATTGAAGATTTTCACTTGGGACATTTGATCTGTCAGCCCGTTCTTGAACGGAATTTTTTTTCTGACGAATTTGTTCAATTTGTTGTTGTAAGAATTTTTTATACTCAAGGTCGCCGGCGCGCTCAAAATCAACCAAGAGCCTGAAGTAGTCTCTCTCATCAGAGTTCAACCTCCAAAAAAGTGACAACTTAAATGCATGGTCGGGTGTTAGTTGGAGCTCCTCGGTAAGGACCCTTGAAATATAAGATGGTTGAACGCCAAGAGCTTGTGCGGCCATGGTCATTTGCCCGCGCCTTCCTGGGCCCATCAATCTAGAGGCTATGATGGATTTATATGTTTTGTATTGATAAATTGATTCTTTCATATTTTTACCAAATTGTACTAAAATCATTCAATTATTACAATAATGAAATAGACTGCACGCGTTAAGATTCTTATATTACGTATGTATGTTAAATATTAATAATTTAAAAACATAAGGAATTTCATTCAATGGAGTCAAAAAATATTCGTGAACTTCGTAATAAAAAAAGATGGTCAATGGGCGAGGTGGCCAAAAAGCTAGGG
>DGYJ01000034.1:0-1448 GCA_002396665.1 Bdellovibrionaceae bacterium UBA5009
TCGAGCATCAATTTTGCTCCAGCTGGATACATCAATGCGATCGCTGACATAATACGCTTGCGAGCCAATAAAGACAGGAATTGCTATGTTCTCATCTAAAACTTTTTTGTGAAGTTTAGCAAATGCAAACTCGCGAGCTTCTTTTCCTGTTGCCAGAAACGCTTCATCATACTCTTTTTGAACTAGATGCTTCCACTCCCCTAACGGTGACTCCTTCGTTCCCAAAAGAAATTCCCAAGACCCTGAAACATCGAGTTGGTTGCCGACGAAGCTATTCATAACGGCATAGCAGTCTTTATCATCAACGGGATTTGCAGCAAATCTTAGATCTAGTTCTAATCCGTTTTCATTCGCCTTCTTATTTAGAAGTGTCAAAAAATCGTCATGACTTTTTAGATAGTCAAATAGTGATAAAGAAATTTTTTCTTTTTTAGATTGGTGAATGGAAATCTTTGGCGGCTCATATTTTAAAATTCGTCCACTAAATCCGACAGGTATAATTTGTGTTTCAGGGTGCGACAGCCCATTCGACTCATTTTCAATATTGTATTCTTTTACTGCTTCAAATATAGTTTTTGCAAACTTGGCTTTCAAACTATCATTTTTTAAATGATTCTTAACAACGAAATATTGAATATTCGTGGGAACTGCTTTAAAATAACTTTTATCTGGAGTTATTAATTTCTTTAAAGCATCCTTGGTGAAAAGTGGAGTAATTGGAAGCATGTCCGTCTTATTTGATGAGACAGCCTCGAAAATTTCGTCTCTGCTTTCGGGCCTAACAAGTTCAACCTCTTGTGGCATTTCTTTCAAATAAAGGGGCGAATTTATATTACTTTTTAATAAAATATAATTTTTCTCTGGGATATATTTTTCTACATAATAAGGACCGGTTGTTTTGCTCCATTTTTCGAATATAAAATTTTGGCTATAAAAGCTTGCATCGGCTAAAGAAAGCTCATGTAAAATTTCAAGTCCAATGTCTTTACTAAAATTAAGATTTAAAGTTCTACTTTCTTCTTTATATGAATAATTTTTTATATATTTTAAATACTTAATATGCCTGAAATTGCTACTGCATAAATTATTGATCCATTTTTCAATATCACTTTTTGATATAATGGAGTTATCACTCCATTTCATATCTCTAATCTTGAATGTCCATGATTTCGAATTTTCCTGGAAAAAGCTTTCTGCAATACAAGGTTCGTATCCTATTGGAGATTTAATTGAGTCTCTTACCAGTCCACAAGCTAGGTTTTCCAGTAAGTAGTACTCCCATATAGTTTCCGTATTTTTCGGGTTAACCAAAAAATCGTTCTTTTTTAAAGGTTGAATTGGGTATATTACTCTTAGCATTTTATTTGAATTATTCTTAAAAATGAGAAAAAAAGCACTACTTATGGCAGCTGCGAAAATTGTAGCTATTAGTGCTTTTCTCACTTACA
>DGYJ01000034.1:1540-2902 GCA_002396665.1 Bdellovibrionaceae bacterium UBA5009
AGCAGTTATCATTTTCTTGAAGCTCTGGCTTGTTTAAGCATTGCGAATAATCAATTTTTTGTAGAACATCTTTTCTGCTGATCAGAGAAATTACTGCTAGAAGTAATATAGGCATTAGTTTAAAAAGTTTCATAAAAATCCCCCTTTTTCGTTTCAAGCAATAGCAAAAAATATCAATCAAGGAACTTTGTTTTTCGAATTTTGTATTAATTTCTCATATTTTTGTACTTGTTTCAGTGTTCAATTAATAGGAAGTTTGAATTCAAACTTAACATTTGAAACTCTTTAAACTTATCCAGATTGCCATATAAGGATATTTAGTCTTTTTATCAGTTTATAAGAAAATCTACATTATGTTACAGCCGCAAAAGATGTCACTGTACTGATCATTGACGTATCAGAACGATAACTTTTCTTATTAAAATCAATTGGTTAGACCTTGTGGTGCACTATCTTTGCAATATATAAAGACAAGCAACGCACACTAAGGAGTCTCAAAGTGAGAACATTCAAAATGAAACAAATCACTGCATTAGCAATCATGACAACAGCATTGTTTTCTTTTGATACACAAGCTTGCGGCCTAGATGAGGTTGGTCAATTACAACAGTTTAAAACTCAATTGGGCAATCACTTAAATGCAAATAACACAGATACACGCTTCATAGTTAACAGAAATGACAAAGGTGCATTTTCACAAATGCAAAATGTTGGCGTTATTCATCAACAAGACCCAAACGATTCTACAAAAGATCTTTTAATGGGAACAGCTACAGTTATCAATAGTTGCTATGCACTAACTAGCTACCATGTAGTGGAAGGAAGAGACGTTATCGATGGAACAAAAATGCCTGAAAAAAATAAACAGGTCAAATTTTCATACGGCGCCAAAGCAGGCACAACTGGTGGTTTTTCTAATAACTCGATCAATGCTACTGTTGTTGATCCAGGCATTCTGAATCTAAATAATCGTAAATGGTCAAATGATGTCGTATTAGTTCGATTTTCTAAAAAATTAAAACCTGGCTCATATGAAAAAATTGAACTCGCGTCCCCTTTTAGAAATGGCCTTAACTCATCAGATGCTACAGCATTCGATAGCCAGTTCTTCGTTGCAGCCGGATACCCTGCAACTCGATTTAATAGCTTTAACACCGGAAGTCTTTATGCAGACTTCTGCAATCCTAAAAGTAAAGATGAACGCCTTGGAATTAATACCAATTGTGTGTTGACTAAGGGCATGTCTGGCGGTCCTTTGTTTATTTACGAAAAAAATCCAACTTGTAATAGCTATTCTAAAAAATTAGTTGCGCTTAATATTCAGCCAGCAATTGGTTACGGCAAATTTGCAAAAAATTCAAA
>DGYJ01000036.1:0-9501 GCA_002396665.1 Bdellovibrionaceae bacterium UBA5009
TTTGAAATGATTCTACCTTTTTCAAAATAATTTTTATTCACCAGGGCTCGCAAATCAGCCTCATTGGCCAATTTTTCAACCAGAATGTCTTGAGCTCCTTTAAGAGCATCTTCATAGGTTTGAATTTTGTGGCTCGGATTTAAAAAGTTTTTAGCTTTCATTTCCATGGTCATTGAATCTTGAATTGTTCCATGGGCTAAGTCCCACAGCCATTGAGCCAATGGTTCTAAACCAGCTTCGCGTGCAATGGTGGCCTTTGTTTTTTTCTTTTTCTTGAAAGGGCGATAGATTTCTTCTAACTCACCAAGATCCCAACTGACTTCGATCCTTTTTTTGATTTCAGCAGTTAAATTTCCTTGCTCGTCAATTTCCTTCAACAAGAAAGCTTTACGTTTCACAATTTCGTTGTAGTTTTCATGGGCTTCAATAACTGCACGAATTTGCACTTCGTCCAAATTGCCAGTTTTTTCTTTTCGGTATCTGGCAATAAAAGGAACAGTTGCCCCTTCGGCTGCTAATTCAATAACTGCCGCTGCTGATTTAACCGATACCCCTGAAACAAAACGAGTCAGATAACTCTGAAGAGCCTGATCCATATCACCTCTAAAATTAATGTCTGAATTACTTATTTGTGACGATACATGATCAAGCCGTGGGTTGGGTCATACGGAGAGACCCCAACTGTAACTCGATCACCAACAACTACACGAATATTAAAACGTCTCATTTTCCCACAAAGTTTAGCCGCAATTTCAACTTGGTTATCAAGAAGGATTTTATAAATCCCGCCAGCAAGAGCATCTACAACTTTACCATCGACCTGCGCTAAATCTTCTTTCGACATGTACTTCCTTTGTGGGCCCCTGCGAAGGAGTCCTATTTTTTATAATTACTGATCAATACCCTTTTACCATCTTTAAAGACGACTTCAAGTCGATCGTTCTCATTACTTAAAATCCATCCCCAACCTAAAATCTTATGATTCAATGCGGTTGAAGTTTCAAAAACACCTCTCATATCATAGTTTTGAGTCTTTTCATCCCCATGCTTACGATGAAGTTCCAACCAAATTGGATCAGCACCTGCAGTATCTACAACTTGTTCTGAAGATTTTTTCGCTTTTTCTTCACCAGAAGTTTTAGTTTTTACAGGCTGTACAGATTTAGCTGCTGGAGCGGCTTTCACAGCCTTTTCAGCCTGTGATGATTTTGTTATTTTTTCTGATTTCACTTCAACTTTAACAGGCTTCACATTCGATTTCTTTTTATCGACCTTCGGAGCAGGCACTGGTTTGGACGAAGTTTTTGTTTTCGCTTTTTCAGTTTTTTTGGCCATGGATGTCACCTCTCCTAAATCATCAAAATAACTCGTGCTATGAAAGGATAATTAGTCTAATTTTATTAAGGAAATCATCTGTTTTTTTTATTTTATAATGCGAGGCAGCGATGACCCTGGTTGCAAAAACAGTCTTTGAAAAAATTAGAAATCATCATCCAGAGCTCCTTCTCCATGTCAGCGGCCCATTAGATGTACAGTTTGAAAATGTCCTGCCACCAGCCCTGGCCAATGGAAAATCTTTGTGCTTTTGCTCTGATGCTGGTCATTACAATGATGCACTTAAGAGCTCTCCGGCTGTATTGATCGTTCTGCAAAAGACCTGGCCGTCCTTTGAGGCAGAATTTAAAAAAAATAATCCCAATCTTTTAATCTTCAAAACTCAAAATTTGTCCATGGCCATGGCCCAAGTTTTGTCCTTTTTAGACCAAAAATCCCTCCGCTTCCACAAAGGACATCACCCAACAGCCGTCATTTCCCCAACGGCCACCGTCGCCCCCACAGCCAATATTGGAGCCTATGCAGTGATTGGCGACAATTGCAAAATCGGTGATGCCGCCTTCATTGGTCCCCATTGCATTGTGGAATCCCATTCTACCATCGGAGATAGAAGCCTCCTCCATGGCCATGTATTTATCGGCGCAAATACCCAAATCGGGAGTGGTTGCGAAATCCACGCCCATACAACTCTTGGTTCCGATGGCTTTGGTTACTCTTCTGATCAAAATTTTAAACACAGCAAGATTCCTCAACTTGGCCGCGTCGTGATTGAAAATAATGTGGAAATTGGCGCAAACTGTGCCATCGACAGGGCCACCCTGACCGAGACTAGAATCAAAGCAGGAACAAAAATCGACAACCTCTGCCACATTGCCCATAATTGTGAAATTGGAAGTGACAGCTTAGTGGCCGCCGGCTTTATGACTGCGGGCTCTTCAAAAATTGGCGCCCGCTTTGTGACGGGCGGAAACTCTGTGGTGAGCAGCCATTTAGAAATCACAGATGGAGTTATGTTGGCTGGCCGATCGACAGTGACAAATGACATCACTGAAAGTGGCTCCTACGGCGGCTATCCACTGCAACCCCTGAAAGAGGCTTTAAAAACAATTTCAAGCTTGACCCATTTAACAAAACTTAGAAAACAAATGTCCATGGTGATTAAACATCTTGGCCTTGAAGATAAAATAAACGAGTCAAAAAAAGACTAACAAAAAATATTGGATGAAGGAGCGACAAATGTCCTACGAATTTTACAAAGTGCTGCATCTTCTTGGTTTGTTCATGACCTTTACTGGCCTCACTGTGATCCTTATTGCCCATTGGACAAAATCGGAAAGTGCCGAAGTTACAAAGCCTGTGCGCATTTTGGGCTCAGCAACCCACGGAGTCGGTCTTGTTCTGACCCTTGTTGGAGGCTTTGGACTTGCGGCCCGTTTGGGGCTAGTCACTGGGTTACCCACTTGGATATACATTAAACTGACTCTTTGGCTTATCGCAGGTGGCTTGTTGTCAGCAGCAAAGCGAAAGGCAAAGCATGGCCTTGCAATCTACACAGTCATGCTTGTCATATTCACACTTGGCGCTTGGATCGCCGTGAATAAACCATTTTAAATTATTATTTAATTTAAGTTGTTATTTAATAATGAACTTAAAACATCGAATATTTTAAAAAGCGGCACTCGATATTTCCGTTGTAGACAAAAATCTTGCGGTTGGATTTCAATCGCAAGTCTGCAATCAAATCTTTATTCCCCGAAAGAATCCAGCAATCCCAACCCTTAAATCGGTGCTTCATTGTGTAGCTCAAATCACGGTACACATCTTTGATGTTGTCTTCGTCTCCGATACGAACTCCATAGGGTGGATTCACGATCAGCAAACCTTTTTCAACTGGGGCTTCAACTGTGGCCACGGGTTGGGTTTTGAATTCAATCACATGGTCAACGCCGGCATTGCGGGCATTATCTTTAGCAGAAGCAACCGCCCGGCGATCAATGTCGAAACCAAAAAATTTAACTTCGGTTTCTTCTTTTTCTTGCTCGATGGCCTCATTAACAACTTTATTCCAAAGCTCCTTGTCAAAATTCAGCAAACTCATAAAACCAAATTTTTTGCGTTGAATTCCAGGGGCTATATTCAGCGCCATCAGTGCCGCTTCAATCAAAAAAGTACCTGATCCACACATCAAATCGATCAGGGGTTGTTTTTCATCCCAATCGGCCAATCGAATAAGTCCCGCTGCTAAATTTTCTTTTACCGGAGCCTCAACAAATTGACGGCGGTATCCACGCTGGAACAGGCTATCACCTGAAGTATCGATGGAAACATCGAAATGATTTTTGTAAGCCTTCACATGGACACGCAAATCAGCATTGTCGTTGTCCACGTCAGGACGAACATCAAATTTTTCGCGAAACTGATCCACAATGGCGTCTTTGATTTTCATCGCGGTGAAACGCTGATCACGCATCATGGATTCTTTTAAGCTCACATCAACAGTCATCGTTTGAGTTGGCTTAATATATTTTGTGAAATCATGTTTACGAATTTGTTGATAAAGCTCATCGGGTTGATAGGCCGTAAAATCCATAACTGGTTTTAAAATTCGACTAGCCAATCGCGAACAAAGATTAGCTTTGTAGCAGCCTTCCCAATTGGTATCAAAATACACGCCGCTTGTGATTTTTTCCAAAGTGTGAAAACCCAATGTTTGAAGTTCTTTTTCTAAAGCTTCTGCTAGGCCTGCTGGGCAAGACGCGAAAAAAGTTGGCATAAGTTCCTTTCGTTTTGAACCATCCCCCCTTCCATGCATGGGGGACAGCGCCAATGGTGAATTGTATCACCTGTATAAATTAAAACCGATTATGTTTCTCGGTACTGAGGTCCGCCCCCGCCTTCGGGAACAGTCCACTCAATATTGTCCTTGGGGCACTTTATATCACAGGTTTTGCAATGAATACAGTTTGTGTAGTTGATTTGTAATTCATACTCACCCTTATGCTTCGTTGATGGTAGCATTTCGTACACACTTGCCGGGCAAAACAAAGTGCAGGGGCTCTTATATTGGGGCTCGCAGATCGTACGGCAAATATCGCCATCTTGTAGCAACAAATGGTTAGGTGAATCTTCGTCGTGTTTGCTGCCCGTTAAATAAACGCTAGAAAGTTTATCGTAAAATAACATGCCGTCAGGTTTTGGTAATTGATTCTCTGGCTGCCCTAGGCCATCTGGCCCCCAAACATCCACAACGGTTTCTGTTGTCTGGCTGTCCCTATGGGTTTTCATATTGTCGAAAAGCCCACGACCACCGGTGATCTCTTGCAAGCCAATCAATGGCAATGACGCCAATAACCCCTTGCTTAAGGTTTGATGGAAGTTACGAACTCGATAAAGTTCCGCTTTGACGAAGCTATGATCTATTTTCTGCTCGTAAACATTGGTCATCGCCTTTTCGAAATTATCTTTTACAAGGCCTTCAAGGGCCATTTCGGCTGCCAGCATTCCTGACTTCATGGCCAAATGAATTCCCTTCAGTTTCTGAACATCCACAAAACTTGCAGAGTCCCCACACACCACCCAACCATCACCCGAAAGTTTTGGACGCGAATACCAACCGCCGGCTGGCAAAGTTTTTCCACCATAGGCAATGACTTTGCCACCCTTTAGCATTTTTTGCATAAACGGATGGGTTTTTAATTTTTGTAATTCGCGGTGTGGATCAAGCAATGGATCTTTTGAATCCAAATATGCCACCAGTCCAACAATGATTTTATCGCCAGGGATTGTGTAAATAAAAGTTCCACCAATGCTTTTCTTCAGCGGAAATCCCATGGTGTGAATCACTTGCCCGGCCTCAACAGTGCCCGCTGGCATTTGAATCACTTCTTTGACACCTTCTTCAAATACTTCTTCATTGCGATCGGCGCGCAAATTTAATTTTTGCGAATGCTGTTTGAATAAAGAGCCCCGTGTGCCTTCAGCAAAAATCACACATTTAGATTTAAGAATTAAGCCCGCCTCAAAATTCGATTTGGGATTTCCATTTTTGTCGCGACCTTTGTCACCAGTTCTTACGCCAATAACTTTGTCGCCATCATACAAAACTTCAACGGCTGCAAAACCTGGGAAAATATTAATTCCTTTTTCTTCGCATTTCGAACCCAACCAACGATTGAATTTCGACAACGAAATAATGTGGTGACCCACATTGTGAAATGGCGGCGGAGTGATCGGCAATTTATAAGAAGAATCATCACCAAGGTAGTAAACAGCATCTTTCAAAACATCTGAATCTATCGGGCAACCTTGGGCTTTGTAGTCTGGAATAAGCTCTTTCAAGGCTGAAGGATTTAACACTGCTCCAGAAAAACTATGGGCCCCAATTTCTGAGCCCTTTTCAAGAACCACAATCATGGGGTCTTGCAAGGCTGCCCCCTGCTTTTTGCCAGAGGAAACTTGTTCGTTGTGCTGATCAATTTGATTTTTTAAATGCAAGGCACAGGACAAGCCCGCAGCACCACCACCAACAATAAGGATATCCACATCCATTGTTTCACGGGTCACGCCTTCAGGAAGATGGTTATATTTTGACATACTGGAACTACTCCTTACACAAATAAATTAATGGCTGTCTGGCGGCTCTGGAGCCTCATCGGCCTCCGAAGGAGCACTTTCTGATAATGTCGGTGAAATTTTTCGCTTTGGCGGAGTGAGCGTCGCCTGAACTTTCAACTCACCCTCGTCGGCCCCACCCGGATAAAGCTTCTTTTTTGCTTTATTTGCAATTTCCTGCTCTTTTTCCAATTGAATGGCCGTGGAATCTGCGGCCTGAACATCTTTGCAAAAAAAACTAAAAAGCAGAAATGCACCAAATCCAAAACCTAAAATTTTAATATTTAATCTGAATAAGTTTTTCATAGAAAAAATTATGGCTTAAAAAAATCTCGACGTCGATGACTTTTCATTGGAATTTGCCGACGTACAGATTCAATCTTTGATTTGTCGAATGTGACAAACTCAAGACCAGCTGCGTGTTTCATATCCACAAGGACTTCGCCCCAGGGTGAAATCGCCAAGGCATGGCCATAGGTCGACCGCGAAAGCCCAGGGGATCTTTGGCTTTCGTGGAGCCCCGTCTGAGCACTGGCCACCACATAGGCCTGGCACTCAATGGCCCTGGCACGTAACAATGTGTGCCAGTGAGCCTCTCCCGTTTTAACAAGAAAGGCTGATGGTACTAAAATCAAATCCACTTCATGTTCAGCATAAAATCGAAATAATTCTGAAAACCTTAAGTCATAACAAACGCTCTGACCAATTTTCCAGCCTTTAAGATCAAACATTACCGGACCATGGCCCGCCCTAAAGACATCGGATTCCCGAATTGGCTTTTGATTTTCAAGTTGAATATCAAACAAGTGCATTTTTTGATAGGTTGTCTTCAATGCGCCATCGGCACCAATAAGGACTGCAGAATTGAAGGGTTTTGAATCAATCAATAGAGGAACAGATCCTAGATGAATCGAAATTTTATATTTTAATGCAAGATCCTGAAGTGACTTCCAAAAGTTTTCTTGCAAATTTAAAAAGTGAATTTCTTCACCTTCTTTGACTCGCATATAAAGACAGTTTTCTGGAAAACAAATAAGATCCACAGAGCCGTGCTTTCCAGCCTTTTCAATATCAGCAGAAATAGACTGTAAATTTTTTTGCAAATCATCAACCGAAGTCATTTGCGAAATCGCGACGACAAGTTGATCTTGAACTGCACCCATGGATTACTCTTTATTTTTTTTAACTTCAGTCGAAGTTTCTGTCGAAAGATCTATCTTTGTAGAGATTTGTTCGCCTTTAACTTCTTTGCACTTCCAGCCAGCATCGGTCAGAGTTTTCTTCACCCCATCCAAAACCTCGACACAGGAAAAAGTTTTTTGAGCTGAACCAATCACTTTATCAACCCCATCTTTTGTATAGATGGCCTGACAATTTGCAGATTTTTTATCCATTCGCAAAGTGCGAACAACTTTTTGATTTTTGCAGATATAGAAATAATGATTTGTTGAGTTTGATGTTTTCTTATCTTCTGATGCCGCAGATGACTGACCTTGATTTTGACTTTCAGATTTTAAATCTTTATTCACATCAGTTTTTTTAGAACCAGAGAATTCAACAGCATTTGCTGACGAGTAAAAACAAAAAAGAGAAGCCAAAGCGATCAACTTCACGACTTCTCTTTTCATTGGAAACAACTTTTCATTGTTCACGGTGGACAACTAAGCCGATTTCGATTTAGCGGCCTTTTTTGCTGGCTTCTTAGCTGGCGCAGGAGCTGCTTCTAGCAATTTTACATTTGAATAATTGATAAAGCCTTCTTTTTTCAAAAGACCATCTTTTTTATCAAAATGAGTTTGGATTTTAACGCCTTCAACTTTGATCAACATTTTTGCCGCGTTAACTTCAAGAACCGCGCCTTTTTTGCCCTTATCAGAACCAGTGATAACTTGGACTTGTGATCCTTTTTTGATTTTTAATTTCACGAAACACCTCAACGAATGAAATAATGTAAAAAATTCAGACTAAAACTTAGTTTGCTTTCAGTTTTCTTTGGATTCTTCTTTTGATTTCCAAAGCACGGGCTGAAAGAACTTTATCATCTTGATTCAATAAATAGTGATCAAATCCACCAACATGCTCCATGTCCCGGATCGCACTTGTTGCCATTTGCAAACGAACCATTTGGTTCAAAGATTTGCTAAATATACGTTTTTTCTGAACATTTGGAAGAGCTTTCTTCTTTGTTTTAATGTTCGAGTGGCTCACTAAATTTTTAACCACAGGGCTTTTGCCAGTTAATTCACAACGACTCATATTCTTCTCCGAGTTACCTTATTAATAGACTTACATATTCAGCAAAACTTAAATTCAGACAACCAATGTCACGAAATAAGAAATATTGGTATAAGAAAAAAGACACTTGATGGCAACCCCTTTTTTTAGTAGAACCTTGAATTCTATGAAAACAGAAGAAAAATCGACCAACAAAAAGAGTTCTAAATCAAAATACAGACAAGAGTTCAGCGGTGATCATTTATTTGATTATAAAGACCCTGCATCTCTTATGAGATTCGTCAGCGACGGTGGCAAAATCACTCCAGCTCGTATCTCTAAGCTTAGCTTGGCTCAACAGAAGCAAGTTGCAGCAGTTGTCAAAAAAGCTCGTAATCTTTGCCTTATCCCTAACGGAATGGAAAATTACGACAATATGACACGTTCTGAAGCAATTTCCCCTGTTCCATTTGAAGCTTAATTATTGAGTTTTAAGAATTAATGGCTCCAGCTCGATTGGAGTCGATATAAAGGCTTAGTGCAAACTAGGCCTTTTTGCATTGGTCTTATTGTAAAAATATCCAAAAAGACCCATCCCTATCACCATCACCATATAGCTTTTGCTTGAAAGATGATGCCATTCATCGGCTGAAAATATTCCAAAGAATCTAAAACTTTGAAAATCTTCGCTCCAATAGATCAATCGTGAAAAAAAGATAGGAACTGCAAACAAAATCCAAAACTGAAGGGTCAGCAAAATGGACCACTTGTGCAGATTCAAACCAAGATATTTTTTATGAAAAACTTCATGCTCGAAATTTAACAGGGGACTTTTCGGCATGTGAGTAAATAAAAAAAACAATGGGATCATAAAAAAACCAAATCCCGCAATGGTGGCGGCAATTTTTCGCTCAGGAATAAATTTAAAAAATAAAGGGACCAAGGCGATCCAGATTAAGGCTTCTATCAGTGGCAAAAGATTTAATTTATTTCTCATTTCTAAGACGCTAGTCCTAAAAAAATGCCCTGTCTAGACTCGGCGCTAATCTATTCCAACTGACATGTGGCTGGGGATGCCCATGATTTGCAAGTACAGCTTCCGAGGGGGCTCAATTAGGGGACCTCTTCAAAAAGTATAAAACTAGAATACAAAGGGGGCTCTATGCAAATTCAAACGACTCAACTTAAGAAATCACTTTCTCAATTTGGCCTTAATCCCACGGACTGGAAAATTCGATTTTTCGAAGAAAGTTCTGCCCTGATTCAAAACAATCAAGACAAAGAAATTGTTATGATTGGGCACTTAAAAAAGATAAAAATTTCGCGCTCAAACCAAAGCCT
>DGYJ01000036.1:9644-10524 GCA_002396665.1 Bdellovibrionaceae bacterium UBA5009
AACCAAAGCCTTGAAAAGGGCCTATTTGATGAACAAATTGTCTTTCAAGATCTACAACTATTGCCATTTTAATTTTTTTTAATAATAGCGATTACATATAGGATTCGCAACGAAGCGAAAGAATCGATTTTTTGTAGATTTCGTTGCTAGGCATTGTCTGTGCCGCTTTTATTTTGGGTGAAAATTCGTCTTTAGGTTTAGGGCCAGGAAGGCCACTAAAGATGGCATTGTAAAAATCAGCCAATTCATCTTCAACCATGATTTTTTTAAGCTGTTCGCGAACTTTGCAAAAGACAGCATAATCTGCACTCCGAAACCAATTCTGATTTTGGTCAGCTGGGGGCTGGTCGCCCCAGGCCAACTGAACCATTAATGAAAGCCCCTCTTTAAGGGCAGATTGAACCTGGGAGGCCTCGGCCAGCACATTTGTACACTCTGGGCTGAGCAGATCCATTGATCTTACAATTTGACGAAGTAGATTGAAGTACTCGTAACAACCACCGGAACTGTTCCCGAGCTTACAGTAATCCCTGGCTTTAGAAATTTCGGCGGGGCGAACCCCTTGTTTTTTACTGACCCTTTCTGGGTAAAGCTCACCTTTTAGGCTTTCTTCGAATGTTTCGCGTTCGGTATCGCAAATCGTCCGCGGCGGCTGACTAAAATAGATGAAAAAAGTGACACCCACGACCGCAAACAAGGCCAAAAGTGGTTTCGGAATTTGATTTAAAAAATTTTCCATGGAACTTCAGCGTAAACTGTACAAACGACGTTGACAAGAAGATGGGTTTTTAAATACATTCAGACCTCTTGAAGTGCTACGAGATCCCAATCAATTCGTGGCAAGCATGTGTCGGGGAGTAGCGCAGTCTGGTAGCGCATC
>DGYJ01000036.1:10755-22655 GCA_002396665.1 Bdellovibrionaceae bacterium UBA5009
GGTAGCGCATCTGGTTTGGGACCAGAGGGTCGCAGGTTCGAATCCTGTCTCCCCGACCAATTTTCTTAAGTGAAAATTGGTCGGACCAAAAAACCCAAAAAGATTCCAGAACTTATTAAACACACAACCACAAGACAGATTTGAGCAGACATTTCAAGAAATGTCGGGAAATTTCAGTCGTTGGTAACATTTTGGTAACACGATGGTAACACGCTGAAAGCAGCAAATTTCCTACAGACGATTCCGGCGCGCATTCGATTGATTTGAACTTCGACTTCCTCCCGAAGACTTAAACAACGGAGGACAAAATGGAAAAAATCATAGACGCAATTATTGGGCTGATCGAAACAGCCCTTATCGCCGGAGCCATGACCTATGGCTCCGCACAAATTTTAAAATATGCCCATCACCAGGCACGGCAAATGGCTTTTGAAGCCCTCAAGCAGCCGACGCCTTCACTTGAGCATTTCACTCAAAAACTAACCCATAAAAATTAAAAAAAAAGAGGAGTCCCAGCTTTGGGACTCCTCTTTCGGCTCGACCTAACTTCAAAAACTTAAGCAGCGAACGGCCTAACAGCTCCAAGAGCATCAAAATTCACCCTTTGGACCCTATCATCTCCAGCCTCCAGAGACTTGCGAATTTGATTGGCCTTCATCATCAACTCAGTCATTTGCATTCCAGCCTCAAATAAATAGGTCTCACCCAAAAACTCAATGACCTCATAATACAGGCTTGCCACTGGCGAAACAGTTCCAAGCTCCCAAGCCTGCAAAAGGCTTACGGGAACTCCTACCTTTGACTCAATATCCGTCAAGCTCACCCCAGCATCAGCACGCCAGCTCTTAAAGCTTTCGGCGACGACCTCCATCACCTTAAGTTCTTGTCCAATAATCTCTGCGATTGTGACCGCCTTACTTTTACGCCGCAAAATCAAGATCTGATCCATTCGTCCTCCTATGCTCAATTATGCATATGATCGTATGCACATTAAATCAAAACTCCCGTCAAAATCAAGGCATACGATCATGCGCAAGACCTGGGGGCCTATTGTTAAGAAAACGTAAACTGATCTCATCTAGCGATAAGACACTTCTAAAAGCCATCGGAAGCAAAATCCAACAGGAGCGATTGCGCCAAGATTTGAATGTCTTCGATATTACTGGCGATGATATGCCCATTAAGTCACGTCAGCATTGGCAAGCCATTGAGGCTGGGAAAAAGAATTTCAATATTACAACGCTCTACAAAGTAGCAGCCACTCTAAAGATCACGCCGGACAAACTCATCAAGAGCTAATCTGTATTTATTTACAGGTGACAAAAGCACACCGAATTGCTCTAAATACAGCCCTATTTTGAAAAAAGTATAGGACGAGTCTCACCATTGAGACTTTTCATCAAATTAGATAACTTTTGTTTATATGAGTAAATTCAATCATTTCTTAATCATCTCACACGCTTAGGTTCACCCAGCCAGACCCTGGCATACATTTCGCTCTATATATTCTTGTAAGGGGAAATTTATGGCGGGGGCCAAAGCAAATATCTTAGCTATTGATGATGATGCCGCTTTTTTAAAGCAGCTTGCAAACCAGCTTCAAGCTGATTTCGATGTCTATACGGCCAATCAAACCCCATCCTTCTTAGAGCAACTTGAAAAGCGTCACATTGATCTGATCCTGATGGATATGCATATGCCACAAATCTCAGGGCTTGAGCTTTTAAAATTCATCAGAAGTCGTGGTCTGCAACAGCCTGTTATCATGTTGACGGGAGAAACGAATACAGACGCTGTTGTTTCTGCCATTCAAGGCGGAGCTAGCGACTATGTTGTTAAAGGAACCAATTTTTTAGAAAGCCTTATCCATCGAATCAATCAGGCTCTTGTCATAGGCAGTCTTCAAAAACAAAATGATCTGCTCACATTGAAAATAAAACGCGACGTAAAACGCTGGGAAATTTTGGGAATATCCCCTCAGGTCGTAAAGTTGAAAAACGAAATAACCAAATTCAAAGGCACTAAAGCGTCAATTCTTATCAATGGTGAAAATGGCACTGGCAAAGAGCTGATAGCTCGAAACCTGAATCTTCAAGAAGGCCAGTCTTCACGGCCATTCATCGCCGTCAATTGTGGCGCGATCAGTCCCCATCTGTTTGAAAGTGAACTCTTTGGTCATAAAAAAGGGGCTTTCACAGGTGCAAACGACGACAAAATTGGACTTTTTCAGTTGGCTGACAGCGGAGATATTTTCTTGGATGAAATTGGCGAGCTTCCTCTTAATTTGCAAGTGAAGCTTTTGCGAGTGCTGCAAGAAAAAGTGATTCAGCCCGTGGGTCATACCAAGACGATTTCTGTTGATGTCCGAATCATTGCAGCAACAAATCAAAATTTAGAATTGATGGTTAAAAATAAAATCTTCCGTGAAGATCTTTACTATCGCTTGGGCGCTTTGAAAATTTATTCGCCATCACTGCGTGACCGAAAAGAAGATATTTTATTTCTTGCCAAACAATTTGCATCCAGAAGAAATCTGAAAACACAATTTTCGGCAGAGGCAAAAGATTTATTACTGAAGCACTCGTGGCCAGGAAATATTCGCGAACTGCAAAATACCATCGAACGCGCTAGCCTGGATGCCGAACTCGAAAAACGATTCACTATCAAGGCCAAAGATCTTCAACTGATGCCAAGTTCTTCAATTGGAGATTTAATTTATATTCCAGGTGGACTACTTCCGTCTTGTTCTGCGGACATCTCTGCCGAAAAATTTGAACAGGCACAGGCATGGATTGAGAAAATATTTTTAACGGAATGTTTAAAAGTCACCAAGGGCGACAACAAAACAATTTTTGAACTCTTGAATTTGTCACGCGCTACTTACTATCGGATGAAAAGGAATTTAAATCTTGAGCACGAGGTCAACACTTGATGGCAAATGCTTGGGTCACACCGTTATTTTACTTCAGTACTCTTATTTCGTCGATTGGAAGTTTGAGTTTCAATTTATGTATGATCGCTTTCATGCTGAAAGCTGGATTTCATTTGGGCGAAGCCACAATGATATTGGGATTGCAAAGACTGATTCCAGCAATAATTGTGGGAATTTGGGGGCACATTACTGATTTGCTGCCACCTCGATTAACAGTGGTCGTTGTCGAAATTGTGGCGGCGATTCTAAGTGCGGCTCTGCTCTATCTTTGGAATGGCAGCAGCACTCCATATCTTGTCTTTGCTGGCATTGCCGTTCTTCGCTCGGCTCTTGTGAACTTTCAGACAGGCTCTAGGGTGAAAATCACAAAACTCATTTCCGAAAGTGGCTACGAATCCAATGCGAAACACGCGATTTGGTATAACAAGGCCACCCAAGGGGCGACTTTATTTGCAGGCGTAATTGCTGCTTGTCTTATCAAATACTCAAGCTTTGAAACTGCAATCATCTTTGATGCTCTGACCTTTGTGTTAAACGGAGTGATTATTTATTTGCTTCCGATCCAAGATCAACAAAATCCAGATCAGCAAAAAGCTCAATGGCATCAGAAATTTTCTGATCTGTTTAAGTTTAATCCTGTGGCTGCAAAGTTAGATATTTTATTGGCAGTCGCTATGATGGGCACAGTGGCCTTTCAGGCCCGAGTCGCTGGCGTCGATCAATCCTGGGCAGCTTTATTTTCTGCAAGCTACGGGGTCGCGGTTTGGACGGCAGGTTTTGCTGAACGATCAAGGCTTCGACAAATCGCTAGCTCGCCTTTTTGGATTTTGCTGGGCATCAGCTATTTATTGATCGGCTTTTTTGGCGGTGCGAACTGGCTGAGTGTACTTTTCTTTTTTGCTAAAGACCTTGGCTATTGGCTGATCCTTCACAGGATCTCGGGACATATCCAAACCGATACTCCCACCGAAAGAATCGGCGGCGTAACCAGCGCAAGGATGACCTTGATGGTGGTCATTTTATCCCTTGGTGAAGTATTGGTCGGCGCGTGGGCAAGCCAAGTGCCGTTATGGGTAGAAGGTGTGCTGCGATTTTTAATTGTGTTGTCTGTGGGGATTTTCCTATGGGCAAAGCGGACACAACAACAGCAGGTGGATCAAAATGAAAGAGCTGTTTTTTAAACTGTTTCTGGCGAGCCTTATTCTGACCGCCTGTACACAGAAGAAAGAGGATGATTTGCAATTAAATATTCATATCCCCCAAGTAAATCTGAATCTTGATCCACATAAGATGGAAGATGCTTTTTCTATGCTTATTGTTTCGCAGATTCATCGTGGACTTCTTCGCTATTCTTCAGAAGGTGAAATTTTGCCCGATATAGCGGAAAGCTGGAAAGAGTCAGATGATAAACTTCGCTATACTTTTAAACTGAAAGCGATGAGCTTTTCTGATAGGTCACCCATCACGGCCATGAATGTTGTTTTAAGCTTTGCTAGAATATTTAAACTGCAAGCAGGTATCGCCGCCGATATTGACTACATCAAAGGCTCAAACGAAATAAGAAATGCCAAGGACATGAGTCAGTTTGGCGTAAAGGCTTTAGATGCTGACACTGTAGAATTTAATTTGGCATATCCATCAGCATTATTTTTAAAGCATTTGGCTGTTGTGGACTGTGCGGTTTTGCCAATCAACAACTTCGATCAGATTCTTACATTTGATGAAAGCGGAGCATTTAGCGGTCCTTATAAAATTCAAAGCTTCAATGGAAAGACAGACATCCAGCTGAAGAAATGGCGAAAGGACAATCAAGAAAGCTCGTCGCCACCTGCTATGGTGCATATTTTCACAACCACTGAAGACCCCATGAAGTTGGCAATCCAAAATACAACCGACACTTTGGATCGGGATTTAGTGTCGGCAGAAAACACAGAAAAACTAAAAGCTTTAGGTTGGGAATCAGTCCCATCGGAAATTACAAATGAAACCTTTGTGATTTTAAATCCCAAAAAAATAAATCTTGAAGCAAGAAAGTTTTTATATTCGCAGGTCGATCCCCTAGAGGTCGTCAAGCTGTTATTGGATGATATCTTAAAGCCTGCCTATGGCCTGATCCCGAACGGATTTTCAGGAGTCTTAAGTGCCAAGGAAGCCCATGGATTAAAATTAGAGGTAAAGAAATACGAAGGCCCCAAAGTTAGCTTCAAACTAGATTTTGAAGAAGGATCGGAAACTGAAAAGAAAATTGCAGAATACTTGATGCAGAAATGGTCTAGCAAAAATATTTATGTCCAACCAAACCCGATTTCAAAGTCAAAAAAACTTGAAAGAATGTTTGCAAAAGAAAGTGATGCTGTCATCGGTCGCAAAGGTGTGGATTATCCTGATGGATTGTCAGTGTTGACCTATTTCAAAGGTAAATATGATGCCAATTATTTTCATGTTAATGATCCAAAAATTGATTCGGCAATTTCTGAAGCAACAAAAGAATTTAAAACTGAAAAGCGAATTCAAAAATACAAAGATATTCAGATTCAAATTTTAAAATACTACACCAACATTCCTTTGTTTTTCGGCTCTCGGGCATCCGGTCTTTGGTCACAAAAGGTCAAATCAGTGCCCTCGCATCCCATGGGTTTTCACACCATGCACCTTGAGGCTGTGGAAATGAGGATTCCATGAAGCTGGTTCAGATGATTGAAAACGAATTTAAGAAAATTCTTTGGATTGGCCTAGCCATAAGCATTTCAGGTATTACTGTTTTTAGTTTGTTTTCAACGAAAGACACCCTTGACCGTGCCAATACATTTATCGAATCGCATATCGTAAGCCTGGTTGCCAAAGAGGTTTCGCTTCAAAACACCAGTGAAATCGACAGTCGCATTCGTCAGGTTTACCAAAGCTGGAAATCAACCCAAGGTACAGAATTAAGAATTTTTATCTATGTTGATGGCCGTTTAGTGTCCCAAGCTGGTCCACTGAAGTCATTTGGTTATTTCTCATTTGTTACTGCCAAGAATTTAGATCTATCATCCGGCCATTCGATTAACTATAGGGCTGAAATTGACCTTTCATATCTGGTCATCTTTTTTGCGCTGACAACCTTTTTTGTTATTGTTTTTTTAATGCTCTGCTTTTGGCAGCTTAGAAAAAGAATGCGGTCTTCCCTAAAATCTGTGGCAAAACCATTGGAAGAAAGAGCCGATTGGATTCTTAAAAAAGCCAATACTTTGCCAGATTCTTTACATGACACGACCACATTCCCAGAAAGCCAAGTCCAAGAGATTGCAGCTTTGGATGAATCATTTTCGATATTTCAAAATCGCATGATTGACCTAGAAGAAAAACTTCGAGCGAAAACCTTTGTTGAAGCCAAAGTGGAATTGGCAGAACAAGTCGCCCACAGTCTTAAAGGAGCTATCGCCCACCTTTCGCTTTTGGCAAAAAATGCGGATTCGAGCCAAGGCATAGGGACAGATTTGGATTCGATTCAAAAAAATCTAGTCAATGTTTCTGAAAGTTTATTGCAGCAAGAAAAGCCGTTCTCAAAATTGTTGTCGGATAAAAAATCTGTATTTGATGCAGGCATGGTCATTAAAAAAATAGTGGCTGATAAGCGGAATCTTCACCGAACGAAGCAATTCCAATTTCAGCAAACCAGAGGAAATTTTAAAATTGAAGGCTCCCAAACTGATTTTGAAATTTCAATTTCGGATCTCATTGATAATTCTGTGCAGGCAACAGGCGTAAATGGACTGATCCAAGTTTCGATCAGTCAGAATCAAGGTCAGTTAGAAATCGTGATCGCTGACAATGGCAAGGGAATCTCAGAAGAAATAATTCCGCAGTTAATGAGGCCAAAGGCGAGCTTTGGCAAAATTGGCGGGACTGGCCTGGGGCTATTTCACGCTAAACAAACTGTCGAAAGCTTTTCTGGAAAAATAGAAATCAAATCTCAACTAACCAAAGGGACAGAAGTTAAACTGATCGTGCCTCTAGTTGCGCAAGAAAAACTTGTTTCTTTAACTGAAGGCCAAAGTCTGGTGATCGTCGATGACGATAAAAGCATTCATGACTGCTGGGATCTTTTGGTTTTTCAACATCAAGATAAAATCCGTGTTCGGCATTTCTATTCTTCAAGCGAATTTCAAAAATGGATGACTGCGAAACATTCTGAAAATGCCAATGCAGTTTATATTTTTGATTACGACCTAAAAGAACATCTGAATGGCATTGATCTTATCAAGATTTTTAGTCTCACTGACCGGGCCAAGCTGATGACTGGGGTTTCCAAGGACCCCCATGTTCAGCAACAAGCCCAAGAAATGGACCTAGTCGTTTGGGATAAAGACGAGTTTTCAAATATACGAATTGAATTTAAACCACAAAACACACCGCATTTAGCGGTCAACACATAAAAGGGGGTCACATGACAGAAGTCATTCTCATTAACCTAGATGAGCTTGAAACTGCCGCAGAAGCAATGGGCACTGGTGTAAGCTCGCAATAATGACGTTGGCAAACAACGGCGATAAGCATAATTTTGGTCAGGTCGTCGAACGCATCGTCGGGGCTTCCGGCACACAATACCGGAAGCCTCGCACTGTCTTTTGGGAACATCTATTTTTTGGCGTTAAGAGTCCCTTGAAACCGATCTTTGAAAAAGCTGGAGAAAATGATAACCGCCCTTTGGCTGACTACCTTTTCAACCTTGATATTGAAATCAAACATCCTTGGCTCGGTTTTGCATCCGAAATTAAAAAATCAAATTTCAGCATCACGGATCGGCATTTTTACAGCTTTGGCGTTTTGCTTGGATATTGTTTTCTGTTCGGCATTCGGGATCTGCATTGGGGCAACATCATTGTTCAAAAAAACCATTTACAAGTGGTCGATGCCGAAGTCGTTCTTGTGAATTTGCACCTGCCGCATGAAACAATTTTGCTGTCATTTAAAGATATTGGTTTTGAGTCTTGCGGAGCCAGTCTGTTGGGCAAAAACTTGTCAGAATTCACACAGCATCAGAAGGAAAAGATATTCGCGGGATATTTTGATGTTGCTAACAGAATCTTAGACCATCAAAAGGCCATTCTTGAAATTCTGGCATCTGACGATGTTAAAAATAATCCGATTCGGGTCATATTGAAAAATACGGCTGTTTATCGAGCACACATCGAAAACCCAAAGTCCGAACAAATGTTGCCAGAAGAGTTGGCCCAAATGAACCGAGGCGACGTCCCGTATTTCTATAAGAACTTAGGCAACGAAGAACTCTGGTATTGGGCTCAACTGCGCAAACCAGAAGCTGTTTATTTGACTGACGCCACAACGACCAAAGACGTTCAAAGGCATGGCGTTTCGCCACAGGCACTGCTGGGGGCCGAAGCAGAGCTATTACCTAAAGTGGCTTCGGGGGCTTTATATTTGATAAAGGCACTTTCTCCAGAAGGCTTTGTTCTGAAGGATGGGGCCCATGATGATATTCAGATTGGCCATTCTGTTTCATGGCACGGGCGAGAATATAAAAGAGCCTAGTGCCCCAGGAATACTCAGGCTAAAATTTACTCGATCTGGCAAGAATGATGAGTTGCCATGCACGCCATTGGCGACATTGAATTTCGGCCCATCCATTGCATTAGAATTATAGAGGAGAAGGTTCGCAATATAAGGAGGGCTGAATGACAAAAGCATCGACATGTCTAACAATTTTGGTCCTCACCATTTCCCAATGCCTTTTTGCTGCACCATCGAAGTTGGATATAAATTGCTTACCACCACAAGATTCGATGCATGGCGGTTTTTCTGTTTTAGCAATTCAAACTGCGGAAAAAACCTATAAACTTAAAATTACTCAATCTAGTGCATGGTATCCGGCAACGGATAGATTTGAAGGCACTGTATACTTAACGAGCCAAACTGAAAATGGTAGTTGCGTCTTAAGATTGGTTGATAGTTTGGACTCTCCAAAAACCACTATTGAAATGCAGGATAATGCTTCTGATGCGGTAACTCTATTAAACGGGTCTCCTTTATTTCCTGAATACAAAATCAATCAGTTGAACTGCCAGGTATCAAAACGATTTCTTGCCGATGTGCCTCAATGTCATTGAAGTTGACCTTTTAATTTGAGACTGAAATTAGATTAAGCCAGTTTTTACCTGTGGGCAGACTTTGCCCACAGTTTGTTGGCAAAAGCATTGTTTTTCTTATTCAATGCTGTATACAGCTCTTCATGAGAGATCGAGATCTAGGCGCAATTCTAAAGTCAGAGCTTAACCGCAGAATTTCTGATAACCAAAATTATTCGCTTCGCGCATTTGCTAGATCATTAAAATTAGATCCATCAACTCTTTCAAAAATTATCAGCGGCCAACGAAAAGTCGGCGTAAGAGCTAAAGCCAACCTCATTCGGAAATTGGGCATCGAAAACCAATTGGAAAAAGATGAATTTTCACAAATATCTGACGAGCATGTTGAACAGATTCCTGAGTGGTATGACACAGCAATTTTAGAACAGCTTACAGTTACGGGCTTCAAAGCTACGAAGCAAAATCTTGTGAAAGTTTTTGATCTTAGTGAGTGGCAAATTGCTTCATCCATAGAACGACTAGAAAAATTAGGCTTAATCGAAGTTTCCAAGACTGGAGTGATTCGCGACATCACGTCTGGCCAGACAAGCACAATTACGCCCTCTGTAACGACCGTAACAAAAAGAAAAATTCAGCGGCAATTTCTAGAAAAAGCAATCAGGTCAATTGACCATGATCCGCTTGATCTTCGAGATATGACAACGATTACCTGTTCGATTGACCCTGCGAAAATTCCAGAAGCAAAAGAACGAATTAAAGAATTTCGGCGTGAACTGGCGGATTTTCTGACCTCTGGCCGTAAATCGCGGTGCGTTTTTAATGTGAGTTTCGCACTTTACCCCGTTTCGAAAAATTACAAGGAGATAAAATGAAAACGATTTTAACATTTTTGATAGCGATTTCAGGATTCGCGCCTTTGTCGCACGCAACTCGCGAAACTGGCGGCTGCGGAAATCCAGCATCTCGGTACTGTGCCGATGTAGGCGGTAGAACATTTAACGTTCTAGATAGCAATCGTGGTGAGATTGGTATTTGTCGACTTCCAGACGATAGCTACATTGAAGCGCACACTCTTTTAATGAAAGACAATATGGCTGTGAAGGCGTTTTTAACCTTGCCGTCGGACCTTGCTAGCGTGCCGAGCAACGATGATGAGAAATTAATGGCGTGGGAAGACGTACGCTGCAAAAATGCTGGTGGCAGGCCAACCCGTATGCCTCAGGAATATTACCCAACCCTCAAATGGGCATTTTGCGAATTCCCGGATGGCTCTAGGATTGAAGAACGCACGCTTGCATTTGGGGACATATCTTACCGCCTTGAAGAAGTCCTTAATCAACCTCCCGGCGATCAACACTGTAAATAGAAAGAAGATTCAAAATGAAAAATATAGTTTTTGCTTTGATAACATTGTTTTTGGTTCAACAGAACGCTTCTGCAAAATCAGAAGAAATGACCTCTTATTCGATGCTTAAAAATATGTGGTCGCATGCTTCAGGAGCTTCAGAGGCGGCATTAACTGGTAACTGGAAGGTTGTTGCAGTTGACCGAGATGATCGCTGCTCATCCGTTTCTCCGCAGGCAAACGATGCAAGTGGACTCAAGAACTCAGATGGATCTTTCTGGTCTTCCTTATTTTTTACTCGGAATACAAATTTGCCTGCATCTAGATTATCGGTGACTGTTAAGAACATCGGCGCCGCTGGAATGAATCAAGGCCCTCTCAGAGTAGGTTCGTCCGAGCCTCAGTTCTTGCAACATGCTTACGGGTATGATGGACAAATCAACCCTCGTGCGTGGTATGCATTTTCTTGCCGTTTGTCGCAAGAAGTTGAGTACAGTTTGATCTGTGCTGGCAGCCTTCAAGTTGAAGTGACGCTCCCTGAAAGTGACGAAAACTTTCCAGGAATTGATCCTGGAGCGATGAACTGCATGTCGATTTCCAATGGCGTGTTAATCGCTTACAAAAAGCTTTAAGGCTAGTACCCCAAAACTCTTGCCCTAAAATAAAATTGTATTCCAAAAAAGCCTGGACAACACCAGGCTTTTTCAATTTTCAGCACCTTAAAATCACCCGAGTCTCACCAATGAGACTTTTTTAGATGCCCAGATTCAACCTATTCGTTACGAAGCCCAGAGTATCACCAGTGAGAGTCGCAGTCTCACCAGTGATACTAAAAACATATCCCACTTTTTTGCGAAATTGATTTCACCTTAAATTTCAAGGCTTTGCGGCTTTGGCACAAAACGCATTTTTCCTTGCACTAATAGATATTGAGAGCAGCGAAACAACAAGCTCTCAGAAAGAAGGAACAAATGTCCAATTATCGAGGGTGTCCACGTTGTGGGGAAAGATCGCTAGAGGCTCTGCATTCTTATTCTCACTGTATCAACTGCCTATATTCAGAGGATCGCTATGAAAGTCTTGAGTCACATTACTTCAAAGCCCTCAAAGAAATTAAAAATATTCAGGCCCCAGAACCTGAACAAGAAAACAGAAAGGAGATTTTAAAATTCAAGAAACTAGAAAACGAGGAACAAAATGAAAATAAAAATTGCGCTTAAAAAATTAAAACAAAGTCGCCTCTGGCAAAAAATGTTTGTTCGCCAAATCGACATCGAAAAAATGCGGCAGCTTCAGGAACAGCAGCGAAACCTTCTTTCCCCAAGTTGGAGGTTTTAAAAATGCTTTCCCAAGAAGTTCTCACAGCACAAAGTTGGAAAAATTCTTTGAACACGGAAGACAAAGAATATCTTCAAGCCGTTCTCTCTAAACTACCTCAAGATTCACGAATCATCATTTTTCTACGCTACTGGAGAGACTTTGAATTTGAAGACATCGCCAAGGTCTTAGGTATTGCCCTTAGCGAAGTCTTCTT
>DGYJ01000036.1:22793-28227 GCA_002396665.1 Bdellovibrionaceae bacterium UBA5009
GCCTTAGCGAAGTCTTCACGGTCCATGATTTAACCTTACGTCTTTTATCAAAAACAATTTGCTTCAATAAAAAACCAATGCACAGCCAAACAAAGGAGGCAGCAGCATGAAAACAAATGAACAAGTAAAACCAATCGTTTTAACAGTCTTTCGCGGCGAAAAAAATAAATACGGAAAAGTCATCCCCAAACGTCGGGTTGGCAAATGTCTTTTCTATGAAAAAACAGGCAACCACGTTCTGCACATTGACCTATTGCCAGGGCAAACCCACGCCTTTTTCCTGAAGTCGTCGTCCACACCAGACAAAGACTATGCGATCTGTTTGAAGGAACCCATGAAAACAGAGCCAGGAAAACATCTATTTCGCGAAGTCGGCATGGCGAAGCTTTGTGATGCGCCCAACGAAACTCTGCTTTACCTCGAATGGGATTTTTTGGGAGCCAACGGCATTTATATGCAAACGCTGGCGGTGGAACAAATGCAGGAAGAAAAACAAACGGCTTAAGGAATCCATTTGAATAAAAATAATTTGGAGGATTCGAGTCGGCTTCGACTTCAGTGGTATTCGTATGAAGATCGAATGTTTTTCACAGCAGGAATTGGTTTTTATAACGGAAGTTATGGCGACTATTCTTTAAAATTAAACATGGGTCGAGGGAAACTTTATTTGCGTCCTGTTTCTTTTGAAGATGGTCAGACAAGATTTCGTGTCGAGGAGGTTAAACAAGAAAATGGAAGAGTGACCAAAGAAGTGGTGGGTTTCGGCCTGATGGACGAAACAACAAAAGGAAAAATTCACATTAAAATAGGAGGATATTCGGATCTTTTGATCCTTGGATAAAATATGATTTCAAAATGGTTCACGGAGAATAAGGCAGAAGCTTTTGCCTTTGCTTTAATGGTTGGCTTGACCGCTGTTTTTCTACTGGTTCCCGAACTTAGCTTTGCTCAATATGGTTCTGATTTTGAAAGCAAAGTCGGCAACATCAACTCGAACTTAATCACGCGCATTTTACCTCTGATCTCTGTTTTTGGTCTGATTTATGCCTCGGTCCTAGCTATCAATGGTGATGGCGAAGCCAAGGGAAAAATCTTCGGCGTTCTTTTCGCCAGCGTGGTTGGATTTTTGGCTCCCCAAATTATCGAGTGGCTTAAGGGCCTAGCTCTGTAGTGTCGGGACTGAAAACATCCAGGGTGCATCGAAAGCTTGATGCACAAATTAAAATTTTTGGCCTCGAACTGATGGACCTGATCGCGGTCCTGATGTTTGCGGCTATCAGCAATATTTTTTTGGGGCGAACCTCGTTCGCCCCTCTCTTTGTGCTGGGCATTCCAACGATGTTGGCCGCCGTTCTGTACTTTGTGAAACGCGATAAACCCGAGGGATATCTGATCCATTTGTTCAGATATCTGTCTTCGCCAGGTTTTTACAGCGCAGCCCAGTCTAACGAAGAGCTTGAAAATAAAAAGGAGAACTTCATTGAATAAGACAGCCTCACTATCGGCGCAATTGCCTGTTTGGCAATTCGTAAATGATTTTTTGGCATTTTCAGATCACAGCTTTGCCGCTGGATTTAAGCTGCAAGGAATTGATATTTCTTGCATGGATCATCAAGAGATAAACCTGATTGTCGATCAACTTGAAAAAATGCTTTTGTCATTGGATTCAGGATGTCGGTTGCAAGTATTTTACCGCCTGCATCCAAATGTCGAAGACAGACTGAATCAGCATCTTCAGATTTCAAAAGAAGCTTCTGCTGATCTCAGAGAGGTCGCATTATTTCGGCATCAATACTTAAAAGAGCTATCGCAAAAGGGATCATTCTTTCAGCCCGAAGTTTTTCTTTTCGTCAGGTCAAACCAAGCTCATTTACGGAAGCTGAGATTTTTCGAGAAAGAAAAAAAATGGCAAGCCTACAACGAGCTAGAACTAGAAAATTGTCTGAAGCAATTTGAAAAGACAGTGAATCAGGTCGAATCCAGCTTGTCGGCATCAGGTTTTCAGCCTCAGGTTTTAAAAAACCAAGAATGGATGGATTTGATGTTTAAACATTTGAATCCAGAAAGGTCTGACCAAATTGGCTTTCCCGAATTGCGAGAGCCTGTTGATCCTCTATCAAGTTCTTTGGCAGAGCAGCTTTGTCTGACAGACCTTGAGGTTCACGCCAAAGGCATCAAGATGGGATCAACATTATCAAGGCTGATAACGTTAAAGACCCTACCCGAAAGGGAAACCTTTGCTTCAATGATTTACCATCTGATGAAGCTTCCGTTTGCTTTCGATATTAGCCAGACCATTGTCATTCCCGATCAAAAGCGCGAGCAAGAAAAGTTAGCTGTGCGCCGGAGGCTAGCTAACTCGATGGCCGCTGGGGCAAAGAATATGCGAGATCTTGAAAGCGAAGCGCAGCTTCGAGATGTTGAAACACTGATCGAAGAAATCATCTCAGGATCAGAGAAAATTGTTTATTCTGATTTGAATGTCATCATTCGCGGAGCCAGCGAAGATGAGCTTGATGAAAAGTCAGCTGAAGTTTTAAAAGCCTTCAGGCAAATGAACTCTGCTGAAGGAGTCCTTGAAACTTTGCCCAGCTTTGAGGGTTATCTAAAATGCTTGCCAGGACGCTGCGAGATTTTTAGAAGCCGAAAAATCAAAAGCTCAAATGCAGCGGCTTTTATGCCCTTGTTTATGTCTTGGGAAGGCAACCAAAGACCTGTGGCGATCATTCCCAACCGCGAAGGAATATTGGTCAATGTGGACCCCTTTGCGCCAGAGCTACCAAATTGGAACGGGATATTGTTTGGCGGTTCTGGGGCTGGGAAATCATTTACTGTGGCGCAATTGATTTTGAATTTCATTGCACAAACGCCGATGCCAAAGGCCATTTGGATCGACAATGGTGCAAGTTCGCAAAAATTGGTTGAAAGCTTAGGTGGTGAATTTATTGATCTGAATTTGGAATCAGGAATCTGTCTTAATCTTTTTGATCTGGGTGAAGAAACAAAACCAACACCTTCAAAAATCAAACTGATCTTGGCAGTGCTTGAAACCATTTTAAAAGAAGATGAAAAGCCATCTTTGCCAAAACGTGAAAAAGCGATGCTTGAAGAGGTCATCTACCAGACTTATGAAAAGTCACTCACAGGAACGCCGAAGCTGTCAGATCTAAAAGAAAATCTAAAAGCTCATTCATCGGTAGAAATGCGCAACTATGCACAGACTCTTTACAGTTGGACTGGTTCGACCGCCTACGGAAGACTGCTTGATGGGGAATCCAATGTCCATCTGACAAAAAATCTAACCACAGTTGAAATCTCAGGTCTGAATTCACATCCCGCTTTGCAAAATGTTTTCTTGCTGTTGCTGACTGATTTCATCCGCGCTGAGGCGGCAAAAGATTTAAAAACGCCGTATCTTTTAATTATTGATGAGGCGTGGCGAGTATTTCAAGCGTCAGAAAGCGGAAAAGAATTTGCACTTGAATGCTATCGACTAATGAGAAAAATCTTTGCGGCTATTTGGTGTCTGTCACAAAATTACCGCGATTTCTTGTCTGACCCACAGATTGCAGAAGCCATTTTGCCAAACACGACCCATGTCTTTGTTTTACGACAAAAGAAAATTGATTGGGCTGACTTTCAAAAATCACTGGGTCTGAAAGATGCCGAGATCGAGGCCATTCAAAGTCTTGAAATCAAGAAAGGCGAATATTCAGAAGTTTTCTATATGCAGGATGAAAAGCGCAGCTTACTGCGAATTCGTCCAGATCGACTTTCATATTTGATCTGTACGAGCGATGGTAAGGACAGGGCCATGATTGAAGACCTGGCCGCCGCTAATCCCACGCTATCGCGCTTTGAATTGTTGAAACTTGCCGCTAGTTCATAGAAGGATGAAGAAATATTTGACACAAAGTTGACTCGCGTAGGTCTATATTGTCTAGTCGCAATGTAACTGGTACTGAAATTGGGTTCAGGTCACGGAGGCTCATAAATGACAGGAATATTTTTTGCCATCGCAGCAGCAGTTTTGTTTGGCCTTAGTTCCCCTCTTGCAAAAGTGCTAATTGGTTCAATTGATCCTTGGCTTTTAGCTGGTGTTCTCTACTTGGGCTCTGGAATCGGTATGGCCATTATTCAAGCTATCAGAGCCTTGGCAAGTAAAAGACCAACTCAAATTAAAATCCCCATTCGAGAACTGCCTTGGCTTGCTGGTGTCATTTTCTTTGGCGGGATCTGTGGACCAGTACTTCTGATGTACGGCCTGTCTCATACGCCTGCTTCAACATCTTCTTTGCTGTTAGATCTTGAAGGCGTTTTTACTGCTGGACTTGCGTGGCTTGTTTTCAAAGAGCACTACGATCGTCGAATTGTTACCGGAATGATTGCAATCATTCTAGGAGGCGCTGTTCTAAGTTGGGCGCCTGGGGTAACGCTTCAAAGTTTGATAGGACCACTTTTAGTGGCAGCAGCATGTCTTAGTTGGGGGATCGACAACAATCTGACCCGAAAGATTTCGCTTAATGATCCAATTCTTATTACGCTGATCAAAAGTCTCGGAGCCGGAATGACAAATCTTTTAATCGCTATAAGCTTAGGCGCTCGCTTTCCAAGTCTAAATATTCTAATTGAGGCCGCTGTTCTAGGGTTTTTATGCTATGGACTTAGTATTGTCTGCTTTATTATGGCACTTCGTTGGCTGGGAGCTTCACGCACGGGAGCTTATTTTTCAGCAGCTCCCTTTGTTGGAGCCACTGTTGCTATTCTTATTTTTGGCGAACCCCTGACCGCTACTTTAGTTGTGGCAACAATCATTATGGGTTTCGGAATTTATCTTCACCTCACTGAGTCCCATGTACATTCACACACACATGAAGAAATGGAACATGAACACTCACATGGTCATGACGAACATCATCAACATGAACATGATTTTTCTGTTCTACCTGGAGAGATACATACACATCGTCATCGTCACACAAAAATGATACACCGACATGCCCACTTTCCAGACATGCACCATACCCATTCCCATTAATTTTCGAAAAAAATTCTAAGGCCTATGATCAGGACTAGTTTAAAATTTGCCCACCTTTGAATTTATTTTCAGTTACAGGTTTTAGAATATAGTGATGATTCCCCAAGCTCTCTACGACTTCTGCATCGCTAGAAAATTCTTTTATACATTTTGTTTCGTATCTAGGAACCTTAATTAAGGCTACTTGAACTTGCTTACAAGAGTAGTCATAAACTTTAACTTTTGACCCTAGTTTGACGTCATCACCTGAAAGACAAGCTTTTGCATTTCCTGACGCTTCTAATTGTATAATGCGATCTTTATTATGGTCATGGCCTGAAAAACTTGCACATGAAGTCATTAAGAAAATAAGACACAATTTCGAAACTACTTTAAAATATTTCATATTCCCTCTTT
>DGYJ01000036.1:28436-34199 GCA_002396665.1 Bdellovibrionaceae bacterium UBA5009
CATCCTCTTTTTTAATTATTATTATTTTTTCCTCTGGCCAAAAAAATTCATCATATTTCCTGAATTAGTTTAACTTTACTATGCAAAAGATAGTTTTACGATACTATGTTCCTGTACGCCAGTAACCTTAAAGCATTAAAAACAACCACGATTGTAGATCCTTCATGCAACGCAACAGCTGGGCCTATACCCAAGCCTAAAATTGTAGAAGGAATAAGAATGGCAACCATTCCTAAACTCACCCAAAGATTTTGCTTAATGATTGTACTTGCTTTACGACTTAAACCTACAGCAAACACAAGATGAGCTAAATCATCGGTCATTAGTGCAACGTCCGCTGTTTCTAAAGCGACTTCTGAGCCTGCAGCCCCCATAGCTATTCCAACTGTTGCAGAAGCCATTGCTGGAGCGTCATTGACGCCATCTCCGACCATCGCCACAACTTTAAGATCATTTCTTAATTTTTTGATCTGAGTTACTTTTTCTTCTGGCATCAGTTCACCAACAGCATCAGTTAAGCCGATTTCCTTGGCGATGGCCTGTGCAACCTTTTGATTATCACCAGAAAGCATAATCAATCTTTGAACACCTAATTTGCGAAGTTGAGACAAAGTGTCCTTCGCCGACTTTCTAGGAGAATCCATGATCCCAATCACGCCTACATATTTATCACCCTTTAAAAGAACCATAATTGTGCGCCCGTTTTCTTGGAGCTTCGCAACTGTCGCCTTCAATGATTCAGGTAATGCTGGTGTCCCTAATTGATCATCAAATAATGAAGGCTTCCCTATGAAAACGGTTTCCCCACCGACTTCAGCGCGAATCCCTTTCCCAGTGATACTTTTTACGTTCACGGCTTTAGGTATTTGCCCCGTTGGAAATTTAAATTTTGCCGCATTTACAACGGCCGCCGCTAGCGGATGATCACTTTGGGATTCAACGGCTGCAGCTATGGAAAGAAATTGTTTTTCATCAAATTGATCAAGACAGACTACATCTGTAACGATCGGCTTTCCCTCAGTTAAGGTTCCCGTTTTATCAAATGCTATGGCTTCAACTTTTCCTAGATTTTCTAAAGCCGCTCCACCTTTGATTAAAACTCCCCCTCGTCCTGACCTAGCAATTCCGCTAAGGACTGCACTTGGAGTAGAGATCGCCAAGGCACAGGGACTGGCTGCAACAAGCACGGCCATGGCGCGATAAAAACTAACGCTGAAAGTTTCAGGAATAATCAAAAAGGCAAATAATAATAGAACAACACCTAGAAGAACAGACGGTACAAAATAACGTTCAAATTTTTTAGTGAACTCTTGCGTCGGCGAGGCTTCGGCCTGAGCGTCAGCAACCATTTTTGCGACTCGGGCCAAGGTTGTTTCGGAAGACAACTTCGTCACTTTAACTTCAAGGGTTCCCGTACCGTTGATAGTTCCAGCAAAAACCATATGCTGTGCCGAAGTCTTGCTATTGGTTGCCATTCCGTCAGTAACAGCAATTTTATCAACTGGAACACTTTCCCCGGTTACTGGGGCCTGATTAACGGCGCTGCTGCCTTTAATTATAATTCCATCTACGGGAATACGTTCATTCGGCTTAACTAAAACAATGTCTCCGACTGCAAGCTGATCGACAGAAACTTCAACTGTTTCACCATTTTTAATAACGTGTGCAAACTTTGGTGCAAGTTCTGCAAGAGCTTCGATGGCCTTCTTAGCTCTACCCATGGCGTAGTGCTCTAAAGAATGGCCAAGACTAAACAATGCGAGTAGTAATCCACCCTCCGGCCATTCTCCAAGAAACGCAGCACCTACTGCGGCCACAATCATCAATGTATCAATCGCAAACTTTTTTTGTTTAAGATTCTCAAAAGCCTCCAAAACTGCAAAAAAGCCCCCAAAGAAATAGGTTAAGACATAGAAAATCATTGGAATAAGGCTGGTCGTTGCAGACTTCGAAATTACATACCCTAAACCAAGACTTATCCCTGCTAAGATCGCAAAGTAAAGTTCAGTTTTTTCTCCAAAAAAACTGGGACCATGATCGTGGTCGTGATCATGGTCATGTTTTTTGTTATGAGAAGTATCTTTTGAATCGTGAGAGTCTTCTTGAGAGTTCAATTCAACTTTTTTCATCGGTGATCCATTTAGTGAGCCGTCTTACCCGTCATATATTTTTCAAATCTAGAAAAAATAATCGGCAAAACAACAAGAGTTAGCAAAGTCGAAGAAATAATTCCGCCGATCACAACAGACGCCAAAGGTTTTTGCACCTCGGCCCCGATTCCGCTCGAAAGCATCATTGGTATGAAGCCAAAAATAGCCACCAGCGCCGTCATCATCACCGGTCGTAAACGAACCAGGGTGCCTGTTTGCACAAGTTCTTTTCCAGTCTTTCCTTCTGCTTTTAATTGATTGAAAAAATTGACTAGCACCACGCCGTTTAATACGGCGATCCCTGACAACGCAATAAAACCAATGCCCGCCGAGATACTAAATGGAAGTCCATTTAAAATAAGTCCAATAACACCACCAACTAATGCCATAGGGATACAACCAAAAATAAGCAAAGTCTGACTGATACTTCCAAAGGCTGCATACACCATCATCAGAACTAAAATCAAAGCGGCTGGCGCTAATATCAGTAATCTAGATCTAGCTTGCTCTAAATTTTTAAAATTTCCACCCCACTCTAGATAATATCCATCAGGAAGTTTGATCTCTTTTTCAACCAAAGCCTGGGCTTCTTGAACAAAGGACTCTGTATCTCGTCCCCGTAAATTAATTAATACAGCGGTTCGACGATTGGAATTTTCGCGATTTACTGATCCGTAGGTCTCCTTAAAACTAATATTTGCAAGATTTCCCAGCGAAGTTGTCGTATTCATGCCAATTCCAACAGGAAGCATTTTAATTGTTTCGATGTTTGATCTTAGTTCATCTTTAAGACGAACGATGATTGGGAATTTTCTCTCTCCTTCATAAAGGTATCCTGCCTCTTCCCCGCCTAAAGCGATTGAAATGGTATTTAAAACGTCATTGATCGAAGCACTATATCTACGAAGACTGTCTTCGGAAGGCTCAATTTTTAAAACTGGAGAGGTTCCATCAAGATCAACCTCCACGTCTCCCGCACCAGGAACTTTTGAAATCACTTCTTGCGTCTTTTTAGCAAAGTTCACAAGCTGATCCAAGTCAGGTCCAAAAACTTTAACCGATACATCAGCCCTTGTACCTTCCAGAAGTTCGTTGAATCGCATTTGTATGGGCTGTGACGCCAAATAATTTTGGCCAGGAACTTCTTTTTCTAATCGTGCAACAATTGCATTCGTTAACTCTTCGAAAGTTCGTTTTTTGCCGTCAACCTTTTCCCACAAATCTCTAGATTTAAGCATAATATAGGTGTCTGAAACGTTAACACCCATCGGGTCTGTCGCCACCTCACTGGTTCCGATCCTTGAAAAAACAAGATCGACCTCTTGAAATGTTTTAACGACTTGATCTGCTTTTCTTTGATACTCTACGGACTGAGTAAGACTTGTATTCACAGGACGAATCATGTGAAAAGCCAATGAACCTTCACTTAGTTGCGGTAAAAACTCTGCTCCCCGAGTTAAAAAGAGTCCAACACCAAGTACTACCGAAGTAGCTGCAATTCCCATGGTGATGGTTTTTCGTTTAAAAGCCCACTCGAACACAGGAAGATAGGAGTTTCTGATCCAGACCATTAATCTTGGTTCTTTATCGGATACATTCCCTGACAATATTAAACTTGAAAGTGCAGGTACTGATGTAAAAGAAATCACAAACGCAGCTAAAACTGCGATGGAGAACGTGGAAGCCATTGGAATAAACATTTTTCCTTCAACACCTGTTAAAGCAAAGACAGGAAGGAAAACCATCACAATAATAAACTGACCAAAACCAGCAGCCTTACGAATGTCCACTGTGGATTCATAAATGGCGAGCTTAACCTCTTCGGCATTTAAGCTTCTGCCCAATTTTTTAGACCGGTCATGGATGAAGCGAACGCAGTTATCCATAACGATCACGGTACCGTCAACAATGATACCGAAATCCAAAGCTCCAAGGCTCATTAAGTTTCCAGAAATACCTAGAGGCTTCATCACCAAAAAAGTGACTAGAAGGGAAAGAGGAATTGTTACCGCCGTAATGATTGCAGCTCTGATATTTCCTAATAAAATAAGCAAAATAATAGTTACTAGTGATGCTCCCATCAAAAGGTTATGCTCGACTGTTCCCAGCGTCGCATTCACTAGATCCGAACGGTTATACACCGTCGTCATTTCCATGCCCTGAGGAAGAGTTTTTCTGATTTCGTCTATTTTTGCGTGCACGCGAGTGGATACAGTTCGGCTGTTTTCACCTAAAAGCATCATGACAGTGCCTAGTACGGCTTCTTCACCGTTGAAAGTGGCAGAACCCGTTCGTAGTTCTTTTCCTAAAGCGACCTTTCCAATGTCGCCGATAGTGATGATTCTTGCCGATTCCAAGTGTTTGACGGGAACTCTTTCAATTTCTTTCGCTGATTTGATTAACCCAACTCCCTGAACTAAAAATTGCTCGGCAGTTTGTTCGACGTAGCCCCCACCCACATTGCGATTAACTTTTTCTAAAGCTTCTTTGATTTCATCGAAATGAATCCCGTAATTGGACATTTTTTCTGGATCTGGCTGAACGTGATATTGTTTCTCAAAACCTCCAGAAATATTGATCTCAGCAACCCCTTCAGTAGTTAAAAGTCGCGGCTTTACGAACCAATCCATCGTCGCCTTGATTTCCATCAATTGCTTTAATCGCTCATCACCTTTTTTGACTTCTTTGAAGTCTAAAACAAATTGATAAATTTCTCCAAGGCCCGTTGAAATTGGACCTAGCTCAGGCCTTGCATTGGCTGGTAAACTTCCAGAAACTCCTTGCAGTCGTTCCGTAACCAATTGTCTTGCCCGGTAAATATCTAAGCCGTCTTTGAAAACAACAGTGACTTGAGACAATCCAAATCTTGTGATGGATCTGACACTTTCAACTCCTGCGATTCCTCTCATCGAGGATTCAACAGGGTAAGTGACAGTACGCTCAATCTCTTCCGGCGCCAGTCCTTCAATGATTGTGTTTATTTGCACCTGATTGTTTGTGATATCTGGAACCGCATCGATGGGAAGACTTTGAAAACTGTACACTCCTGCAAAGGCAACAAGTACTGTTAACAAAAGAACAACTCCTCGATTAAAAACTGAAAAATAAATAATTTTATTAAGCATAAGTTCCTCTATTAGTGGGAATGCCCTTCGGGGGCTCCACCGGTGGCTGAAATTTCGGAAATCCTTAAAAAGCCCATACCTTGAACAACGATTTTGTCTCCAGGCCTTAGTTCTGTAGATTTAATTTGAATTTTACCCGCTGATCGATTGACGAGAGTGAAATCAACACGTTTGAAAAAGTCATTCCTAAGTCGAAATAGATTTTGCTCAACGCCGGTCTTAACGATGACTTTTTCATCTAAAATTAAAATCTCACCCTGACCAACATCGATCGTTACGATTTCAAAATTCTTGAAGGCTTCAGGTGAAAGCTTAAACCCATCGTGCTCGCGGTATTCGGTTATGCCTTTGTCGGGACCAATTTGGGGATTTTCTTCCTGCTCCTCATGAGAGTCTTGATCTGTGTCAGAATGAGCTGCCGCTTCATCTTTATGGCCGCCATCATGATCCTCTTTGTGTTCATTTTCTGCGGCGGATGCCAAACAGGT
>DGYJ01000024.1 GCA_002396665.1 Bdellovibrionaceae bacterium UBA5009
CACTCGGTTTTGTTCATCGTAGATCCAATATGCTTTGATCGCTGTGCCTACTTTTTTTGAAAATCTGCGGTTTAAACCATCCATTGTATAGTACACTTTTTTTGTACCTATAAAAATAGATTTTAAATTCCCGAGCCAAAAATGAATACTCATCTAAAGCTTACATTTATTTTACTATTTTTCACTTATTTTTTAGAAATGAAATAAAAAATCAAAGCAAGAAAAAGAGCAGTAAGTCCGCTAGGTCTTATATCTAAATAATTTATTGTATCAATTAAAAAACTTTTATTTTCTAAATAAAAAGCAACCGCAGTGGAGAGGGCTCCATCTCCTCTTTTGGCAATTTCTTCGTTCGCCTTAAAAGATTCCAGTTTTAATATTAATTGCGATAAGATAGTGAGGGCGTCCAAAGCTGCCAAAACAAGTAGTATTTTAGACGTTTTCTTAAGAAAAATTTTCAATTCTTCCAATTTATTAGTTTCATAAAAAGTTAACAATTTTATAGATAGCTTAAAAAAAATAAAAGCAAATAAATATTTTACAGCTAGCAACGCCGAACCGACTGAAGATTCTAAATGTTTCAGAACGTATTCTTCATCAACAAATCTAAAACCCCATGTGAAAGCTGAAAAAAGAAAAGCAATTGTCGCAAAAAAATAAAAATATTTTGAGATCTGAAGTAAAATTCTTAATATTTTATTCACAAATACCAGCTTCCTCTGACTGTCTGATTTTTCATGAGACCAGTATGAAACGACGCCAGGAAAGTGACGTGCATTTATGTATTCTCTTTTCGAAGAATCTCTAGGTCTTCTTTTGAGATAAAAAAATATTTCGGCCTGGCCCAGCTTCTTTTAATTTTTGGCATTGGCATAATATACCCTTCTAAGTCCGATGATACCTCGAAAAGATAAAAAACTTTATGCCTATTCCCATTGCTTTTAACATAACTCCATTGGCGTTGTGTCCAGCTCAAATTGCCGGCCCGAATAACAGCTTCTTCTTTTAAATCCATCAGACTACTCAGCTGATCAAGAATGATTTTCTTAATTTTGGACTGATCAAGTAATACTGTGCAAGAACCATCGCCAAGAGAGCTTATCATCATTAAAATAGTTAACAATAGCGGCGTTATTGTATAGAGATGTCCTTTATTTGAACTTTCTAAAAAATTATCTAATACCTCTAAAAAAGCTACCGTTATAGTTCCAATAAACAATGATTTGAAAAGTATGCTTAACGTAGGTGCGTACACTGACTTATTCAAAATTTTATCCGAAATTGAAATTTTCGAACTGTTCTGAATTTCTAATGCTCTTAGAAATTTAAACAGTCTCTGTATTCCATAAACAAAATATAGAAACCCCATAGCAAAGATCAAAATGAATATAAACCATGCTAAATACTTTTCTATTATCAATCTCCTTCTTGATCAAAAACATCCTTCAAATCAAATATAACCAGGTCGAAGAGACTCAAAACCACTCGTCAAAAAATGCAAATCCCGAGGATTTTATAGAAGATTTTAAAATATTCTGGCCGCGAAGCTGAACTTAATCTTTTTAACTTGTCGTTAAATTGTCTTCGGATTAATTTGCTTTTCAATTTTAGCACCACAGCTGTTAAATTTCATTAAAAAAATATAGCCGCCAGGCTGAGGAAAAAAATTGTTGCCACAAATCTGGCATCTTTGCTTGAAAAGCTTTTTTAAAATTAAGATATATAAAATGAAAATATATGATAGGGTTGCAATAGTCATAAAGACCATATTTGGTAAAATACTCCAACAAAGATAAGCCCAAGGCAAATTCCCAAACTGACCAAAAAAATACTTTCTTCTTAATGATATTATTTTGTTCCAGCTTTTGTTTTCCAATTAACACTCCTGTTTTAAGGCTTTGGCGCTATTGGTGATATATTAACAGGGGAACCAACTTGTGTTCCACTGCAAAATCCATAAATTGATGCTCCAAGCGATGGGCCTGAAATTGACAGCGTAGGACATGCTGATCCATTGGATATAATAGTAAGCTTTATGTTTTTGAAAAAACAGCAGTCGCACAAAGAGACATGGTGTTGGTTCATTATTTCATTGATGCCTGAATTTTTTTACAAAGAGCCTTGCTTCCTTTAGGACAATAGTTTTTTACATTTTTAGAAATCTTAACACTATTGTCAGTGGAAATTGTTTCGTCTAGATGTTTCAAAATAAATTTTTCAAATTTTTCATCCTTACTAATTTGATTTCTTAGATCACCAATTTGATTCCAGTGATTCGCGAGCATCTGAGTCACAGACTCACTATAACCTTCAGCTATTGCTCCGTCATCACAATGAGAAAATTTCTTGTATGAACTATATATATCAGCCCAGCTTCTCAAAGTTGCTGCAACTGTTTCGGCTTGGCGAGCTTCATCTTTTGTACATTCTGCCCAGCCTGAAACAGAAATTACCGTTATTAAAACCATGCACAAAATATTTTTATACATCTAGATGTCCTCATATTATATATTGTTTAATTCCCAATTGTTATTGATGTTAAAGGATCTGTCGCATGCAAATTTTTTATCGCACTAGTTGCATCGTCATTGGTCCTTACACATCCTTCGGCATTCGATTGTGGCCAGCTCAATACCTCCAAATTTATGCCGGAATTGAAGGGTTTTCTAATTAATGATATTTCCATGAAGTTGAAATAGATTTTTCAAAATTATCGTAAAACAAAACATATCCGTCTTCGTTATATTGTGCTTTTGAAAAAAGCCAAGGCGACATATATATATCATTTTTCAAGCCATCTACTGGATATATATTATTGCCTAAAAATTTGATTTTATTATTTTTCAAAATGAACCAGTGTTGCGACCACACACTTGTTCTAGGGCCATCACATTTATTAAGATCATTATTAAGTTGAATTCCTAATAATACTTTTCCTTCTTCAATTTGAATTGCGCTTAAGTTTTTTAAATCTTTAGCTTTGTAATTAAAAAGTTTCTTAGAATTTTTGCAATTTGTTACCGAAACCACTAATTTTCTAAATTCCTTAAAAACTTTTTCAAATTCATCAGAGCTCATTCTCCTTTGTGTCAGTGAAATCTGCTCTGATTTGATTCCGGATACAGCAATTAAGGGCCTGTACTTCGGAATGCCTTCCCAATTTTCATAGTTTTCACTTCCATTGGAAATCATTAAAGCATTTCCAATATCGCCTTTAACTAGTAGTTTACCTTGATCATTTGAGAACTTTGGCGTCAATGCCTCTGTCTTAAGCATTCCGATCTCATTTCCGCTGTAAAAAATGGCCCATTGCATTTCTTTCAACTGATTTGGAAGAACCTTCCAATCTCCTTGGTTATAAATGAAAAGGGCACGTACTTGTTGCTGCGGCCTTGCATCTTCAACAACACCTATGGCGGTTATATTTTTTTCGTCCTTATCTTTTGGAGAGGTCTGACAAGACACCAAACATAAAACAATCACTAGAATTGAAACTAAATTTTTTTTCAAATTAACCTCTAATTTTTAACCACTTTAAAATATTTTTTTACAAAAATTCATGCAATTTTTATCTATGGCCCTACACTAAATGGACTTCCATTTCTTGGAGTTCCCCTCAATCCAGGATCGCTTATTGGACAACCTTGAGAGGCTGTTCCATTCCCATCATCACCATGCCATCTAAAAGAAAATGGATCACGTCCTGGCGGAAAACTAGCAATGGTGTCTGGACTTGGATCAAGCGGACGAGTTCCTGGTCCGGTTTTAGGGCTTTTGTAACCACCACCGATAGTATATTCCCCTATTGGAATAGGCCCAACATTTGGCACTCCTGCCATCCCAGGATTATTTTTTCCAATTCCGCTACCGCTATACCCATGCCCAACGCCAGATAAATTTCCGTCATCCCCAATACAGACTATCGCGCCTGTAGATTGAGACATTCCGCACGCATCTGTTCCGCTTGGATCAATTAAGTTAACCGGGTCCTGCAAAACATATCCGTAAAGATTTGTATCACCACCAGCAAATCTGATCGGGTCCTTGGATAAAAATCTTCCCGTCAAACCATCGTACTCCCTCGCGCCAAAATGAACCAACTTAGAATCTGTATCGTGCAAACCACCTGCATAGCCAAAGG
>DGYJ01000104.1:0-10841 GCA_002396665.1 Bdellovibrionaceae bacterium UBA5009
GGGACAAGTTCAGAAAGGATTTTGCGAATTTCACCTGGCAGTAAAGTGTTTAAAAAAGAAGCCAGATCCTTTTTTAAAATAGAATCAAAAGATTTTTCTTGCCAAGAAATCTGAATATAAAATTCATGCAATATATCTTCCAAAGAAATTTCAAAAGAAGTTAGCAGATCTTGTTGTGTCGCCGCCAATAAGTTTTTATTTTTTAATAAAAATTGCAACCTTTGCCAGAAAAATAAAAAATCAGAATTTTGTTTTAAAATTTCAGAAAAATTTTCTTTTAAAAACTGCGGCCAAAGGGATTCTAATTTTGACATGTCAAAATCTGCAGCATCAGTGCTTTTTAAAGTCAGTCGGCCAATCACAGTTTTTCGTATCAACTTAAACTTTTTATTTTTTTCATCGTAACATAAGGATTCGTTTTGTTTTATTTTATCGGCCAATGCAAGGGTCAGCATTTCTTCGTCAATGGACATCATTAGATCGCAAATTGGGTCCTTGGATTTTTCTGTTTCATAGGTTTTTAGTAAGATTGCAAAATGGCTTTTGCGGCAAAAACTGCGCTGGGAAATTTCAAAACCTTTCCCGCCCATGCTTAATAAATTTTTCCCATCACTGCGTCTTTCGCAAAGACGGTGGGGCCAGGCCTTTAAAAAGACCTTTTGAATTTCTAATTGCTGATTTTGAATATTCAATTTTTGAAATTGGGGCATCGATTTCGATGGGGAATCGACCCAGTTCATTTTATAAAGTTGCGAAATTGTTTTTTCGATCAACTTGATTGTCGGTATGGAAATAGATCTTCCATGGGGCCTATCATCAAGATTTTTATTCAAAACACACCAACGATAGGTTAAGTCACAATCCAGTTCTTCTGTTTCCGGAGAGCGCAAATCTGAATTTTGAAAATTTAAAAAATCTTTTTCTTGTAGCAGAGCCACAATTTCACAACCCACGTCAAACAGCCCCTGCACCTGAAATTCATAAAGTAGGCGGCCCAGGTCTGGGGCCAATGGGCTTTGGATGATTTTTTTACCAATGTCTGAAAGATTTCCCTCGGTCGTCAGAAGCTCAAGATTTAATAATCGTTCATGGGAACGTTTTAGTTTTGAAAGGTCCGGTGGCGTCAGCCAGTCAAACTTTTCAAACTGGCTAACCCCTTGAGCAGACAAGAGCATCAAAATTTGTGCGAGATCCGAGCGATGAATTTGCGGAGTCGTAAAAGAGGGCATTGAAAGCTCGTCGTGGGCCGTCCACATCCTGTAGGCGAATCCCTTTTTTTGCCTTGCTGCACGTCCTGCGCGTTGCTTTGCCGAAGAAAGCGAGATGCGTTTCAGCTCTAAGGACATGGAATCTGTTTTATCATTCCAAGAGGCTAATTTTTCCAAGCCACAGTCGATGACCGTATTCACTCCGTCAATGGTAATTGAAGATTCAGCCACGTTGGTGGCAAGAACAATTTTTTTTCCACAAGCTAAGGGGGCCAGGGCTTGCCTTTGGTCATCCAGGGACATTTGTCCATGCAGGGGGAAGAAGTGAATATGACTTGCGCGAATTTTTTCTTGCGCCCGATTTAATGTTCTGTGAATTTCAGACTGCCCAGGCAGAAAGACTAAAATATCTTCGCTTTCCTTATTGCTAAGGGCATTTTGAATCATATTCACAAGACGATCATAAAACTGATCATTGCAAATCAGGGGTTGGGGCTGGGAAGAATAAAAACTTTCCAGTTCAAAAATTCTTCCCGGCACTTCGATGATTTCGCAGGGGTTCAGGTATTCTTTCAGTCGATCCTGTTCCAGTGTTGCCGACATCACAACAATCTTCAAATCCTGACGGATGCTTTGGAGCTCTTTCAAAAGGCCCAAGGTCAGATCTGTTGTGGCCGATCTTTCGTGAAATTCGTCCAGCAGAACGCAGCCCACGTCAGACAACTCGAAATCACGAACCATTTTTTGTGCCAGTAGGGCTTCTGTTAAAAATAAAATTTGTGTTTTTGAACTCGAGCAGTTGTCAAAACGAACTTGATAGCCGACCTCTTCACCAAGGGTCCAATTGTTTTCTTCGGCAATTCTTTGGGCTGCAGAAATGGCAGCTATTCGTCGGGGCTCTAAAACTAAAATTTTTTGATTTTCTTTGATGTTTAATTTTTTGCGACTAGAAGCTTTGTTCAAAAAAGGCGGAAGACGTGTGGTTTTCCCTGCGCCAGGGGACGCGCTGAGCACCAACTTAGAATGCTGACAAAGTGAAGAAAGTATTTCTTCAAGAAAACTATCGACGGGAAGTTGAAGCATTTTTATTTTGTGTCTTCTGGTTTGAATTATTTCGCAGAGGCTTAATCATCAGCATAAATTCAGCTTTTTCCGGGATATCATTGCGAAGGATTTGATCAACCTTGCCTTCGACCACAAGCTCATTTTCTTGTGAAAGATTTAAAGCTAAAATCAACTCATGATCTGGCCAATGGGTTTTCATTTCGCCAAGGGTTTTTTGCAGTCTGTAAGGAGTATCCATTAAGATAACAGCCTGGTTTTCTTTTTTTAATTTCTCAATTTCTTTTGCCCGTTCAGTATTTTCTGCAGGTAAAAAACCGCGAAAAAGAAATCGATCCAAGCGTAAACCGCTCATTGAAATCAATCCCATCAGGGCCGAAGGCCCAAGCACGCTTCTGACAAGAACACCTTGTCTGCGACACTCTTTCACAAGATCTGCGCCGGGATCACAAAAACCTGGTGTTCCGCAGTCAGAAACTAAAGCCACATCTTGTTGTTTACAAAGCTCGACAAGGGGTCTTAAATCCTCTGCTTTTGAGTGTTCGTTCAAGACTTCATATTTTTTACCACTGAGTCCATGTTTTTTTAGAAGAATAGAAGTCTCTTTTGTGGATTCACAAATGATCGTTTCTGAATTCTTTAGAATTTCAAGGGCGCGCAGTGTGATTTCGTTAGGGTCCCCAATAGGGGTCGCAACTAGGTAAAGCATTATTCTTCCTCGTTCCAGTAAAAATCTTGAATCCAGGGCAAATCATCTGGCGGGTGGGCTTTTTTTGAGTGTGTGCTGTCAAAAAAAACAATATTCACATGGGGTGAACTTTCACGAATCAAATGAATATTCACAGGCTCATTTTCAAAAAACCAAATTTGTGAATACTTTTGCGAATCAATTTTTTGAAACCAATCCCGCTTAAAAAGGGCGTCGTCGATGTCTTTGTGGGGCTTTAGGACCAATTGCTGTTTTGGTGATTGCACAGGGAATCCCCATTTTTCAAGCACCTTTTGCGAACCTGGTCCCATCCGGTGCTGATCGCGGCCCGTCAGGTAGACAATGTCAGCGTTTGTTTTTGCAATTGAATGGACAAACTGAGTGGCCCCTTTGTAGGGGACATCAAATTCAAGGTACTCATTTGTAAAAAACTTTTCCGTCCAAAATTCTGTCAGCTGACGACGAAAATTTTGAACCTTTAATTCGTCAATTTTATTTTTTTGGAAGTGATTTCGACCAGCCCGTTCAACAACATCTTTAAGGCCCCAATCGCCCTTGATGACTTTTATGTTCTGAAAAATTTCCGCAAATTCTTGGAACTGCTCAGTGAAGGATTTTTGCAAGGTAAAATCCAATAAAACTTTTTCAAATCGGGGGCCCACGTCAAAAAGGGTAGAGTCCAGATCAAAAACCGCTAAAACAGGTTTTTCTAGGCCATTTTCTTGGGCCACGGATTGAATCTTAACCAGAATTTGACGAAGGCTAAGGTGGGCGTGCGTCATAGGTGGCCATTCAGCCATGGAAGTCCTACAAAATCAAAGACTATTATAGACTTTTTTCACCAATTTGTTAGGTCATCTGTGAATGAAAAACTGTGAATACAAGATAAATCACTTTATTTTTTTGGCCCTTGTTTTTGTGGCCTTCGCATTGTCGGCCTGCACGTCACAAAAGGCAGAACTTGGCAGCGAAAAAAATCCTGTGAAATTATATTTTATTCCCTCTGTGGATTCTAAAGTTTTAGACGCCAATGCCTCTGTCTTTAAGGCTTATTTAGAATCCCATACTCCCTATAAATTTGATGTGCAAATCCCTGCCTCCTATGTGGCTGTTGTGGAGGCCTTTGGAACAAAAAAGGCAGACGTTGCGGCCTTGAACTCGTTTGGCTATATCTTAGCCCACGAAAAGTACGGGGCAGAAGCCCGTATGACTGTTCTTCGACATGGATCATCGACTTATCAATCCCAGTTTATTGTTCGATCCGACAGCTCACTCAAATCGGTGAAAGATCTTGAAGGTAAAAAAATTGCTTTTGTCGATTCGGCATCGGCCTCTGGATACTTGTTGCCAATGAAAACTTTGAATGATCAAAACGTAAAACCCAAAGAAGTCATGTTTGCCATGAGACACGACAATGTTGTCATCAAAGTGTACATGGGCGAAGTCGATGCCGGCGCCACTTATTATTCCCCGCCAGAAAATGGGCGAATCGAAGATGCCCGTAGACTTGTTTTGACTCAATACCCAGATGTTGAAAAAAAAGTTCGTATTTTAAGTTTATCTTCAGCAATTCCAAATGATCCCGTTGTTTTTCGCAAGGACATGCCGGAAGAGATGAAAACAAAAATTGTAAATTGTTTTTTGGAGTTCGTAAAAACTTCAGAAGGCAAAAGGGCCTTTGATGATGTGTTTGGCGCCACGGATTTAAAATTAGCAACAGATCAAGATTATGATTCTGTTCGCCAGATTTTATCTTCGTTGGGTAAACAGGCCAACGAGATGATCAAATAATGAACGAAGAAGGAAAAATGTCAGCACCAATTTTGAGTGTTAAAAATTTAACGAAGACTTATCCCAACGGGGTTCAAGCATTAAAAGACATTAGTTTTGAAGTTCAGCAAGGCGAATTCCTTGTCGTGATTGGTTTAAGTGGTTCTGGCAAGTCGACCTTATTGAAATGCATCAATCGTTTATTGGACCCAAGCTCTGGGCAAATTCTTTTTAAAAGTCAGAAAGATAAAAGCCTTGATATCGCAAAACTTGAAGGTGCAGATCAAATTCGAAATTTAAGAACAAAAATCGGAATGATATTTCAACATTTTAATTTGATTCCGCGCCACTCTGTTCTTTCGAATGTTTTAATGGGTAGACTCAGTTCGACAAGCACACTGAAAAGTATTCTTGGAATTTTTTCTGAAAAAGATCGTGATGAAGCGATGAAGTACTTGAAGCTTGTTGGGATATCTGAAAAAGCCAGAATTCGTGCGGATCAGTTGTCGGGTGGGCAACAACAAAGGGTCGCCATCGCCAGAGCTTTGGCACAAAATCCAGAGGTTCTTTTGGCCGACGAGCCTGTGGCCAGCCTAGATCCTGCGACCTGCCATGTCGTCATGGACTATCTTAAAAAAGTAAATCAAGAACTTGGAATTACCGTCATTTGCAATCTGCACTTTTTAAGTTTGGTTCGCCAGTATGCAACCCGGGTTATTGCTATGAAAGATGGACGAATTGTTTACGAAGGTTTGCCGTCAGAAATAGATGAAAAGTGGTTTGAAAAAATTTACGGTGAAGGTGCGAAGGAAGTCCATGTCAACTAAATCGCAAAAAACATTTAAGCATTTAGAAGCGACGAATGGAGCTTACAAATTCAATTTGAAAAGTTCTGTTTTCGATGGCCTGACAATTTCATTTGTTTTAGCAGTTTTAGTTTATCTGCTGCTGCAGCCCAATGAAGATGAACTTTTGTTATTGGGGCGGAACTCGTCTTGGTATGGAGTCTTGTTTGTTCTATCCATGTTGGCGAGTTATTTCGTCAATCGTCAGGGCATAAAAACCTGGGGCGAAAAGATATTCGAACCAGATTACAGAAAAACCCACGGTGAAGAAGTGCCAATGTTAAAGTCATTTTGGGGATGGCAAGCAGTGATCACCATGCTAATTTCATTTGCCATCGGTTTACGTGTTACAGAATTTTCGTTTGAAAAAGTTCTAGACCGCGACGGATTCCAAGGGGCTGTCAGAATATTTTCAGAACTTCTAAGGCCCAATTTTGAAATTTTGCCAAGAGCCGTTGTCAGAATGTTTGAAACAATTTTTATGGCCTTTATTGCAACAGCCTTTGCAATCCCCATCGCCTTTGTTCTTAGTTTTTTTGCAGCAAAAAATATCATGAAGCATCCTTTGGCCTTCGTATTTTACTTATTGCTAAGGACTTTGTTGAATATCACAAGATCTGTTGAGGCCTTTATGTGGGCCATCATTTTTGCAGTATGGGTAGGTATTGGTCCAGCGGCGGGGATGTTGGCTTTGATGATTCACTCGATCGCATCCTTGGCCAAGCAGTACTCCGAAATTATTGAATCTGTAGGTGATGGGCCCATCGAAGGAGTTCTTTCCTGTGGTGCTAACAAATTGCAGACCATCTGGTACGCCATAGTTCCCCAAGTTGTTTTGCCTTTTATTTCTTTCACAGTTTATCGTTGGGATATCAACGTCAGAATGGCGACCATTGTCGGCTTCGTCGGTGGCGGTGGGATTGGTAAGCTACTGATCGCCTATCAGGGCCAAGCTCAATGGAAAGAAGTCGGTTGCATTTTTCTGGTGATCGCCATTGTGGTTTGGTTATTGGATCAGGGCTCGGCTTATATTCGCGAAGCCCTGAAGTAATTCTTAAATTAAGACCTTCTAGTCTGCGCCCTCTGGGTCGAAATCGACTCTGATATTGGCGTCAGAGGACGGTAAGCTGCTTCCATTGAAGCGAACCAAGTTCAGTGTCGAAACATAAACCCAACCATTTGTTGGATCCTGAGCAACAGAAACACCGTTCACATAGACTTTAATAGAAGACACTTTGGGAACTCGGCTCAGTTTGTAATCAGAAAGTCTTTGCACGATTCGTGCACGGATATTGGAAAGTGTTGCAGATAAGTTTCCATTGCAAATCGAATCGACACGACCATTGCTGTAATTTGCTAATTCCATTAATCGCATGCCAACTTCTTTGTAGCTTCCGATATCACTTGTTTGGCAAGGATCTGCCAGGCTTGTGATGCCCACAAAGTTCAACATCCATCCACGCTCGCCAGTGGCAAGTGAAGGTCTTAGCTGATCAAAGTATGTTTTGTAGTACTGGGAATTATTATTTGATGTGGAAGTCATATTCGCACTTTTGTCATCTTCATTGGTGACAACGATAATGGATAAAAGGGCATCAGGTCGTAAAAAGCGCTGACCTTCACCTGTTTGATAAGAGTTCGAGGTGACGCTAACGACTGCGTCCATGCCCCGCTCTACAGAGCTTCCATCATTGTTCATAATAACTTTGTCGTACATGGCCGCATCAAAGTTGGGAGTATCTTTTGTAATGTAAACCGGAGAGCCATGAAGCCTTCCGCTTCCTGCATACCAAGAGGCCATGGTTGTGGAAGTTGATCCAACACGATAATCCATTTTCATTTGATTCAAAGATTGAATAAGCGAAGACATATTGGTGTAAAGGCTTTGTCGCATTTTTTCCATCGAAACCGTATTGTCGATCACAAATAGGATATCAACTTTGTTATTCCATGCAACGGACTGGGCAAAGCTATCCTGAGATGCTGGAACTTCAAAGTGCACCGAGTTCGCGCAGGATTGTGTCAGCAATGCCGACATTGCGAGTGTGACTAATCTTTTCATATTGCCGCCTTTTGGGTCTCTTCTTGGGCATATTGTCGAATGCTTGCGCGGATCGACGAGCTGATGCTTGTAAAAGTGACTCCATATTTTGTGGAAGCGTTGTCTCTGATTTCGTTGTTGGGCAGCTTACTTACAACTTTACAGACAGCGTTGAATGGTGGAACTTCGCTTCCGGGTTGAAAATGAATTAATAATGTCTGACCTGTTTGAAGTTGATTTGTATTCAAGACAAGTCCAGCACCTCCGGCACTGATTTCGTAACTTTCACCTTCCAGGGTTAATTTATTATTGTGAACAATCAGCTGGCAGTCGAAATTTTTTCGAGCGTGTTGTCGTTTGAAAAAAACATTCTGTGAATCGTCAGGAAGTTCTTTTTTAAGATCGCGAATATTTTCATTTTTAAAATCTTCAACATGGCAGATTGGAGTCCATGTTTTTGCTCCATCCATTTTGCGAATTTGTTGATCGGGGTGGACTACCTTTTCTTGCAGCATTTGGACGATCTCAAGCTTAGAGAATGGACCATAGTCCTGGTCTGCTTTTTTTAAAAACCAGCACTTGGTTTTTAATCTCTTGAAGTTAATTAGGTAGCTTAATTTTTCAGTCGTCATGATAGGTCCTTCGGTCTAAAGTCGGGGGGACTTAATAGGAACCTTTTGGACAAAATATTTAACTTTCAAGCGGCCCATTGATTTTGGGCTTGTCTCATTTTGAGAACTGCAAAATGCTGCGAAAAGTGTCAAACTTATTTCACCTGAAAATTGCAAAAGTATTTTTAAATTTCTGCCGATGAATTCATTGTAGGCCTAGGAGTTTGTGGAAATGAAAAAGAAAACAATCATCTTGATTGACGACGAAAAAGACATCACTGAAATATACAGTGAGTACTTAAGTGATCAATTTGAAGTGATCGATTTTAATTCTCCGAAGGACTTTTTAGAGTACCTTGATTTTCAAAAAGAAATCCAATTTGACATGGTTGTTTCTGACTACAATATGCCGCAAATGAACGGTTTGGCGATGATTAAAAAAGCCTATGAAATGGGCCATCGCTTTCCATTTATTTTATTTTCTGGAAACTTGGATGTGGCGGCAACAATTAAGGCCGTCGAACTTGGGACCTACCGATTAGTTGAAAAATCCTGTGGTCCAGAACAGGTTTTGCAAGTGATCAAAGAGGTTTTGCTAGAAGGTGAATACCACAAAATACGTCGCGATATTCGTTTACTCACGGATCAGATGCGTGAGTACTATTCGTCTTTGCGTTTAATCATGAACCAATACATTCCGCCTGAAAAAATGAAAGAGCTTTGCATCGAAATGTCAGATGGAGCTCCAAAAACGGTGTCAGCCGAAGACCTGCTGTCAAATCTTGAGCAGCGCTTAGATCAGCTGATGTCCCGTGAAGAAAGTCTTCAAAGCTGGATGGATCGTAAAAAAGCCTCTTAATTGCAAAGCTTTCCTTAACTTTGCTAAAAAAATCAGCAAAAATACAATTCCTTAAAAGAAAACCCGTCAAAATACATGAGTCGATTCAAAGATTTGAAGACCTATGGGCTTGCGCGTTGGGCAAAAAAATATAGAGTTTTCAGGTGAATCTGGGTACTAATTAAAAGTTAAATGAAAACAAACTACGGGAGTTTTTAACATGTCCAACATGGTTACTTCGTCGTCACCAAATTCTCCGCAAGCCTTGGGGACTCAATCTGCTGATGATTTCTCAAGATCCTTCGCGATGACCACACGGCTTGATGCCATCGTGGCCTGGGGAAGAAAAAATTCATTATGGCCTTTGCCTTACGGAACCGCATGCTGCGGAATCGAATTGATGTCAGTGATGGGTCCACGATATGACTTGGCCCGATTTGGTGCAGAGGTTGTTCGTTTTTCACCACGCCAAGCTGATTTGCTTTTAGTGGCTGGAACAATCACTGAAAAAATGGCACCCATCTTGGTTCGAATTTACGAACAAATGCTAGAGCCAAAATATGTTTTATCCATGGGGGCCTGTGCAAGTTCTGGTGGCTTCTATCGTGCGTATCACGTGCTTCAAGGTTGCGACAAAGTGATCCCAGTGGATGTTTATGTTCCGGGTTGCCCTCCGACTCCAGAGGCTGTTCTTGACGGAGTCATGTCACTTCAAAGAATGATTTCAACTGGTCAACCACGACCATGGAAAGACAATTGGAAAAATCCCTATGACAAAAATTGAGATCTTAAAACAAAAACTATCCCAATCCTTTGATACTCAAAGTTGGAAAGCTGACCATGTCCACGGCGATGACGTTTTAGAAATCCCGAAGGACCAAATCGTTCCTGTGCTGCGTTTTTTGCGCGACAATGGGGAATTTGATTTTTTGATGGATGTTTGCGGTGTTGATTATCCAACCCGCGCCCGTCGCTTCGATGTTGTCTACCATTTGTTTTCTTCACGAACTGCTTCGCGATTACGCATTAAAGTTCAAGTGGGCGAAGGCGAGACCCTTGAATCAGCTATCGGCATTTGGCGTGGGGCTGATTGGTTCGAGCGTGAAGCCTACGATATGTTTGGAATTGTTTTTGCCAATCACCCGAACCTTCGAAAAATTTTGACCCATCATCAATTTGTTGGTCATCCACTACGCAAAGATTACGAAGCTGATCATCAACAACATTGTGATTCAGTTTTGCCTGTTCACTTTGACCATGATGGTGATCAGCGCGGTGATATCCTGACTGAAAATATGGTTCCAATTAACATTGGTCCTTCACATCCAGCCATGCATGGAACACTTCGAGTGATGGCTGAACTTGATGGTGAAACAGTTGTGCGTGCTGGTGTTGAAATTGGTTATTTGCACCGTTGCTTTGAAAAAATGGCAGAGACCCATCCTTACAACCAAGTGATTCCCTACACGGATCGATTGAACTACTGTTCAGCTCCGATGAACAATGTGGGATATTGCAAAACGGTTGAAAAACTTTTGGGTGTTGAAATTCCTGCTAAAGCCCAAGCCACACGTGTTGTGCTTTGCGAGCTTTCTCGAATTATTGACCACATCGTTGCAGTGGGAACTGGTGGGGTGGATTTGGGTGCATTGACGGCCTTTTTCCATTTATTCACTTACCGCGAAAAGGTTTACACATTATTTGAAAAACTTTGCGGAGCTCGTTTGACTGTTTCTATGACTCGCGTAGGGGGCATG